>JACPCH010000054.1 GCA_016179875.1 Candidatus Rokuibacteriota bacterium | reverse complement strand
GCGGCCGATGATCAGCGTGCGGTTCTACGGGCTCAACACCCGCGTCAAGCCGCTCGACGACCGCCGGGTGCGCCAGGCGCTGCTCTACGCGATCCATCGCGAGGCGATCATCGAGGAGGTGTTTGCGGGGCGCTTCGCGCCGGCGCGCGGGATCCTGCCGCCGGGCACGCAGGGCTACAACCCGCGCCTGCGCGGCTACCCGCACGACCCGCGGAAGGCCCGCGAGCTCCTGGCCGAGGCCGGGTACCCCGGCGGGCACGGCCTGCCGCCGGTCGCGATCTGGTCGAGCGTGAAGCACGAGGGGCTGGCGCGCGAGTACGAGCGGATCAAGCGCTACCTCGAGGCCGTCGGGATCCGGAGCGAGATCCACTACCTGACCGACTGGCCCTCCTACTCGCGGGCGCTCGATGAGGGGCGGCTGCCGGTGTTTCTCTACGCCTGGTACGCGGACGTGCCGGACCCCGACAACTTCCTGTTCAAGCTCTTCCACTCGCGCAGCCCGCGCAACTTCTTTCGCTACGCGAACCCCTCGGTGGACGACCTGCTGCTGGCCGCGCGGAGCGCCCCGGACCTCCAGCGCCGGGTCGAGCTCTACCGCAAGGTCGAGCAGCTCGTGCTCGACGACGCGCCGCTGATCCCGATGATGCACCACACCTACGAGCGGCTGTTCCAGCCCTACGTGCGCTCGGTCGAGGTGAACGGCCTCGGCGACCCGTACATCCCGTTCCGCAAGATCTGGCTGGAGCGCGCCCGGTGATTCTGCGCTCGCTGCACGCCAAGTTCCTCGGCGGCACGCTCCTGGTGCTCGCGCTGGTGATGGCGGCGGTCCTGGTGGTGGTGGAGCAGCGCCAGCGCGCGGCCATCGTCGGGGAGCTGCAGCGGCGGGGTGAGGTCCTGGCCCGGAACCTGGCCGCGATGTCCTACGGCCCGCTGCTCCTCTACAACTTCACCGCGCTGGAGCAGAACGTCGCCCGGGTCGGGGCGGAGGCCGACGTCGTGTACGCGAGCGTGCTCGACGCCGACGGGAAGATCGCGGCCCACAGCCGCCGCCCCGAGCGGGTGGGGGAGGCGCTGGGCGAGCGGCGGCACCCGTCGGTCTCCGAGTTCGCGGTGCCGGTCATGGTGGACGGCCGGCAGTGGGGCGGCGTGCGGATCGGCCTCTCGCGGGGCCGGATGGACGCCGAGATCCTCCGCACGCGCCTCGAGCTCGGCGCGCTGACGCTGGTCATCCTGCTGCTCGGCGGCGTGGCCGCCGCCGTGATGGCCCGGCGGATCGCCGGCCCGGTGCGCGCGCTGGCCGAAGGCGCGGCGGCGATCTCGCGCGGCGAGCTGGCCCAGCGCATCGAGCCGGCCACCGCCGACGAGATCGGGCGCCTGGCGGCGGCGTTCAACCACATGGCGGTCCAGCTCTTCCAGCAGCGGACGGCGCTGGAGGAGGCGCACGCCGAGCTGACGCGGCAGTTCGAGGAGCTGGCCGACCTCAAGACCTACGCGGACAGCATCCTGGCCTCGATGCCGAACGGCATCGTCACGGTGGACCTCGACGGCCGGGTGGTGACGCTCAACCCGGCCGCGGAGCTCCTCACCGGGTACTTCCGCGGCGAGGTCGCCGGCCGCTACTGCACCGAGGTCTTCGCCCACACGCCGGAGCTCTCCGACGTGCTCATGGACACGCTGGCGAGCCGGGCGCCGATCGCGAACCTGACGCTCACGCTCCGGCGGCGCAACGGGAGCACCGTGCCGATCGAGTTCAGCACGACGCCCCTCAAGGGCGGCGAGAGCAAGGACCTCGGCGTCATCGGCGTGTTCCGGGACCTCACGCTCGTGCGGCGGCTCGAGAGCGACCTCCGGCGCTCCGACCAGCTCGCGGCGCTCGGCACGCTCGCCGCCGGCCTCGCCCACGAGATCAAGAACCCGCTGACGTCGCTGCTCACGTTCAGCCGGCACCTCGACCGGCGGTTCGACGACCCCGGCTTCCGCCAGAAGTTCCAGAGCGTGGTGCCGCGCGAGCTCGAGCGCATCAACGTCATCGTCGAGCGGCTGCTCGAGCTGGCCCGCCCGACGCGCCTGGCCTTCGGGCTCGTGCGCCTCCCCGAGCTGCTCGAGCGCGCGCTCGAGCTGTACACTCACCAGCTCGACGCCAAGGCGATCGAGGTCCGGCGCCAGTACGCCCGCGACGTGCCGCCGATCCAGGCCGACGCCGAGGGGCTCTACCGCGTGTTCGTGAACCTGGTCGCCAACGCGCTCGAGGCCACCGGGCCGCGCGGCCGGCTCACGCTGCGCGCGGGCTGGGCCGACGCCGCCGACGCGCCCCTGGCCGCCCGCCGCCGCGGCGGCGACCGCGGCGTGAAGGTCGAGATCGAGGACACCGGGTGCGGCATCGCCGCGTCCGACCGCGACCGGGTGTTCCACCCCTTCTACACCACGCGCGAGGGCGGCACCGGGCTCGGGCTCGCCCTCGCCCACAAGATCGTCGAGGACCATGGAGGCAGCATCGGCTTCCGGAGCGCCGAGGGCCGCGGCACCACCTTCACCATCGTCCTGCCCCTCGTCGCGGAGCCCCCGGCCGGCGCGGACCGCCGCGAGGAGCCGCGGCGATGATGCCCGAGCGCGCCGCGCTCCCGGTGCCGGGGCACGCCCCGAAGCTCGACGAGGTGCTGGCCGAGAATGAGCGCCTGCGCCGTCTGGCGCGGAGCGTCGCCCACGACCTGAACAACATCCTGGCGGTCGTCACCGGCTACAGCGAGCTGATCCTCCGCGGGCTGCGCCCGAACGATCCGCTGCGCGGCAACGCCGAGTCCATCAAGAAGGCGACCGAGTGGGGCATCGCGCTGGCCCAGGACGTCCTCGCCGCGGTGCGCCGGCAGCCGGCCGCGGCGACGCCGGTGGACTTGAACCAGCTCGTGGCCAACGTCGCCCGCGTGCTCCAGCCGATCGTGGGCGAGCGCATCGAGGTCGTGACCCGGCTCGACCCCGCGCTCGGGCGCGTCAACGTGAACCAGGGCCAGATGGGCCAGGTGCTGATGAACCTCGTCGTCAACGCGCGCGACGCGATGCCGAACGGCGGGCGGCTCACGCTCGAGACCTGCCGCGCGGGCGAGGAGGTCCTGCTTTCCGTGAGCGACACCGGCTCGGGCATGGACGCCGTCACGCGCGAGCGCATGTTCGAGCCGTACTTCACCACCAAGGAGCCGGGCAAGGGCACCGGCCTCGGGCTCTCGACCGTGTATGACGTGGTGACCCAGAACGGCGGCCGGATCGAGGTCGCGAGCGACACCGGCGAGGGCTCGACGTTCACGATCTACCTCCCGGTGTACGACGAGGGCCCGGAGCCGGAGGAGACGCCGGCGCCCGCGGCCGGTGAGGCCACCGCCGGGGCCGGGCGCACGGTGCTGCTCGTCGAGGACGAGGGCGAGGTGCGGATGCTCATCCGCGAGATCCTCCAGATGCACGGCTACGAGGTGCTCGAGGCCCGCGACCGGGCCCACGCCCTCCAGCTCGGCGCGCTCTATCCGGGCGCGATGGATCTGGTGATCGCGAGCGTGGCCAGGCCGGGGCCCGCCACCGACGAGGTCGTCCAGGGCGTCGTCGCCGCGCGGCCGGGCATCAAGGTGCTCTACGTCTCGGGCTACCTCGAGGACCACGAGGAGTGGGTCGGCCACCCGCGGCTCGGCCCCGTGCTCCAGAAGCCGTTCACGGTCGCCGACCTGACCGACACGATCGCGAGAGTGCTCAAGGGGCCATGAGCCGCCGGCCGCGGCCTACTGGTTCAGCCGGCGCTTGGCGAAGCCGAGCAGGCCCTGCGGGATCCAGATCACCATCAGGGTGAAGATGATGCCGACCGGGATCAGGTAGTACTCGGTCCAGAAGCGCGAGAGGCCCTCGCGCAACAGCAGGAAGAACGCCGCGCCCGCCACGGGCCCGACCAGCGTGCCCATCCCGCCCATCACGTTGAAGATGACGACCTCGCCCGAGACGACGAAGAAGACGAAGTCCGGCGCGACGAACTTGTTCTGGATCGCGTAGAGCACGCCGGCGAGCCCCGCGACGAGCCCCGAGAGCATCACCGCCACGATCTTGTAGCGCTCCACGTGGTAGCCGATGGCGCGGGTGCGCGGCTCGTTCTCGCGGATCGACTGGAGCACCATGCCGAAGGGCGACTGGGTGACCCGGCGCAGCAGCAGGTAGGAGAGCGTCACCACACCCAGCACGAACCAGTGGAGCGTGACCGGCGTGAACGCGGCCGACGGCACGCCGGGGATCGCGAGGGGCGGCTGGCGGAAGGTCAGGCCGTTCTCGCCGCCGGTCACCTCCGTCCAGGTGAAGATGATCACGTAGAAGATCTGCGAGAAGACGAGCGTGGTGATCGCGAAGTAGATGTCGCGGAGCCGCGTCGAGAAGTACGCGACGAAGACCGCCACCAGGGCGGCGGCGACGAGGCCGTAGAGAAGCGCGAGCCACAGATTCGGCGGGCGCACCGTGAGGAGCGCGGCGGCGGCGCCGTACATGCCGATCCCGAAGAAGACCGAGTGGCCGAACGACACCATGCCCGTGTAGCCGATCAGGATGTCCGACGACATCGCCAGCAGGCCCCAGATGAGGATGGGGTCGGGACGAACAGGCCCGTGGGCCGGAACAGGAGCGTGAGGATCAGGGCCATGAAGGAGACGATGACGGCCTGCGAGGGGCTCACGATGATCGACGCGTAGGCCTCGAGCAGGCTGATGAAGATGGCCGCGAGGATCGAGCCCCCGAGGTTGCCCATGCCGCCCACGACGACGACGATGAACGCGCGCAGCGTGAAGTCGAAGCCCATCGTCTGCGTCACGCCGCCGAGCGGGCCGAAGAGCACGCCGCTGGCGGCGGCCATCGCGGCGCCGATCGCGAAGACGGCGGTGTGGACCAGCGGGACCGGGATCCCCATCGCGGAGGCCATGATGCGGTCCTGCATGGTCGCCCGGATCCAGATGCCGTACCGGCCGTACTTCAGGAACAGCCAAAAGGCGCCGATGATCGCGCCGGCGAAGAAGGCGGTCGCGACCCGGTACCACGGGTACTCGAGGTAGAACATCGCGAACTGGCCGGTGATCGGCTCCTGGATCTTGCGCGCCGAGGGGCCCCACTGCCAGAGCGCGTACTTCTGGAGCACGAGCGAGATGCCGAAGGTCGCGAGGATCGTGGTGAGCGGGTCGCGGCCCAGGAGCGGCCGGAGCGTCGAGGCCTGGAGCGCGGCGCCGAACACGGCGATGACGAGCGCCGCCACCAGGAACGCGAGCCAGAAGCTCCCGGTGGCCGCGATCGTCGTGGCGCCGACGAAGGCGCCGAGCATCACGAGATCGCCGTGGGCGAAGTTGACGACGTCCATGATCCCGAAGATCAGCGTCAGCCCCGAGGCGACGAGGGCCAGGATCATGCCGTTCACGAGGCCGTTGACGGTCTGGATCAGGATCTGGTCGAACGGAATGGCCACCGCTACACCCCCAGGTACTGGTGGATCACGGCCTGGTTCGCCCGCAGCTCCGCCGCCGGCGCGTGGTGGCGCACGACGCCCTTCTCCATGATGTAGACGCGGCTCGACGCCTCGAGCGTGAGCGGCACGTTCTGCTCGACCAGGAGGATCGCGACCCCGTCGCGGTGCAGGACCTGGATGATGTCGCGGATCTGGCTCACCATGCGGGGCATGAGCCCCTCCGTCGGCTCGTCGAGCAGGATGATCTTCGGCTCGAGCATCATCGCGCGGGCGATCGCGAGCATCTGCTGCTCGCCGCCGGAGAGGGTGCCGCCGGCCTGGTCGCGGCGCTCGCGCAGCACCGGGAAGCTCCCGTAGACCTTCTGGAGCAGCTCCTCCCGCCGCCGGTCGGTGAGGCCCGGGCGGTCGAGGCCGGTGCGGAGGTTCTCGAGCACGGTGAGCAGGCGGAAGATCCGCCGGTCCTCGGGCACGTAGGCGATGCCGAGGTGGGCCAGGCGGTGGGGCGCCATCCCGCCGATGCCGCGGCCCTCGAACGCCACGCGCCCCTCGGCCGGCCGGACGAGCCCCATGATGGTCTTGAGCGTGGTGCTCTTGCCGACGCCGTTCCGGCCGAGCAGGCCCACGACCTCGCCCGGGCGGACCTCGATGGACACCCCGTGCAGGATGTGCGACTTGCCGTAATACGTGTGGACGTTCTCCAGCGCCAGCATCAGGTCTTGAGGTAGACCTCCTGGACGCGCGGGTTGGCCTGGATCTCGGCGGGCGCGCCCTCGGCCAGCACCTCGCCATAGTGGAGCACCGTGATCGTCTGGGCGAGGCCCATCACCACCTCCATGTCGTGCTCGACGATGAGGATGGTGAGATTCCGGGCGATGCGCCGGACCAGCTCGACGGTCGCGCGGGTCTCGGCGACGCTCATCCCCGCGGTCGGCTCGTCGAGGCAGAGGAGCCGCGGCTCGGTCGCCAGCGCGATCCCGATCTCGAGGTTGCGCTGGGCGCCGTGCGACAGGTTCGCCGCCAGCTCCTCCTCGTCCGCCCGCAGGCCGACGGCGTCGAGGACGGCGCGGGCTCGGTCGAGCACGTCGGCGTAGGAGCGGTGGTGGCGGAGGAGGTTCCAGGCGTGGTGCCGCGACTGGACGGCGATCCGCACGTTCTCGAGCACGGTGGCGCCGGGCAGGATGTTCGTGATCTGGTAGGAGCGCGCGATCGCCTTCCTGGAGATCCGGTGGGGCGGGAGCCCGGCGATGTCCTCGCCCTCGAAGACGATCCGCCCGGCGGTCGGGCGGAGCACGCCGGTCACGCAGTTGAAGAGGGTGGACTTGCCCGCGCCGTTCGGGCCGATGATCGCGCGGATCTCGCCCGGCGGGACGGCGAGCGAGACGTTGTCGAGGGCGGTGAGCCCGCCGAAGCGAACCGTCAGGCCCTCCGTCCGGAGGATCGGGGCGCCGCCCCGGCCGTCGGCCGGGGCGGCGTTGCTCTGGGAAACGGTCACGCTAGGCGAACTTGCACGCGGCCGGAACGACCGTCTTTTCCTTGGGGACGACCTCCAGGATCTTGTACTTGCCGCCGCGGACCTCGTAGAGGAACTCGCGCTGGAACGCCTGGTGGTCCTCCTTGCGGAGGAGCTTGTCCCCGACGGGAAAGTCGTCGCCCTCCTTCATCTCGAGGCCCTCGAGGGCCTCGATGAGCTTCATCGTGTCCTCGCGCCCGCGGAACCGCGACTTTTGCATGCCGATCTTGAGGGCGTTGACGCCCTCGTAGTTCGACTGGACGTAGCGGTCCGGCATCGGGCCGCTCGGGTCGATGGCCTTGAGGCGGGGCACCGCGTCGTCGAGGAACCGCTTGTGGTGCGGCGTGTTCAGCACGCCCTCCAGGACCGGCACGTAGCGGTCGAGACCGACGAAGCCGTCGCCCTTGGCGCCGATCGCGGGCAGGCTGGTGGACACCGCCATCGCCCCGTCGCCGGCGAGCCGGTACTTCTTCGAGAGCCCGAGGTCGAAGCTCTGGGTGATGAAGGCGATGCCCTGCGGGCCGAAGAAGATGCCGAACAGCCCATCGAAGCTGCCGCTGATCTTCGAGAGGAACGGCGTCATGTCGGCGGTGCCGAGCGGGATCCCCGTGGTGCCGACGATCTCGCCGCCGTTCTTCTTGACCGCCTCCACGTAGGCGTCCTTGGTGGACTGGCCCCACGCGTAGTCGGCGTAGACGATGTGCCACTTCTTTCCCATCTTGCCGACCATGTACGGCCCGGCGGCGACGGCCTGGGAGGGGGCGAAGTCGAAGGGCCGGAAGGTGTACCGGCTGCACTTGCTCGTCGTGATCGTCGTGTCCAGGCACACGGTGATGATGTTGACCACCTTGTGCTCCTCGTAGAGCGGCATGCAGGCGAGGCAGACGTTGGACAGGTACCCGCCCGCGTGGGCGTCGATCTTGTCCTCGACGAGGAGCCGCTCGGCCTTGCGGCGGCCGACGTCGGGCTTCGACTCGTAATCGCCGATCAGCAGCTCGATCGGGCGGCCGTTGACGCCGCCCCCCTTGTTGATGCGGTCCACGGCCATCTGAATGCCCACGAGCGCGGTCTTGCCGCCGGGTGCCGCCGTCCCCGACAGCGGCTGGAGCGTGCCGAGCTTGTAGGGCTTCGCCTGGCCGAACGCCTCACGCCACGGCGCCGGCACCAGCATGGTCGCGCCGACGGCGCCGGCGGTGGCCGCCGAGAGTCCCAGAAAGCGGCGCCGCGTCGTCTTGCCGCTCCACCACATGTCCTTCGCCCACGGTTCGTCCTGCCAACGCTCGGCCATCAGTCATCCTCCTTCAAGGGGTCACCGGAAGGTACCGCATTCTACGCGAACTTGCAGGCGGCCGGGAAGACCGTCTTCTCCCTGGGCACCACCTCGATGATCCGGTGCTTGCCGCCCCGCATCTCGAAGATGAACTGGCGGATGAAGGCCTGGTGGTCCTCCCGGCGGATCGACTTGTCGCCCTGGGGGAAGTCGTCGCTCTCCTTGACCTCGAGGCCCTCCAGCGCGGCGATCAGCTTCGCCGAGTCCTGGCGCCCCTGGAAGCCCGACTTCTGGATGCCGAGCTTGAGGAAGTTCATCGACTCGAAGTTCGACTGGACGAAGCGGTCGGGCGTTGGTCCCGTCGGGTCGATCTTCTTGAGCGCCGCCACCGCCTCGTCGAAGAACCTCCGGTGGTACGAGGTGTTGAGCGGTCCCTCGAACACCGGCAGGTAGCGGTTCTGGCCGATGAAGCCCTCGATCTTGCTCCCGATCGCCGGCAGGTTGGTGGACTCGGCGATCGAGCCGTCACCCGCCCACCGGTACTTCTTCGTGAGCCCGAGGTCGTAGGCCTGGGTGGCGACCGTCACGGCGTCCTTGGCGGCGAAGACGCCGAAGAGGCCGTCGAAGTTGCCGGAGATCTTCGAGAGGAAGGGCGTCATGTCCGCGGTGCCCAGCGGGATGCCGGTGCCGCCCACCACCTCGCCGCCCGCCCGCTTGATCTCGGCGACGTAGGCGTCGCGCGCGGACTGCCCGAACGCGTAGTCCTGATAGGCGATGTGCCAGCGCTTGCCGAGCTTGTTGACGAGGTAGGGCGCGAAGGCCACCGCCTGGGCGGGCGCGTAGTCGAAGGGGCGGAAGGTGTAGCGGCTGCAGCGGGTCGTGGTGATCGTCGTGTCGAGGCACACCCCGATCATGTTGACGATCTTGTGCTCCTCCCAGACCGGCATGCAGGCCAGGCAGACGTTGGACATGAAGCCGCCCTGGTGGGCGTCGATCCTGTCCTCGCTGACGAACTTCTCGGCCTTGCGCCGCCCGACGTCGGGCTTGGACTCGTAGTCGGCGATCACCAGCTCGATCGGCCGGCCGTTGACGCCGCCCGTGCGGTTGATCCGCTCGACCGCCATCTGCGTGCCGACCAGCGCCGTCTTGCCGCCGGCGGCGGTGGGGCCCGAGAGCGGCTGCATCGTGCCGATCTTGTACGGCCGGGCCTGGCCGAAGGCGGCGCGCCACGGCGGCGGCACCAGGAGCGTCGCCCCGAGCGCGCCGGCGGCCGTCGCGCCGAGCCCGAGGACGCGCCGCCGCGTCGTCTTCCCGCTCCACCACAGATCAGTCGCCCAGGGTTCGTCGCGCCAGCGCTCCGCCATCGCGCGCGTCCTCCGTCCCGTGTCGGGGGTGAGCCGCGGGTTATTCCAGGCGCGCGGCGGCGAGCGCGCGCCCGATGGCCGCGCGCTCGGCGGCCGACACCGGCGTGAGCGGCGGCCGCACGTGCGCGGCCGGGATGCGCCCGAGCAGCACGAGCGCCTCCTTCATCCGGTTGTGCATGTCCACGAACGGCGGCGCGTAGAAGACGGAGACGAGCGGGGCCAGCCGGTCGTTCACGCGCCGCGCGGCGTCGAGGTCGCCCTTCTGGCACGCCGCGAACAGCTCGGCCTGGAGATCGGCCGCGACGCTCCCCATGCCCGAGATCGCGCCGTCGGCGCCGAGCAGGAACGTGGCCATGAGCGACATCGTGAACGAGGAGAGCATCGCCACCGGGCGGCCGGTGGCGCGCAGCGCTCTCAGGTTCTGCTCGAAGGCGACGATGTCGTTCGACCAGTCCTTGACGGCGGCTACCTGTGGAATCTCCGCCAGCTTCGCCAGCGTCTCGGCAGAGTAGCCGATGCCCGAGGCCGGCGGGTACTCGAAGACGACGAGCGGGAGGTCCGCCTTGGCCGCGATCTCCGAGACGTGGCGCAGCGCCATCTCGGGCTTCTGCTGGGCGCCCCACATGAAGAGCGTCGGCGGGAAGACCAGCACGCCCGCGGCGCCCGCCGCCTTGGCGTCGCGCGCCAGCTCCACGGCCTCGGCCGTGCCGTCGGCGTAGACGCCCGCGACCACCGGGCAGGCACCGGCGACCTCGTCGAGCGCGATCGCGAGGGCGCGCCGGCGCTCCTCGCGCGAGAGCGACGAGACTTCCGCGGCGTGGCCGTTGGCGACGATCCCGGTGACGCCGCGCTGGTCGGCCAGCCAGCGGAGGTGCCTCCGGTAGGCCGGCTCGTCGATCGAGAGGTCGGCCTTGAACGGCAGGATGTTGGCCGGCATGACCCCCGCGAACGTCACCATCCCGAGACCTCCCCCACGACGTCCTGGGCCGGGACGACCCGGCCGTAGGCGCGTCCGATGATATCAAGAGTCGCCCGCTGGATCTCGGGCCAAAGCGTGGCGACGCCGTCCTCGACGACCGTGACCCGGTACTCGCGGCTGACGGCGCCGACGACGGTCGCCAGCACGCAGACGTCGGTCATCGTGCCCGTGACGACCAGCGAGGTCACGCCGCGGGCCCGGAGCGCGCCGTCGAGCGGCGTGCCGGCGAAGCCGTCGTACCAGCGCTTGCGCACCACCAGCTCGCCCGGCGCCGGCCGCAGCTCGTCCACCGTGTCGGCGCTCGGCGTGCCCTCGAGGCAGGAGCCCGACGGCCGGCCGAAGCCCGTCGGGGCGCCCGGCGGGGCGGGCCGGTGCTCGGGATGGAGCTCGCCGATCAGGAGCGGCGCGCTCGGCGAGTACACGAACTCGGTGAAGACCACGGGCTGGCGCCGGGCGCGGAAGAGGTCCACGAGCGCGCGGATCGCCGGGACGGCCGCGCGCGCCTGGGGCACCTCCATCGCCTCGCCCGGCGCCACGAACCCGCGCTGCATGTCCACGACCAGGAGCGCCGTGCGCCCGGGCTCGAGCCGGATGATGCGGGCGAACGCCTCGCGCCGGTCGGTCACCGGAGCCTCGGCAGGATCTCGCGCGCGATCAGCTCGACCTGCTCGGGCTGGTAGCGGTAGGGGATCAGGATGATCCGGTCCACGCCCGCGTCCACGTGGGCCCGGAGCTGGGCCACGCACTCGTCCACGCTGCCGCGGATCGCGTGCTCGATCGTGGACTCGCTCCACGCCGCGATGTCCCACTCGGTCTGGAGCCACTGGCGCATCGGCGCCTCGGTCTCGGCGCGCGAGCGGCCGACGTAGATCGCGAGCTGGTTCGTGCCGGTCAGCGTCCGGGGGTCGCGCCCGGCCGCGCGGGCGAACCCGACGATCTTCTCCCACGCCGTCCGGTAGCTCTCCGGCGTGTAGAAGTAGGTGAGCCAGCCGTCGCCCCGGGTGGCCACGCGCTTCAGGACCGCGTCGACGTAGCCGCCGATGAGGATGGGCGGTCGAGGCCGCTGGATGGGCCGCGGCCGCATCACCGCCTCGCGCAGGTTGAACTCGTCGGCCTGGAGCGACACGCGGTCCTCGGTCCAGAGCCGCGTCAGGATCTCGAGGTTCCGCTCGAAGAGCCGTCCCCGCTGCTTGAACGGCACGCCGACCGCGTCGAACTCGCGCGCGTACCAGCCCGACGCGATCCCGAGGATCAGCCGGCCGTTCGAGATCACGTCGAGGGTGCCGAGGGCCTTGGCGGCGATCGTCGGGTTCCGGAGCGGCAGGACCATGACGCCGGTGCCGAGCTTGATCCGGCGCGTGCGTGCCGCGATGGCGGTGAGGAGGCCGACCGCGTCGAGGATCGGGAAGGCCGGCTCGACGCCGAGGATCACGTGGTCCCAGGCCCAGAGCGACTCGAAGCCGAGGGCCTCGGCGCGCTCGGCGTAGGCGTAGAGCGCGTCCACGTCCGGCGTCTCGGCCGGGCCGACGAAGTTCTTGAGCGCGAGTCCCCAGTGCATCGCGCCTCCCGCGGGTCCGGTCAGCCCAGGAACCGCCGCTCGGGATCGAGCGCGCGCAGCATCGCCAGCTCGTCGTCCGACGGCGGATCCGTGGTCTCGAGACGCGGGGCCTCGAGGAGCTCGAAGCCCGTGTTCTGGCGGACCGCGTCGGGCGTCACGCCCGGGTGGACGGCCTCCATCCGCATGCGCTTCGTCTCCGGATCGAAGCCGAGGATGCCGAGCGTGGTGACCACGCGCGAGACGCCGCCGAAGAGGAGGCCGGCGGCCCGGCGCGAGGCGCCGCCGCCGAGCCACGCCGGGCTGGTCACGAAGTCCACGCGCGGGACGAAGCGCCGCCGCTCGTGCGCGGTGACGATGATCATCTCGCGGCAGAGCGCGGCGAGGTCGTTGGCGCCGCCCGTCCCGGGCAGCCGCACCGTCGGCTTCCAGTAGTCCGGGCCGAGCGTGCTGGTGTTGA
>JACPCH010000045.1 GCA_016179875.1 Candidatus Rokuibacteriota bacterium | reverse complement strand
CAAGCAGGTCTTCGAGGACCCGCAGATCCAGCATCTCGGCATGGCCCAGCCCGTGCGCCATCCCGAGCGCGGCGAGATCCGGGTGCAGGGGCTGCCGGCCACGCTCTCGCGCACCCCCGGCGCCATCCGCCGCCCGGCGCCCCGGCACGGCGAGCACACCGACGAGATCCTGCGCGAGCTGGGCTACTCGGCCGAGGACATCGCGGCGCTCAAGAAGGACGGCGCCGTCTGAACTGACACGTGCTGACGTTCCCGCTTCCCACCCGGCGTCGGGCCTATCACCGTGACGCCCGGGATGACCGGACCCGGCCGGCGGACGTCGAGCTGGCCAGGAGGGCGATCGCTGCGCGACCCGCTAACGCAGGGCGTCGCGCAGTTCGCGCGTGAGGATCTCGACGGTGCCGCGGGTGCCGCCGGCCAGCTTCAGCTTCCATTCGCCCTCGGTCTCGAACCGGCGGTCGCGCAGGCGCTCGGCCCAGGGCTTGAGCGCCTCGCGGATCGCGTTGAGGTCGAACGGGTCGCGCCGCAGCTCCTTGGCGCGCGCCATGACGTCGGGCGCCGTGCGGATGAAGGCGCGGAGCGCCGCACCGGTCTTGATCGAGTACTTGCGCCCCGCCCACGCCAACGGGAAGGTCGTGGACAGCGCCTTGACGTAGTTCAGGAAGAACCGCTTGGCGTTCTGGCGCAGCTCCTGGATGCGGCCGCCGCTGCCCAGCTTCTCCACCGTCTCGAGGAAGTCCACGATCTCCTCGGCGAGCGGCGCCTGGCTCACGCGGCCGCGCCCGGTGCCGAGCATCTTGATCTCGCCGTGGAGCGGCGAGGTGTCGTCCTCGTTGAGCGAGCGGATCACGTCGTGCGCGAGCGCCTGGTTCGCGTCGGGGTAGAGCTTGCGGCCGGCCAGGCTGATGATGTGCGACGGGTTCAGGCGCGTGTGCTTGGCGTTGATCGTCACGAACAGCTCGACGATCTGCCGCGCGTCGAGCGAGTCGAAGAGCACGGCCGGGACCTCGATGCTGATGGGATCGCCCTGCTGGCTGAGCGCGTGGAGCGCGAGCAGCCGGTGCTGGCCGTCGAGCACGCGGAGCACCCCGTGCTCCTCCGGGATCTGCAGGAGGCCCAGGTCGTGGTGGCCGGCCACCGGCGTGAACGTGAACCGCTTCTCGGAGGTGATGATGACCGCGCCGGGGATCGCCGGCAGCGTCGCCGCGTCCTTGCACTCGCGATAGTAGGCCACCAGCTCGTCGATCTTCCGGCGGATGACCGGGCGCTGGTAGGCGGCCTCGCTCTCGCCGATGCGCTTCTCGAGCATGTCCCAGTTCACGCGCGAGCGCGCGCCGGTCCGGCTCTTCTTCTTCGGCTCCTCGTCCTTCGGCCCGCCCGAGTAGCCAAGCACCTCGAACTTCACGAGCCGGTCGATGTCCTTGGCGCTGAGCCCCGCCTGGTAGAACTCGACCCCGAACTGCTTCACGCGGCGCGCCGGGACGGTGATCATAGGTGCCACACTCTACTTGATCCGCAAACCCCTGTCAACAGAGGGGTTTTCGGTTACACTCTCCCGCGGAGGGTTCCCCATGCGAACGCTGACGACGCTTCTGGCGGCGGTCCTGACATTCCTCACGACGGCCGGCGCGGCCGCGGCGCAGGGGAAGGCCGGCGGCACGCTCGTGCTCTCCTACCACCCCGAGCCGGTGACGCTGACGACGATCGGCACGACCGCCGTGCCGACGGCGCTGGTGGCGAGCAAGATCTTCGAGAGCCTGCTGGCGTACGAGTGGGGCATGAAGCCGGTGCCGTCGCTCGCCGAGTCGTGGCTCGTGTCGGCGGACGGCCTCGCGTGGACGTTCCGGCTCCGCCGGGGCGTCAGGTTCCACGACGGCAAGCCCATGACGAGCGCCGACGTGAAGTTCTCCGTCGAGCAGGTGATCCGCCCGCTCCACGCGCGCGGCCGGACGAACTTCCGCGACCTCAAGTCCATCGAGACGCCCGACGACCACACCGTGGTGTTCCACCTCGGCGCGCCGCAGGCGTTCTTCCTCTCGGTCTTCCAGCCGACCGAGGTGCCGATCCTGCCGAAGCACCTGCTCGAGAAGGCGGCGGACTTCAAGAAGAGCCCGTTCAACAACGCGCCGGTGGGCACCGGGCCGTTCAAGCTCACCGAGTGGGCGCGCGGCAGCCACCTCGTGCTCTCGAAGAACCCCGACTACTGGAAGCCCGGCCGGCCGTACCTCGACCGCCTCGTGTACAAGGTCATCCCCGACGGCGGCGCGCGCGTCGCCGCGCTCGAAACGGGCGAGGTCGATCTGGCGCCGGCCGGCGCCGTGCCCGAGCCGGAGATCGGCCGGCTCGCGAAGCTCCCGCACCTGACGACCTCGGACCGGGGCTACGAGGCGCTCGGCCCGATCGTCTGGCTCGAGCTGAACCTGCGCGACAAGATCCTCGGCGACGTGCGGGTGCGGCGCGCGCTCGCGCACGCGATCGACCGGGGCGTGGTCGCCAACACGATCTGGTTCGGCGTCGGCAAGCCCGCCACCGGGCCGATCTCGAGCGGCCAGCCCTTCTACCACGCCGGCGTGACCGCGTACCCCTACGACCCGGCGCGCGCCGAGCGGCTGCTCGACGAGGCGGGCTACCGGCGCGGCGCGGGCGGGGTGCGGTTCGAGCTGACGCAGGACTTCCTGCCGTACGGCGAGAACTGGGTGCGGCTGGCCGAGTATCTCAAGCAGCAGCTCGGTAAGGTGGGCATCCGGGTGACGACGCGCGCCTCGGACCTGTCGGGCTGGCTCCGGCGCATCTATACGGACTGGGACTTCCAGCTCACCTCGACGTTCAGCAACAACTACGCCGACCCGGCGATCGGCGTCGAGCGCACGTACATCTCGGGGAACATCAAGAAGGGCGTGCCGTTCACCAATTCGATGAATTACGTGAACCCCGAGGTGGACGCGCTCTTCGCCCAGGCCGGGCGCGAGATGAACCCCGCGGCGCGCGCCCAGCTCTACCGGCGCGTGCAGGAGCTGCTCGTGAACGACCTGCCGGTGATCTGGCTGATGGAGATGCCCACCGTGAGCGTCGTGAACCGCCGCGTCCAGGACCTCTTCGTCGGCCCGATCTCCATGTACTCGAGCTTCGACCAGGTGTGGCTCGCGAAGTGACGGCCGCGCGCGCGGCCGCCGCCGCGCTGGCGGTGTCGCGCCGGCGCCGGGAAGACGCGACGCGCTTCCTGCAGGAGCTGGTGAGGGTGCCGAGCCTCACGGGCGAGGAGGGGCCGGGGCAGCTGGCGCTGGCGCGCCGGGTCGAGGCGCTGGGCCTGGCCGTGGACCTCGAGGAGCCGCGGCTCGAGCGCCTGTTCGCCGCGTACCCGGACGTCGCGCAGTACCCGACCCACTGGCGGCACGACCTGATCCTGCCGTACGCCGAGCTGCCGACGCTGGACGCGCTCCGCGCGAGCGGGCTGGAGGACGTGCTCACGTATCGGGGTCGCCCCAACCTCACCGCGCGCTGGCCCGGCGCCGGCGGCGGCAGCTCGCTGATCCTCAACGGCCACATGGACGCGGTGACGGTCGAGCCGCGCGCCGAATGGACGGTGGATCCCTTCGGCGCCGAGGTCCGCGACGGGTTCCTGTACGGCCGGGGCTCGGCCGACATGAAGGCCGGGCTCTGCGCGGCGGTCGAGGCCCTGGCGTGCCTCGGCGAGGCGGGCGTGCGCCTCCGGGGCGACGTGGTGCTCCAGTCGGTCGTCAACGAGGAGCACGCGGGCAACGGCACCCTCGACCTCGTCGCGCGCGGCCAGCGCGCGGACGCGGCGATCGTGCTCGAGCCGACGGAGAACCAGGTGTGCGTGACGACGCCGGGCGGTCTCTACTGGCAGCTCGAGGTCCCCGGCGTCCCGACCTCGCCCGGGGCGCGCTGGGACGGCGCGCGCCAGGTCGGCGTCTCGGCGATCGAGAAGCTGCCGCTCGCGATCGAGACGCTCCTGGCGCTCGAGCGCGACTACAACCGGCGCGTCCCGCACCCGCTCCACGCGGGCCGCGCGCCGTTCTCGCTGGTCCTCGGCACGGTGCACGGCGGCCACTACGAGACGGTGACGGCGGGGCGGGCGGTTCTGCGGGGCGGCGCCTACTTCGCGCCCGGCCTCGGGCGGATCGGCGACGTCATGGCGGCGATGCGCCAGGCGGTCGCGCGGATGAACGCGGCCGATCCGTTCCTCCGCGCGCGCCCGGCGACGCTGGCCTTCCTCCACCACGACGACGCGACCGAGCAGCCGGCCGGCCTCGGCTTCGCCCGCGAGGTGCTGGCGGCGCTGGGCGCGCCGTCTGGCAGCGCGCCCCACGCGGCGCCGTTCGCCTGCGACCTGCGCCACCTCGTCAACCAGGGCGGCATGCCGGGGATCGTCTTCGGCCCCGGCAGCATCGCCGAGGCGCACCGCCCCGACGAGCGCGTGCCGCTCGGCCAGTACCACGCCGCCATCGAGCGGCTGATCGCCATCCTCGTCGCCTGGTGCGGCGTCTGACGGCGTGACCGGCGCCGCGCTCGCCCTCGTCGTGGCCGCCGCGGTCATCCACGCGGTCTGGAACGCGCTCGCCAAGCGCGCGCACGACCAGGTCGTGTTCCTGTGGTCGTCGGTGTCGCTCGCCTCGCTCCTGCTGCTGCCGGTCGGGCTCTGGTGGCTCCGGGCCGAGGGGGTCGCGCCGGGCGCCTGGCCGTTCGTGGCCGCGACGATCGTGCTCCACGCGGTCTACTTCTACGCGCTCGGGCGCGCCTACCGCTCCGGCGACTTCTCGCGCGTCTACCCGATCGCGCGCGGCCTCGGCGTGGCGCTGGTGCCGGTCGTCGCGCTCGCCGTCTTCGATGAGCGCCTCTCGCCCCTCGGCACGCTCGGCGTGGCCCTGGTGGTGCTCGGGATCGCGGGGCTGTCGCTCCTCGGCGAGGTGCGTCCGGGCTCGCCGGCGACGGGCGTCGGCGCCGGGACGGCGTGGGCGCTCCTGACCGGCCTCCTGATCGCCGCCTACTCGCTCGTGGACAAGGCGGGCGTGGCGCGCCTGCACCCGTTCGCCTACATCAGCCTCATGGGGCTCGGCATGAGCGCGCTGCTCACGCCGGTCGTGCTCCGGGAGCCGGGCGCGGTGCGGCGCGAGTGGCGCGGGCACTGGCGGACGATCCTGGTGGCCTCCGCGTTCAACCTGACGAGCTACCTGCTGGTGCTCTTCGCGTTCCGGCTGTCGAAGGTGGGCTACGTCGTGGCCGCGCGCGAGCTCTCCATCCTGTTCTCGGCCTTCATCGGCAGCCTCTGGTTCGGCGAGGGGCGGCTCGGGCCGCGCCTGGCCGGCGCCTCGGTCGTGCTGGCCGGGGTGATCTGTGTCGCCCTCGCGCGCTGACATTCCAGGGAGGACAACGCCATGACCACGAAGACGCGCAGCCCGCTGCACACGCCGCTCTGTGACCTGCTCGGCATCCGCTATCCCATCTGCCAGGCGGGCATGGGGTGGGTCGCCCGCTCGGCGCTGGCGGCGGCCGTCTCCGCCGCCGGGGGGCTCGGCGTGATCGCCGCCGTCCACGGCACGCCCGCCGAGCTCCGCGACGAGATCCGCCGCGTGCGGGACGCGACCGACAGACCCTTCGGCGTGGACGTCCTCTTCGCGACGATCCGCGCCGCCGGCGCCGAGGTCGAGCGCTTCACCGACCAGGTCAAGGGCTGGACCGACGTGGCCCTGGAGGAGCGGGTGCCGGTGCTCATCGCCGGGCTCGGCAATCCCGGCCCCGTCACCGCCGAGGCCCACCGGCTCGGCATCAAGGTCATGGCCCTCTGCGGCAACGTCAAGCAGGCGCGGGACCACGCGCAGAACGGCGTGGACGTCGTCATCGCCCAGGGCCACGAGGCCGGGGGGCACACGGGCCGTATCGGCGGCCTCGTGCTGATCCCGGCGGTGGTGGACGCGGTGGCGCCGACGCCGGTCGTGGCGGCCGGCGGCCTCGCCGACGGGCGCGGCCTCGCGGCGGCGCTGGCGCTGGGCGCCGTCGGCGTCTGGATGGGCACGCGCTTCATCGCCACCGGCGAGGCCTGGGGCCACGACAACTACAAGAAGAAGGTCGTGGCCATCGACGAGGAGGGCACCGTCGTCCACCGCGGCGCGACCGGCAAGCCCTGCCGCGCCGTCCGGAACAACTTCACCCGCGAGTGGGAGAAGCGCGTCGGCGAGATCCTGCCCTTTCCGCTCCAGGCCCAGCGCGTGGGCTTCCCGGCCGCGCTGCTGGCGCGCGAGCGGGGCGACGTGGAGAACGGCCACGCCGCCTGCGGCCAGAGCGCGGGCCTCGTCCGCGACATCGTGCCGGCCCGCGAGGTGATCGAGCGCGTGGTGGCGGAGGCCGAGGCGGTGCTCGCGCGCCTGGGCGGCCGCGGTTCAGGTGCCGCGTGACAATCCCGCCACTCGATCAACCGGCTGTCGGGCGCAAGTGCCGCTTCAACCACTCGACCGATTTCCGCCAGGAGTCTTGCGCCGCTTCCGCCTGGTAGCCGGTCACCGTGCCGAAGGAAGTGCGAAAACCCGGCGGATGAAACTGCGGTTCGCGTTCGAACATATGCACCGCGCCCGGATAGATCTTCAGCTCGTACGTCTTCTTGGCCCGGCTGAGCGCCGCCTGCATCTCTCTGGTTTGGTCGGGCGGGGTTTCATCGTCATTCTCCCCCTGGAGCAGGAGGATCGCACCCCCGATCTGGCTGGCGACTTGCACCGGCGACGGCGTCGGAGCGCCGGTCTTCTCGCGGATCCTCCTTGCGACGTCCGAGAACTTGGAAATATCGACATTGTAGGTGCCGTAGTACGCCACGACCGCCTTGACCGATGACGGGCGCAGGGCCGCCACCAGGAGCGCCTTGCTCGCGCCGAGCGAAAATCCCACGGTTCCCACCGGCATGTCGCGGCATTCCGGCTGCTTGCGAAGCCAGTCCACCGCCTTGGCCAGGTCTTCGTTCGTCGCGGCGGCCCAACCGATCTGATAGGACACAACCAGCGCGGCAAAACCCTCTTCCGCGAGACGCCGCGCGTAATTCCGGTCGGCGTCTTTCAGCCCCCCCGCGGTGTGCAGGAGCAGAATCCCGGGCGCGGGGGCGACCTCGCCGGCCAGCGCAGGAACATAGAGGGTGCCGGACAAGGATCCGGAGCCGCTGGTCGCGATCGAAACGGAACGCTCCTGGATCGCGGCATGCGACGGAGCGATCGGAACGAGGAGGGACAGAGCGACGGCGGCCAGGACATATCCGGTCTTGAACATTCGTCGTCTCCGCGTGAGCGAGTTATGACCTACGGTAGCCCGAAGCGCTCCGCGGCGAGGCCCGCGACGTGGCGGCCGATCGCCAGCGAGGCGGTTGCCGCGGGCGAGGGCGCGTTGAGGACGTGGATCGCGTCGGCGTCGGCCACGATGCGGAAGTCGTCCACGAGCGAGCCGTCGGGGGACACCGCCTGGGCACGGACGCCGGCGCCTCCCCGCGCGAGATCGTCGGCGCTCAGCTCCGGCACCAGGCGCTGCAGCGCCCGCACGAACGTCGCCTTGCGGAGCGAGCGGTATATTTCATAGGTCCCGGTGCGCCAGTACTTGCGCGCCATCGCCCAGAAGCCGCGGTAGGCGAGGGTGCCGGCCAGCTCGCGCGGGCTCACGCGGGCGAAGCGGTAGCCCTCGCGCGCGAAGGCCAGGACGGCGTTGGGCCCGGCCTCGACGTCGCCGTGGATCGTGCGCGTCAGGTGGACGCCGAGGAACGGGAACTCGGGGTCGGGCACCGGGTAGATCAGGCCGCGCACGAGGCTCCGGCGCTCGGGCCGGAGCATGTAGTACTCGCCGCGGAAGGGGATGATCCTGACCTCGGGCCGTGCCCCGGCCAGGCGCGCGACGGCGTCCGAGTACAGGCCCGCGCAGTTGACGAGCCGCCGCGCGCGCACCGCGGCGCGGTCGGTGCCGAGCTCGACGCCGTCGCCGGTGCGCGCGATCGCCCGCACGCGCGCGCCAGTCAGGATCTCGACGCCGCCCGCCCGCAGCTCGCGCGCGAGGGCGTCGGCCACCTCGCCGTAGTCCACGATGCCGGTGGACGG
>JACPCH010000044.1 GCA_016179875.1 Candidatus Rokuibacteriota bacterium | reverse complement strand
TGCTGAACTTCGCCCACGGCACCTTCTACATGCTCGGCGCCTACACCGCGTACCAGATCGTCCAGTGGATCGGCACCGGGCCGGGGATGTTCTGGCTGGCCGCGCTCGGCGCCGCGGCCGCCGTCGCCGTGCTCGGGGGCGTCGTGGAGCGCTTCCTGTTCCGCCACCTGTACGGCCAGGAGGAGCTGTACCAGCTCCTGTTCACCTACGCCCTCGTGCTGATCCTCAGCGACGTGGCCAAGATCCTGTGGGGCACCCAGCAGAAGTCGGTTTCCCGGCCGCCCGGCCTGACCGGCGCGACGCATCTCTTCGGCGCGACCATCCCCCACTACAACCTCTTCATCCTCCTGCTCGGTCCGGCGATCGCGCTGGGGTTCTGGCTCGTGCTGCAGCGCACCCGCGTCGGCCGCGTCATCCGCGCGGCCGCGCTCGACCGGGAGACGCTCGGGGCGCTCGGCGTCAACGTGGACGCGCTCTACACCGGCGTGTTCGCGCTGGCGTCGTTCCTCGGCGGCCTCGGCGGCGCCCTCATCTCGCCGATGCGCGCCATCGTCCCCGGGATGGACACCGAGGTCATCGTGGAGGCGTTCGTGGTCGTCGTCATCGGCGGCCTCGGCTCGTTCTGGGGCACCTTCCTGGGGGCGCTGATCTACGGGCAGGTGCTCTCGTTCGGCATCCTCTTCTTCCCGCGCTTTTCCATCTTCTCGATCTTCGCCCTCATGGCGGCGGTCCTCATCGTCCGCCCCTGGGGCCTCCTGGGCCGGCCGCTCAAGTGATCCGCGGCGTGCCGTGGGCGGTGCTGGTGCTCCTGGCGGCGTTCGGCGTACCGGCGCTCGGATCGCGCTACTACACCTTCCTGGCCAACGACGTCGTGGTGTGGGCCCTCTTCGCGACCAGCCTCAACCTCCTCGTCGGGTACTCGGGCCTGGTCTCCTTCGGCCACGCCGCCTATTTCGGCGTCGGCGCCTACACCACCGGCATCCTCATGAAGAAGCTCGGCGTGGGCTTCCTGCTGGCCTTCCCGGCCGCGGGCCTGGCCGCCGGCCTCTTCGCGCTGGTCTTCGGCTTCTTCTGCGTGCGGCTGACCCGGATCTACTTCGCGATGCTGACGCTGGCGTTCGCCCAGATCGTGTGGGCGATCTGCTTCAAGTGGAACGAGGTCACCGGCGGCGAGCAGGGCATGCCCGAGATCCCCTATCCGGGCTTCGACTGGGTCGAGCGGGTGGCGGCGGTGGTGCCCTGGGTCGGCGGGTACCGGACCTCCGACTACTTCTACTTCACGTGCCTGGTCCTCGTCGGCGCCTGCCTGTGGCTCCTGCGCCGCATCGTCGCCTCGCCGTTCGGCCGCATGCTGACGACGATCCGCGAGAACGCCGAGCGGGCCGAGTTCATCGGTGTCAACGTCCGGCGCTACGAGCTCGCCGCGTTCGTGCTGGCGGGGGCGTTCGCGGGGCTGGCCGGTGGGCTGTTCGGCATCTTCAACCGGGGCGTCTTTCCCGACTTCGCGTACTGGACCAAGTCCTCCGAGGTCCTCATCATGACGTTGCTGGGCGGCATGGGCACCTTCTGGGGGCCCGCGGTGGGCGCGCTCGTGCTCATCTGGCTCAATCAGCAGATCGTCTCGTACACCCAGTACTGGCCGCTCATCCTCGGGACGATCCTGGTCCTGCTGCTGTTCGTGTTCCCGGGCGGCATCGTCGGCGCGCTCGCCGGGTTCGGGCGGCGCCTCGGACGCTGGAGCGCGCGGCATGCTTGAGGCGCGGGGCCTCGCCAAGAGCTTCGACGGGTTCCAGGCCGTGGCCGGCGTGAGCTTCACGGTGCCGCCGGGCGCGATCAGCGCCATCATCGGCCCCAACGGCGCCGGCAAGACGACGCTCTTCAACCTCATCACCGGCCATCTGCGGCCCACCGCCGGGCGGGTCATCTTCAAGGGCCGGGACGTCACCGGCATCGCCCCGCACGACCTGTGCCGGCTCGGGATGGGCCGCTCGTTCCAGCGGACCAACATCTTCCCGCGCCTGACCGTGTTCCAGAATGTCCAGGCCGCGTTCGTCTCACACCGCGGGCGCGGCTGGAACCTCCTGGCGTCCGTCGAGCGGCTCTACGGCCAGGAGACCGAGGCGCTGCTCGACGCGGTGGGACTCCTCGACAAGGCCGGCGAGGTGTCGGGCTTCCTCTCCCACGGCGGGCAGAAGCAGCTCGAGCTGGGCATCGCGCTCGCGCTCGAGCCGGAGATCCTGCTCCTCGACGAGCCGACCGCCGGCATGTCCGCCGCCGAGACGCGCGACTCGATCGCGCTCATCGCGCGGCTGGCGCGCGAGCGCAACCTCACCCTGCTCTTCACCGAGCACGACATGGAGGTCGTCTTCTCGATCGCGCAGACGATCACCGTCCTGCACCAGGGCCGGGTGATCGCCGAGGGCGCGCCGGCGGAGGTGCGGAGCGATCCCGAGGTGCGCCGCGTGTACCTGGGAGAGCGGCGGTGAGCCTGACGCCCGCGGTCCTCGAGGTGCGCGACCTCCAGACGGCGTACGGGCTCTCGCGGGTGCTGTTCGGCGTGTCGATCGAGGTCCACGCCGGCGAGTGCGTGTGCCTGATCGGCCGCAACGGCGTCGGCAAGACGACGACGATGCGCTCGATCATGGGGCTCACGCCCCCGCAGGCCGGCCGGGTCGTGTGGAAGTCCACCGACATCACGGGCTGGCCGCCGTACCGGGTGGCCCGCGCCGGCCTCGGCTTCGTGCCGGAGGATCGTAGGATCTTCGCCGACCTGACGGTGTGGGAGAACCTCGACGTGGCCAGCCGCGGCCCGCGCCGCGACGCCAGCGCGGGCGGCGCGTGGACGATCGCGCGCGTGTACGACCTCTTCCCGACGCTGGCCGAGCTGACGTCCCGCCCGGGCGGCTTCCTGTCGGGGGGCGAGCAGCAGATGCTCACGATCGCCCGCACCCTCATGGGCAATCCCGAGCTGCTCCTGCTCGACGAGCCGTCGGAGGGGCTCGCGCCCCTGGTCGTCGACCACCTGCGCGATCAGATCGCGCGCCTCAAGCACGAGGGGCTCACCATCCTGCTCGCCGAGCAGAACGTCGAGTTCTCGCTGGAGCTGGCCGACCGGGTCTACGTGCTGGAGAAGGGCGCGATCCGCTTCAGCGGGCCCGCCGCCCGCCTGCGCGAGGACGAGGCCCTCCGCCACGAGCTGCTCGCGCTGTAGCCGGGGCGGACCGCTCGCGGGCTACCGGGAAGCGACCAGGCGCCGGATCGCCTCCGGGATCTCGTTCATCGCCGAGGTCGGGCCGAAGGTCGCCGCCACGCCCCGGGCCTCGAGCGCGCGCGCGTCGGCCGCCGTGATCACGGAGCCGCCGAGCACCACGGGGATCTGGAGCCCGTGCTCGCGCAGCAGCCCCAGCAGCTCGTCGACGTAGTAGAGGTACTCCCACGAGTGGCAGGAGAGCCCGATCACGTCGACCGCCTCGTCCGCCGCCGTCTTGACGATGGCCGGGGGCAGGTTGAAGCGCCCGAGGTACACGACCTCGATGCCGGCGTCGCGGAGCTGGCGCGCGACCGCGACGGCCCCGACCTCGTGCTGGTCGAGGCCGAGCGTCCCGATGAGGACGCGCAGCGGCCTCACGCCGGCGCCTTCAGGTGTCCGAGCGGATCGTAGGGGGCGCCGTAGGCCGTGCGCAGGATGCCGGTGATCTCGCCCATCGTCGCGCCGGCGGCGAACCCGGCCACCAGCGGCGTCATGAGGTTCCCGGTCTTGCCTTCGGCCACCCGTTGCAGATCCACGAGCGCCTCCCGGACCCGCCCGCCGTCGCGCGAGCGCCGATGCGCGGCGAGCTCATCCACGCGCTCGCGGCACGGCTCGAACTTCCGCTCGGCGACCGCGCGGAGCAGCGTGTCCTCCTCCTCGGCCATGCGGTGGACGTTCACGCCCACCTTGCGCAGCCGCCCCTCGCGGACCTGGCGGGCGTGACGCTCCATCGCGTCCTGGAACAGGGCGCGGAACCAGCCGCCGTCGCAGAGGGACGCCGGATCGCCCTGCCTCTCGATGCGCGCCACCATCTCGGTGATACGGCGCTCCAGCTCGTCGGTCAGCGCCTCCACATAGTACGAGCCGCCGAGCGGGTCGGCGACCTTCGTCACGTTGGTCTCGAGCTCGATCGTCTGCTGGGTGCGGAGCGCGATCAGGTGCGCCTCCGGGCTCGGCGTGCGAAACGCCTCGTCGAAGCCCGAGATCTCGATCGCCTGCACGCCGGCCAGCACGAGCGCGAGCGCCTGCACGGCGCCGCGCACGATGTTGTTGACCGGCTGCTGGGCGGTGAGGGTGAGCCCCGAGGTGTGCGCGGTGACGTTGACGGCGAGCGAGCGCGGGTCCCGCGCTCCGAACTCCTCGCGCATCATGCGGGCGAAGAGCCGGCGGGTGGCGCGGATCTTGGCGATCTCCTCGAAACAGTCCATGCGGCAGTTGACGAGAATCGCGATGCGGGGGGCGAAGCTGTCGACCGGCACCCGGCGGCGCAGCAGCTCGCGCACGACGTACCGGATCTCGACGAAGCCCAGCGCCATCTCCTCCACCGCGTCGAGGCCGCCGTCGCTGATGTAGTAGGTGTCCTCGAGAAAGGCGTGGAACTTCGGCATCGCGCGGGTGGCGAACTCGATGGAGTCGGCGGCCAGGCGCAGGCGTAGCGCGAACGGCATGTGGCTCGCGTAGCCGCAGTCCTCGCAGTAGAAGGGCGCCTGGACCGTCGAGCCGCGCAGGCGCGCCGGGTCCACCCCGTGCTCGCGCGCGGCGAGATAGAGCCCGGCGATCGCGAACGGTGCCGGGAGCGAGTGCGAGACCGTGATCCGGTCGAGCGGCAGCCCGTCGTAGAGGTCGCGGTAATCGCCGAGGTGGCAGACGGACACGCCCTGGGTGCCGATGGCGTGGCGCGCGGCCGGGTGGTCGGGATCGAGCCAGGCCATCGTCGGCGTGTCGCCGATCACGTCCACGCCCGTCGCCCCGTGCGCGATCAGGTAGCGGAACTGCTCGTTCGAGCGCCTGGCCGTCCCCTCTCCCGACAGCTCGTGCTGGATCCAGGCGCCGCCGTCGCTCCCGGCCGGGCGCCGGCCGCGCGTGTATGGGTAGGCGCCGGGATCGCCGAGCCCGGCGGCGTAGTCGCCGGCGGCGTCGGCCGGAGTGTAGACGGGCTTCAGCGGGATCCCCGAGTGACTCTGGCGCTCCGTCATCCCGGCCTCCGCATCTCCCTGACCTCGCGCACGCTGGCCAGGGGGCTCACGTTCAGGCTCAATCCACCGTCCACCGGGATCTCGGCCCCGTTGATGTAGGCCGCGTGCTCCGAGGCGAGAAAGGCGACGAGCCGGGCCACCTCCTCGGTGAGCCCGAGCCGGCGCGCCGGCGTCGCCCGGATGGACGCTTCCCGGATCTCGGCCGGCATCGCCTGGACGAGGTCGGTCGCGATGAGGCCGGGGAGCACGGCGTTGCAGGTCACGCCGTGGCGCGCGTGCTCGAGGGCGACCGTCTTGGTGAGGCCCAGCAGCCCCGCCTTGCTCGCGGCGTACGCCGCCTGGAGGTGGAGCCCGCCCCAGGCCGCGATCGAGGACACGTTGACGATGCGCCCCCAGCGGCGCTCGGCCATGCCCCCCACCAGCTCGTGGATCAGGTGAAAGGCGCCGGAGAGGTTCACGGCGATCTCGCGCTGCCACGCCCCCGGCGTCATCCGCGCGACCGCCGCCACGTTATCGACGATGCCCGCGTTGTTCACGAGCACGTCGATCGGCCCCACGGCGGCGGCGAGCCGTCCCACACCGTCGCGGACCGCCGCGGGGTCGGCGAC
This sequence comes from Candidatus Rokuibacteriota bacterium, assembly GCA_016179875.1. Taxonomy (GTDB): domain Bacteria; phylum Methylomirabilota; class Methylomirabilia; order Rokubacteriales; family CSP1-6; genus GWA2-73-35. The sequence continues at coordinate 6,721 of JACPCH010000044.1, read as the reverse complement.
GTCGAAGACCGCCGCCGCCCCCCGCCGCCCCGCCGCGCGCACCGCCGCCGCCGTCTCCTCGACCCGGGGACTCACGTCGGCGACGGCCACGTCGGCGCCCTCCGCGGCGAGGGCGTCCGCGATGGCGCGCCCGATCCCGCGGGCGGCCCCGGTGACCAGCGCGGTCCGTCCCGTCAGGAGCACGCGCGCCTCGGCCTACACGTCGGTCGCGTGGGCGCCGGCGCGGCCACGGTCGGTCTTGTCGTAGAACTGCTTGAGGCGGCCCGGGATGTCAGGGTTCGCCACGCAGGAGTAGCCGTTCAGCGCCTCGATCCGGAGCTGGTCGTCGAGCGGCCGGCCGATCACGTCGAGAATCGTCTCCTTGGCCGAGCGCACGGCGAGCTGGTCGTTGCGGAGGATCTGGCGGGCGACGCGCTCGGCCTCGGCCGGCAGCGCGTCGTGGGGGACGACCCGGGCCACGAGGTTGCACGCGAGCGCGCGCGAGGCGTCGATCGGCTCGGCCGTCAGCAGCATCTCGAGGGCGATGCCCGCGCCGCACGTGTTCACGAGGCGGACGATGCCGCCGTCGCCATGGTGGTAGCCCCGGCGCGCCTCGAACGAGCCGAAGCGTGCGCGCGCCGAGGCGATTCGGATGTCGCAGGCCAGGGCTAGCTCGAGGCCGCCCGCGAGGGCCCAGCCGTTGACGGCCGCGAGCACGGGCTTGGTGATGCGGTGGAGCCCGCGCGTGAGGCGGCCGCCGAATCCGTCCTGGACGACGGCGCGGACCTTCAGCGGGTCGGCGTCGAGCCAGGGCGGGATGAACGTCTTGAGGTCGGCGCCGGCGCAGAAGGCATCGCCCGCGCCGGTGAGGATGGCGACGTCCACCGCGGCGTCGTCGCGAAAGTCCGTCCACGCCTCACGGAGCAGCCCGTGCAGCTCCGGATCGATGGCGTTCTTCGCCTCCGGGCGGTTGAGCGTCAGGTACGCGATGCGGGCGCGCTTCTCGTAGATCAGCTTCGCCATGCGGTCTCTCCTCTCGGCGCGGCGGGGACGCAGCGGACGGCGGCGGCGACGAAGCGCCAGAGCTCCTCGGCGACCAGGGCCTGGGGCGGCGGCGCGGCGCGGCTCAGCACCGCCCCGAGCGCCTGGCGGATGCCGCCGAGCACCATCGCGCCGGCCAGGCCCGGGTCGAGGTCGGCGGGAATCTCGCCGCTGCACTGGCCCCGCTCAAGGTTTCGGGCCGCCAACTCGATCTCCCGCGCGATCCAGCGCGCCTCGACGGCCGCGACCTCGGGCTCTCGGCTCAGGCGGCCGAGGACCACCGGCGCGAGGGGCTCGGCGTAGTGGAAGGCGACGTCGCGCTCGACGCGGATCCGCTCGCGCGTGGCCCAGTCGCTCCCCGGCGCGGGGTCGACGTTGAGCACGCCGGCGTCGAGTCGGTCGTAAAAGTCTCCGACGACGGCGGCGAGGAGGCCGGCCTTCGAGCCGAAGTGCCGGTAGATCAGCCCGACCGAGACGCCGACCCGCACGGCGATCGCGGCGACCTCGGCCGTCCCGCCGCCGGCGACGAGCTCGGCCGCGGCCGCCTCCAGCAGCCGCCGCCGCGTCGCCGAGCCCCGCACCGACACGCGCGCCATGCCGAACGTGTAAGTGAATTCACTTCACGCGGCAATGGTACCGGCGCCTCAATTCGCTAGTGCCGGCGGCGGGGCCTCCAACGGGCGAGGCGCCGGAGCGGCACGCCGGTGAGGCGCGTCAGGATCCACTCGCGCCTGAGCTTCGCGCCGAGCTTCCGGTAGAAGCGGATGGACGGCGTGTTCCAGTCGAGCACGGTCCACTCCATGCGCCCGCAGCCGCGCCGCACCGCGATCCGTGCCACCGCGGCGAGCAGCGCCCGCCCCGCGCCGCGGCCCCGCTCTGCCGGCAGAACGAAGAGGTCCTCCAGGTAGAGCGTCGGCCGGCCCACGAACGTCGAGTACGTGAAGTAGTAGAGCGCGAAGCCGACCGCCACGCGGCCGCGCCGGGCGATCAGGGCGTCGAAGTACCGCATCCGCCCGAAGCCGTGGCGCCGGATGCGCGCGACCGTCGCCTCCATCTCGTGGGCGAGCCGCTCGTACTCGGCGAGACCGCGGATCAGCCTGAAGACGGTCGGGGCGTCGCGGCGCGTCGCGCGCCGGATCCCGCACCGATACGTACTGATCCGGCCACGGCAGCTCGTAGCCCTGCTCGTACGCCGCGTGGCGCGTCCAGTACGGGTCGTAGAGGTGGGCGCGCGCGAGTACGCAGAGGTCGGCGCGCCCGGCGGCGATGATGGAGTTCACGTCGGCCCAGGAGGCGATGTTGCCGACGGTCATCGTCGGGATCCCCGCCTCGTGACGGATGCGGTCGGCGAACGGCGTCTGGAACAGGCGCCCGTAGACCGGCTGCTGGTCGGGCACGGTCTGGCCGGCGGAGACGTCCACGATGTCGCAGCCGCGGGCCCGAAGGAGCCTGGCCAGCTCGACGGCGTCGTCGGGCGTGGCGCCGCCGTCGGCCCAGTCGGTCGCCGAGATCCTCACCGACACCGGCTTGGGCGCGGGCCAGACCGCCCGGACCGCGTCGAAGACCTCCAGCGGATACCGCGCGCGGTTGGCCAGCGGGCCGCCGTACTCGTCATGGCGCGTGTTGGTCAGCGGCGACAGGAAGCTCGCCAGCAGGTAGCCGTGGGCGAAGTGCAGCTCCAGCAGGTCGAAGCCCGCCGCGTCGGCCATCCGCGCGGCGCGCGTGAAGTCGTCGCGGACCTGGTCCATGTCGCGCCGGTCCATCGGCTTCGGCACCTGGCTGTGCGGAAAGTACGGGATCGCCGAGGCCGCGATGATCGGCCAGTTGTCCGACTCGAGCGGCTCGTCGATGCCCTCCCACAGCCGCTTCGTCGAGCCCTTGCGCCCGGCGTGCGCCAGCTGCATGCCGATCTTCGACGCCGAGTGGGCGTGGACGAAGTCCACGATGCGCGTCCACGCGGCGACGTGCTCGGGCTTGTACATCCCGGCGCAGCCGGGGCTGATGCGCGCCTCGCGGCTCACGTCGGTCATCTCGGTCATGACGAGCCCGGCGCCGCCGAGCGCGCGGCTCCCGAGGTGGACGAGGTGCCAGTCGTTCGGCGCGCCGTCCTCGGCCGAGTACTGGCACATGGGCGACACCACGACGCGGTTCGCCAGCACCAGCTCGCGCAGGCGGAACGGCGTGAACATGGGCGGCGGCGCGGGCGTCACCGGCACCGTCACGCCGCTCTGGCGCTCGGCCGCGGACGCGAACCAGCGGTCCACCGTCGTCACGAACTTCGGGTCGCGCACGCGGAGGTTGTCGTGGGTGACGCGCAGACTCCGCGTCAGCAGGCTCATCGCGAACTGGAGCGGCGGGAGCCGCCCGTGGTAGCGCTCGGCCTGCTCGAACCACTCGAGGCTCACCTGGGCGGCGCGCTGCAGGCTCTCGACCTCGGTCCGCCGCTCCGCCTCGTAGGCCGCCAGCGCCCCCGGCACCTTGCCGTGACGCCGGAGCGCGCGCGCGAGCGCGATGGCATCCTCCATCGCCAGCTTCGTCCCCGAGCCGATCGAGAAGTGCGCGGTGTGGGCCGCGTCGCCGATCAACGCGATGTTGCCGTGGTGCCAGCAGCCGTTCTTGACCGTCGGGAAGCTCCGCCAGAGCGACCGGTTCTTCTGCAGCCGGTGGCCCTCCAGCTCCTCCGCGAACAGCCGCTCGGCGAAGGCGATCGTCCGGTCCTCGTCCGCGTCCTCGAGCCCGGCCCGACGCCAGGTCCGCTCCGTGGTCTCGAGGATGAACGTGGACATGGACGCGTCGTAGCGGTAGGCGTGCACGCGCCAGAGCCCGTGGGCGTCCTCCTTGAAGAGGAACGTGAAGGCCGGGTACGGGAAGCTCGTGCCGAGCCAGACGAACTTGTTGGGCCGCCAGTCGATCCGGGGCCGGAAGCGCTCGGCGTAGCGGCTCCGGATGAAGCTGTTGACCCCGTCGGCGGCGAGGATGAGGTCGGCGTCGGCCCAGGCCTCGACGGCGGTGACCTCGCGCTGGAACTCGAGCTTCACGCCGGCGTCCGCGCACCGCCGCTGGAGGATGTCGAGCAGGCGCTGGCGCGACATGCCGGAGAAGCCGTGGCCGGTGGAGGTCAGCACCTCACCCCGGTAGTGGATGTCGATGTCGTCCCAGTGGGCGAAGCTCCGGGTGATCTCCTCGTAGCTCTCGCGGTCAGCCTCGGCGAAGCCCTCGAGCGTCGCGTCGGAGAACACCACGCCGAACCCGAACGTGTCGTCGGGGCGGTTGCGCTCGATCACGGTGAGGTCGTGCGCGGGGTCGGCCTTCTTCATGAGGAGCGCGAAGTAGAGCCCGGCCGGCCCGCCGCCGATCGAGACGATCTTCATCGGGTATGATTCTAGCCCATGCCGCTCGGCGCGACCCTCGATCTCTAGGCCATCTTCCTCAGCGGGCGCCAGCCAAAAGGACTAGAATCCTCCTCAACGGAGGGCGCCATGCAACGACGCACGTTTCTCAAGCTCGGAGCCATCGCCAGCGGAACCGTCGCCTTCGGCGGCGTGAGCCGCCTGGCCACCCGGACGGCGGCCGCGCAGAGCGCCGTGCCGACGGTGGACCGTCTCGTGATGACGAACGTCGTGGACAACATCTACGACATCTTCGCCAAGGGCGGGAAGCTCGACACGGTCACGGTCCAGCGCACGTCCCTCGGCAAGAGCGGCACGCTTCTGGCGGAGCACGGCCTCGCCTACCATCTCGAGTCGGTCCGCGGCGGGGAGCGCCGGGAGGTCCTGCTCGACTTCAGCCTGACCGAGCGGAACCTCCTCAACAATTACGCCGTCCTCAAGGTGGATCCGGCCCGGGCCGACGCCTTCATCCTGAGCCACGGCCACCTCGACCACTACGGGGCGCTGCCCGATCTCGCGCGCCTCACGCAGGGCCGGCTCAAGCCCGGCCTCACCGTGTACGCCGGCGGCGAGGACACCTTCTGCCACCGCGTCGTGGCGACGCCGGCGGGCACGATCGACCAGGGACAGCTCGACCGCGGTGCCCTCGAGGCGCGCGGGCTCAAGATCGTGCTCGCGAAGCAGACGACGGTCGTGGCCGGCCACGCGTTCACGTCGGGCCAGATCCCGCGCCTCACCGACTTCGAGCGGCCGCCGGCCCCGGCGCGCCTCGTGGCCGGGCCGATGGACTCGATGTGCTCGGTCTCCCACTTCGGCGTGACCAGGGTGGAGGCCAAGCCGGGCGACCTGGTGCCGGACACCTTCCAGGGCGAGCACGCGACGGCCTATCACGTGAAGGACCGCGGGCTCGTCGTCATCACGTCCTGCGGCCACGCCGGCGTCATCAACTCCGTGCGCCAGATCCAGAAGGCCACCGGCGTCGAGAAGGTCCACGCCGTCGTCGGCGGCTTCCATCTCGCCCCGGCGCCGGACGAGATCGTGGCGAAGACGGTCGAGGCGTTCCGCACGATCAATCCCGACTACATCATCCCCATGCACTGCACGGGGCTGAACACCATCATGGCCGTGCACCAGGCGATGCCGAAGAAGCTCGTGATGCCCTCGACGGGCACGCGCGTGATCTTCGGCGCATAGAAAGCGAGACGCAGCATGAAACGGACCGCGCTCACCATCGTCCTGGCGGTGTCCCTCGTCGGCGCGGGGGCCACCGCGCAGGAGAAGGTCGGCAAGGTCAGCTTCCAGACCTCCTGCAGCCCCGCGGTCCAGGCGGACTTCGACCGCGCCGTGGCGATGCTGCACTCGTTCTGGTTCCAGGCCTCGGTGAACGTCTTCGCCGAGGTGCTCCAGAAGGACGCGGCGTGTGGCATGGCCCACTGGGGCATCGCCATGAACCTGCTCGGCAACCCGTTCGGCTGGCCGCCGTCGCCCAAGGCCCTCGCCGACGGCTGGGCCGCGGTCGAGCGCGCGAAGGCGGCCGGCGCCAGGACCCAGCGCGAGCGCGACTACATCGCCGCGGTCGAGGCGTTCTACAAGGACGCGGCGACCGTGGACCACCGGACGCGGGCGCTCGCCTACCTCGCCGGCATCGAGCGCGTGGCGCAGCGCTACGCGGACGACCGGGAGGCGTCGATCTTCTACGCCCTCGCGCTGAACGCGACGGCGCTGCCGACCGACAAGACCTACGCGAATCAGCTCAAGGCCGCGGGGATCCTCGAGAAGGCCTTCACCGAGCAGCCCCAGCACCCGGGCGTGGCGCACTACTTGATCCACAGCTACGACTACCCGCCGATCGCCGACAAGGGCGTCGCCGCCGCCCGCCGCTACGCCGGGATCGCGCCGTCGGCGCCCCACGCGCTCCACATGCCGTCGCACATCTTCACGCGGCGCGGCTACTGGCGGGACTCCGTCGAGTCGAACCGCGCGTCGGCGGAGGCCGCGAAGGGGGACCACTTCAACCAGTTCCACGCCATGGACTACCTGGCCTACGCCCACCTCCAGCTGGCCCAGGACCAGGAGGCGAAGCGCGTGCTCGACGCCCTCACCGCGACCGGCAAGGTCAAGGTGGAGCACTTCGTCGCCGGCTTCGCGCTGGCGACCATCCCGTCGCGCTACGCGCTCGAGCGCGGCCGCTGGTCGGAGGCCGCGGCGCTCACGCTGTACGGCAACGAGTTCCCATGGGCGCGCTTCCCGCAGTCGGAGGCGCAGCTCGTGTTCGCGCGCGGCCTCGGCGCCGCCCGCAACGGTGACGTCGC
>JACPCH010000043.1 GCA_016179875.1 Candidatus Rokuibacteriota bacterium | reverse complement strand
TCCCTGACGAAGCGATCCCGGCAATCGGTCGAACAGAAGTAGTACGTCGTGCCGCGGTAAATCTGTTCGGACGGATGGTCGCAGTCAGCAACCCTGCCACACACCGGATCCCGCGCCGGGCTTGGCGTCAGGGGTTGCTGCGCCTCCCAGGTAAAGGCCAGACACGTCGGGCAGACCTTCTTATTGTGTACCGCCTGCGTGAGGGCCCGCAGCATCAGCTCGATGACCGTCCGCTCGGCAAACCCGAAGATCACCCGAGAGCTGGTCGAAGGCCACAACGGCGTGTACTGAAGATGGCCCACACGCCGTGCCTGTTCGCCCGACAGGACGACCCAATTGCCGACGTGGGCTTCGTCCAACATCCGCTGGGTCGTCTCGGTGTGCTGATCACAGGCAAGGATCATGACGACGTGTGTCGTTTGCATGGTCCTGTCCATCACCGGCTGCCGCCGGGCACCCCAGCCGTCCCGGCGCGCCTCGCCACGAAGTTGTAGATCGGCGTGAACACGAGGCCGGCGTAGACGCCGTAGAGAAAGCTCTCCACGAGGCCCAGGACGAAGCTGCCCACGCCGAGCCATCGGAAGCCGGGCAGCGCGATCTCGAGGAGCTGCGTCATATGGAGCGCCGCCGGCACGACCAGCCCGTAGACGACGCAGACGACGAACGTGACGGCCCCGAAGAGCCCGAGGCTCCAGGTCATGACCTTCCAGTTGAGCGGCTGCATGGCCCCTCCCCTCTACGACCGGCTCTCAGTGGTGGTGTCCGCCGGTCTCGCCTCCCGGGGGCGTTCCTGCGCCCACGCGATCCCCGCCGCGAGCCACGTCGGCGTCGCAACGGCGAGCCAGAGCGCGAGCCGTGTCCTCGTCATTGTCGTCCGCTCCTCGACACGCGGTCGGATGAGCGTGGCCCGGCGCGCTTCATGCTACGGCCCCCACGAGGAGCGCACGGTCAGCACGCGCTCGGGCGTCGCGGGATCGTTCGTCGCCAGCGGCACCTGGAACTCGTGAGGTCCGCCCATGCCCGCGTGCATGGTGAACTGCATCGAGAGCGTCGTCGCCTGCCGTGGCTTCAAGGTCGTCTGACCGACGACCGCCTGGGGCGGTCAGCATCCCTGCACCACACGCACGCGGGGCGCCTCGGCGATCGTGAGAGGCCCGTCTCCGACGTTGGTCAGGGTGAACGTGGCGCGTACATGCTTTTCGAACGGCTGGAACCCGAGGTTGATCTCGGTCCGGTCCACGGCCAGCCGTGGCGTTCCCTTGGCCTCGGGACCGATCGCGGGCCAGAGCCAGAGTGCGCCACCGGCCAACGCCACCACCACCACCGCTCCCACGGCGATCCACCGCCGGTTCCGCCGCTTCACGGTCTTCTTGTGCGCGTGTCTCATCGCTCGCTCCAGCAGGGCTCCAGCGTCGGCCGGAGCCTCGGCACGAACATGGGGACCCGGGCCCTGTACTCGCGATAGCCGTCGCCGAACTGCCGCTCGGCCTCACGCTCCTCGCGCCGGGCCAGCCGGTAATAGACCAGGATCAGGAGCGGCCAGGTGGCGACCGTGACGATCGTCGGCCACTGGATGAGCATCCCGATCGTGATCAGGAAGAGTCCCGCGTACTGCGGGTGACGCATCCGGGCATACACGCCGTCGGTGACGAGTGCGCCGTGCGCGCCGTGAATCCGGCGCCAGCCCGCTCCGATGAGCAGGAGCCCAGCCAGCATCAGTCCGTTCGAGACCAGATGGATGACGGCCGACATCCACGCGCCGCCGCCGAGCAGGGTGAGCCAGAGATGCCCCGACGCGTGGGAAAACGGATTGAGCGCCGGATAGCGGTTCCCGAGGACTGCGGTCAGCACGTAGATCGTCAGCGGAAACCCGTACATCTCGGTGAAGAGCGCCACCACGAAGCCCACGAACACGCCGAACGACCGCCACTCGCGCCGCTTCACCGGCGCGAGGTACGAGAGCGCCAGCAGCACGAAGATCGCCGCGTTCACGACCACGAGCGACCAGAAGCCGTAGCCCCAGGCGATGCCCTCACCGTGCATGGCGCCGCTCCCGCGTCACCGCGCAGCCGCGATCTGCCAGGTGAAGACGCGCTCCTCCACGCCTCCGACGTTCTTCACGACGACGTGGACCTCCCCGCGGTCGGCGACCGGCGGGAAGACGAAGACCGCCTGCCGGTGATGCCCGCTGCCTTGCGGCTGCTCGACGGCGCTCGGCGCTACATCTTTCCCGTTGGCGGTGCGCAGCACGACGGCGCGCTCCATCGCGATGTCGTCGAGGCCGACCGAATGGGTGTCCAGCACGATCCGGAACCGGAGCGGCGTCTCCGCGGCGAGCGGCGACGCCGGCGTCACCGCGACCGTTACGGGCCCCTGGCGATTCTGCTTCGTGGGGCCCGCCTGGGCCCACGCGGCCCCGACGGTCCACACGCTCACGAGCGAGACGGCGATGATCCCGTGCCATAGCCTGCGCATGTCGGACTCCTCCTTCAGCGTGTTGTCGAGACGTTGACCGCCCACGTCGCGCGGGGCGGCGCGCGCGGCGTCAGACCTTCGGAGGCGGGGCGAGCGGGTCGTGCGAGGTCGAGCGCCTGAGCTCGAGGCGGGCCGGGGCGGTGCGCTCCGCCGACACGAGGAGCGCCGGGAACACGGCGGCGGTCCCCGCGACGAACAGCGAGAGACACAGGTCGAGGCCCGGGGTCCAGGCATGGTCCGAATCGAAAGGGCAGAATCCCGCACCCGCGATCAGCACGACCGCGGCGAGCGCGATGAGACCGAGCGTTTCCCTTTCTCGAGTGCGTTTCATCGCTGCTCCCGCCCATCGACTGGTGCAATCGCCTCGCCAGCCGGCGTCCAAGAACAGGGCCCGCGACAACCTCGTGAAATCCTTGCCTTCGAGACGATCGGGTGCGCCGACCCGCCGCTGGCCCTGGAACGGCGGAGCGGGACAGCCTCCCCACGGTGGGGCGGCGCCGCCACACGCCACCCTCCCCGCCGCACGGCCGGACGTCAGCGCAAGCCCCGGGAATCACGAGCTATCGGGCCGGCGGACCCTGATCGTGAGACCGTCGATGCCCACGATGATCGCCGGCTGCCCGGGCAGGAGCGTCTCTTCAGCGACGGCGCTCCACAGCTCGTTGTCCACCCGCACGACGATCCTCCCTCCCTCCACGACTTCCACGCGTGCGACACGCCCTCGCATGGCCTCGAGTCCGGTGCGCGGCGGACTCTGCAGGGCCCTGATCGCGGCGAGCCCGGACCAGACCGACAGCGCGGTCAGCGGCACGTACACGCCGAGTGCGAGCGGCAGCGGGAGCAGCCAGATGAGCGGCAGTGCCAGCACCGGGAGGCCGAAGAACAGGAGATGGCACCACATCTGGTCCTCCCTTCACTTCCCGAAGTCGAGATAGCGGGGCCACCAGCGTGCGCGGATGGCCGGACGGCCGCCGAATTCCGCCAGCGGGCCGAGCCAGGTCGCCGGCATCCTCCGGACGGCCCACTGCAACGCTCGGAGCATCGCGTACGCGCGCCGGTGCGCGAAGACCCGGGCACGATACGCCTGGAGCGCCCGATCGAACGGGATCCGGCCGTCAATCGCCGACTGCACCAGCTCCCCGCAGACGCGCCCGAAATACACCGCCGGCCGGATGCCCTCACCCGTCAGCGGCAGGCAGTGGCCGGCCGAGTCGCCGACGGCGAAGACGCGCCCGACCGTCGGCGCGCCGAGCCCCGCGGGGAAGTAAGTGCCGTGGAAACGCGTCGCCGCCACATCGAGCCCGCGGAGGAACTCTTCGAGCGGCTTCCGGAGCTTCGAAGCGCCAGCATAGCTCCCGAGCCCGATCCGGCTGTGCCCGGCGACGGGAAAGAGCCACGCGGCGCCCTCGCGGAGGATCGCGGGATCGATCCAGAAGTAGAGCGCGTCGCCTGCGTAGTCGGCCTCGGTCTCGAGCCCGAAGGTGAGCGCCGGCGGCGCTGCACCACGTGGCCCACCGCTGCCGACGAGCGCGCGGTGCCAACCGGAGGCGTCGATCAGGCAAGGCGCCTCGAAACACCCGTCCTCGGTTTCGACGCCTCCGGCGCGGAACCCCCGGACGGCCGTCCTCAGGAACCGGACCCGACACCGCTCGAGGAGACCGCGGCAGAAGCGCGCGTAGTCGAATGTGCAGTACGGCGACTCGGAGGCATCGTAGACCACGGTGCGGGTCGGCGTGTGAATCACGGCGCGGGCGTGCACCTGGATCACGCTCTCCTTCACACCGAGCTGCTCGAGCACCCAGAGCGGCGTGCCGCACGCGGAAGTCTGGTGGGAGCCCACCTCGTATCGGTCGAGCAGGAGCACCTCACCCCGCAGTTCACGGGCCACCGCGAGCCCGGCAAAGCTGGCCCCCACGATGATCGCGTCGTATTCCCTGGCTCTCACGTTGGCCCCCTTCCTAGCGTTCCACGCGCCGTAGCGCCGAGACGATCTCGTCGACCTGCTGCGCGCGTCGCTCGGCGGTTTCCGATCTCACGACGCTGGCCACCGATGCGCGGAGATAGGCTCGCAGCACGACCCGTTCCACTTCCTTGAGCGCGCCGCGGACCGCCGCGAGCTGCGTGAGGATGTCGACGCAGTAGCGACCCTCCTGGACCATGCGCTCGATGCCCTGCACCTGGCCTTCCACGCGCCGGAGTCGATCCATCGTCTCCTCGACCCGTCGAGGTTCCATGGGTCACCCGAGCTGTCGCCGGAACCGCCAGAGACCGAGGACGAGGATCCCGAGGCCCAGCCCGCCCATGGCCGCGGCTTGAGGCCAGAGGACCTCGATCCCGACGCCCTTCAGGAAGATCCCGAGCGCGATCTCCAGGTAGTAGCGCAGGGGACTCAACAGGGACAGGAGCTGGATCGCCCCGGGCATGCTCTCCACCGGAACCAGGACGCCGGAGATCACGAGGACCGGGACGATCGTGAAGAAGGCCAGGAGCAGGGCCTGCTGCAGGTTCTCGGCGAGCGTGCCGAGCAGGAGGCCCAGGCCCAGGCTGCTCCAGAGGAACAGGGCGGACAGCATGAAAAACAGCACGAGGCTGCCCCGGATCGGCACGCTGAACCACCAGGGAACCCAGAGGGCGAGGGCCAGCGAGGCCAGGCTGACCACGAAGGTGGGGACGACCTTCGCCAGCATCAGCTCCCACGGGCGAAACGGCATCACGAGGAGTTGCTCGATCGTCCCCGCCTCCTTCTCCCACGCGAGCCCGGCGGCCGGAAGAATGATCGCGATCATCATCACGGCCAACGTCAGCATGGAGATCACTTCGAAGTGGACGCTGCGCAGCGCGGGGTTGTACCAGGCGCGCCGCTCGTTCCGGACGTCGGGGGCCGGCCCCACGCGCCCCGCCACCGCCCGCAGCCGCTGCCAGTCCAGCTCTCGCGAGTACGCGCCGACGATCCGGCTCGAGTAGCCGAGCGCGATGAGCGCCGAGTTGGAGTTGGAGCCGTCCACGAGCAACTGCGCGGACGCGGTGAGGCCCTGGTCGATCCGGCGGGCGAAATCGCGCGGGATGACCAGGCCGACGGTAGCCCCGCCGGTCTCGAGCAGCTCGTCCAGCGCGCGGGAGCTGCGAGGACGGGCGCCGACGTCGAAGTACTCGGTCCGGGCGAAGCGGGAGACCAGCTCGCGGCTGGCCGGCGAACCGTCGAGGTCCCGAATCGCCAGGCGCAGATGCTTCACGTCGTACGTGATGCTGTAAGCGCAGATGACGATCTCCACCGCGATCGTCCACACGACCAGGATGATGAGCGGCTTGCTCCGGAAGAACTGGAGGAACTCCTTCCTGACGAGCGCCGTCAGCCGGGTCATGGCTCACCCGCTCTTCCTGCGAAACCGGAGCGACGCGAGCGCCAGCACGCCCGCGGCGTACGCGAGGAGGAGGACGGCGCTGGGCCAGAGCTGCTCGAGCCCGGCCCCCTTGAGCGCGATCCCCCGGGCGATCTCCATGAAGTGCCGGGCCGGGAACAGATGCGTGTACCACTGGAACGGCACCGGCATGCTGTCGATGGGGAAGATGAACCCGGAGAAGAGGAACGAGGGCATGAGGGTCAGGACGATCGAGAGGAGAATCGCCACCACCTGGCTCCGGGCGACGGTCGAGACCAGCAGCCCGATCCCGACCGTGCAGAAGACGTAGAGGAGGGAGAGACCCAGTAGGAGCGCGGGGCTCCCGTGCACCGGCGCGCCGAACCAGAGGGTCCCGACGCCGAGGAGCAGGAGCATCTCCAGGAAGGCGAGCGCGGCGTACGGCAGGAGCTTGCCCCCGAGGAACTCCCAGGCCCGGACCGGCGAGATGTAGATCTGGAGGATCGGGCCCCGCTCGCGCTCCCTGACCACGGCCAGCGCCGTCAGCAGCGGTGGGAACGCCATGAGGATCACCGCGAAGAGGCCGGGGACCACGTAGTGCTCGCTCCGGAGCTCCGGGTTGTACCTGACGCGGGGCTCGAGCCGGATCGCGGGCGCCGGACGGGGCACGCCGCCCACGCGCGCGGCGAACGCGCGCTCCTGCAGCCGGCGCGTGTACGCCTCCGTGATGGCATCGATGTAGTTCAGCGCGATGATGGCCGTGTTGGCGAAGGACCCGTCGAGCAGCGTCTGCACGCCGGCGGGGCGACCCTGCGCCAGGGTCCGCGAGAAGTCGGCCGGGATCACCAGCACCACCCGGGCGCCCCCGCGGTCGAGCAGGCGGTCGACGTCTTTCAGGCTCCGCGCGACGGCGTCGAGGCGGAAGTACCCCGGGCGCAGGAAGCCCGCCACGTACTCGCGGCTCTCGGCGCTGCCGTCCTCGTCGAGGACGGCGAGGCGGACCTCGCGCACGTCGAGGGTGATCGCGTACGTGAAGAGGACCATCATGAGGACCGGCAGGACGATGGCGATCCCGAGGGTGACGGGATCCCTGAGGATCTCCCGCATCTCCTTCCGCGCCACGGCGCCGAGGCGCGCGAGGCTACTCACCGCGCCCCCTCCGGGCCTGCTCCTCCATGTCGAGGAAGATCACGAAGAGATCCTCCAGGGAGAACGGGATCGGCTCCAGACGATCGACCGGAATCGCTGCCGCGTCCAGGATCGCGCGGATCTTCGGCTCGGCCTCGTCGCGGTCCTCCACGAGGACGTGGAGCCGGCGACCGAAGAAGCTGACCCGCGCCAGCTCCGGGTCCGCGCGCAACAGGCGGAGCGCCCGGAACGGCTCGGGGCTCTCCAGCTCCAGCATGACGCCCGCCCTCATCCCCGCCTTGAGGCCTCGCGGGCTGCCGACCGCCACCAGTCGGCCTTTGTAGATGAGCCCCAGGCGGTCGCAGGCCTCGGCTTCGTCGAGATAGTGGGTGGTGACGAACACGGTGGTCCCCGCCGACGCGAGCGCACCGATCAGGGACCAGAATTCACGCCGCGCGATCGGATCAACGCCCGCCGTCGGCTCGTCGAGGAAGACGATCTCCGGCTCGTGGAGGAGGGCGCACGCCAGCGCCAGCCGCTGCTTGACGCCGCCGGAAAGCTCGCGCGCCAGCCGCCGGTCCTGTCCGTCGAGTCCCGCCATCTCGAGGACGGCCGCGGTGCGCCCGGCGAGCCGCGGGCGGGGAAGACCGTACCCCTGGCCGAAGAAGGCCAGGTTCTCGCCGACCGTGAGGTCGTGATAGAGCGAGAAGCGCTGGGAGACGTACCCGATCCGCGACCTGATCTCCGGCCCCTGCCGGGCGATGTCCCGGCCGAGCACGTCGCCGCGTCCTGCCGACGGCGCCAGGAGGCCGCAGAGCATCCGGATGGTCGTCGTCTTGCCGGAGCCGTTGGGCCCGAGAAAGCCGAACACCTCCCCCCGCCTCACGGAGAGCGAGACGTGGTCCACCGCGACGAAGTCCCCGAAGCGTTTGGTCAGCTCCTCCAGGCGGACCGCGACGGCGTCTCCGCGGCTGCGGTTCTCCGGCGCTTTCTCCGGCGGGCGGCGCTGCGGGGCGGTCCCCCCGCGCCTCGTCCATGTAGGGGGTGGCCACCGCGAGCGTCAGCCCGCGCCCGACCAGGTCGTGCAGGATCTCCCACAGCTCGCGGCGGGAGACGGGATCGACACCGGTCGTGGGCTCGTCGAGGAACAGCACGTCGGGCGCGTGGATGAGCGTGCAGCAGAGGTGGAGCTTCTTCTGCATGCCTCCCGAGAGTCGCCCCGCGCGCCGGCCGCGGAAGCGGGCGAGCCGGCTCCACGCGAGCAGCTCCTCCTTACGCGTCTGCCGTTCCGCGGCGGGCACCCCGTAGAGGTCGGCGAAGAAGTCCAGGTTCTCCTCCGCGCTGAGGGCGCCGTAGAGCGTGAACTCCTGCGAGACGTAGCCGATCCGCCGGCGGAGGGCGGGGGCGGTCCGGGTCACGTCGCATCCCAGCACGGCGGCTCCGCCCGCCGTCGGATCGAGCAGCCCGACCAGCAACTGGAGGAGCGTAGTCTTGCCGGCGCCGTTGGGGCCGATGAGGCCGAAGATCTCTCCGCTCGCCACGTCGAGATCCACGGCCTCGAGGGCCGTCGCTTCCCCGAACCGCTTCGTGAGGCTTCGCGCCGTGATCACGGACGCCATGGGTTAGTCGAGTCCGTCCGCCCACAGGGCGCCGGCCGTCCAGCGGATGCGGGCGTCCACGGGCATACCGGGCTTGAGGATCCCCTGCGGGTTCTGGATCGCGAGCTTGACGGCGAACACGAGCTTCACGCGCTCGGCCTGCATGTGAACGTCCCGCGGCGTGAACTCCGCCTGCTCGGAGACTTCGGCGACGCTCGCCGCGAAGTGGCGCGCGGGAAACGCGTCCGTGTACACCCGGGCCGGATCGCCGACCCTGATCTTGCCGAGGTCGGTTTCGGCGACGTAGACCTTCGCGTGGAGCCGTGTGAGATCGACGAGGGTGACGAGCGGGGTCCC
>JACPCH010000042.1 GCA_016179875.1 Candidatus Rokuibacteriota bacterium | reverse complement strand
GCCCGCCTTGATCCGGTCGAGCGCGGTCCAGAACCAGCCGGGGAAGCCGTGGCTGCCCATCACGTGGGTCGGGATGGGCGGGAGCTTGGCGGTCATGTCCGATCCTTTCGTGGGGCGTCGAAGAGCGCCCCGCGCCGGACGAGGCGCAGGCCAGGATTCCATACCAGCCGGCCGGCCTCTGTCAATGAGGGCGACAACGGAGGCCGTGGCTGGTGCCCCGGCCGGAAGACTGATATCCTTACTTTCGGTAAGGAAGACGGTACCGCGGAGGCCGCGACATGCCGAGCACGACGGTGACGAGCAAGGGCCAGGTCACCATCCCGAAGAGGATCCGCGACTTCCTGCGGGTGAAACCCGGGGACCGGATCGACTTCGACATCGACGCCGGCGGGAAGGTGGTCGTCCGGCCCGGAGGCGCGGACGTCCGGGCGCTGAAGGGCCTCCTCCACTGTCCCGGCCGGGCGCCCGTCAGTCTCGAGGCCATGGAGGCCGCCATCGCCAGACACCACGGCCGGCGGCGATGACTGGCCTCGACACCAACGTCCTCGTCCGGTACCTGACCCAGGACGACCCCGTCCAGTCGCGCAAGGCCAACGCCATCATCGCAGGGGCCGTCGATCGCGGCGAGCCATGCCCGATCAACGCCATCGTCCTGTGCGAGCTCGTCTGGGTCTTGCGGGAGGCCTATCGCCTCGACAAGCCCACCGTCATCGCCACCCTCGAGAAGGTGCTGGACACCGCGCAGCTCGTCGTCGAGCAGGCGGATCTCGCGCGCCGGGCGCTCGACGACTATTGCCGTGGCCGGGGCGATTTCGCGGACTACCTCATCGGCTGGCGGAACCGTCAGGCCGGCTGCTCGGACACGGCGACGTTCGACCGCGCGCTCAGGAGGAGCGTGCTCTTCCGGGTCCTGTAAGCCGCCACGCGCGCCCGCGCGTCAGAGATGTCATCGGATCACGCGGTCGGCGCGGGCGCGGATGGACTCCGGAATCTTGAGGCCGCGCGCGCGCGCGGTGCCGAGATTCACGGTCAGCTCGAAGTTCGTTGGCTGCTGGACGGGCAGCGCGGCCGGCTTGGCGCCCTTGAGGATCTTGTCGATCTGGCCGGCGACGAGTCTGTTGATTTCCCGGCGGGAGGCGCCGTAGCTCATCAGGCCGCCGCTCTCGACGAAGGTGTCGTCGAAGTACACCGTCGGAAGCCGATGCCTGGCCGCGAGGTCCGCCAGCGGCTTGCGGTTGGCGTTGAGCATCGGTGAGACCAGGACGCTGACCAGCTCGGCGGCCTGCTCGGCGAGACGGTCCGCCTGGTTCGCGCCGAAGCGATACTCGATCGCGACGGTCTTGCCCTCCTCCCAGCCCAGCTCGCGGAGACCTTGGAGCAGGGTGGCGCGCAACGGATGTGATGCCGGCAGCGGTGCCGTCTGCCACAGGACGCCGATCCGCGGGACCTTCGCCGGCTGGGCGCCGGCCGGCGGCGCGGCGGCGAGGCCGCCGGCGACGAGGCCGCTCGCGCCGGCGACGAGCGCGAGGGCGACGAGCCGGTGCACGCCGGTCACGCCGGCCGATCCAGGAGACGCTTCGCGATGATCTCGCGCATGACCTCCGACGTCCCGGAGGCGATCGTCCACAGGCGCACGTCGCGGAAGAAGCCCTCCACCGGGAACTCGCGCATGTAACCGTAGCCGCCGTGGAGCTGCACCGCGTGGTAGGCGACCCGGTTCGCGACCTCGGTCGCGAACAGCTTGGCCATCGAGACCTCGCTCACGCACTCGGCGCCGGCCGCGTACAGCTCGGCGGCGTGGTAGGTGAGCCGGCGCGCGGCCTCCAGCTCGGTGGCCATGTCGGCCACGCGGTGTCGCAGGACCTGGCGCGCGGCCAGCGGCTCGCCGAAGGCGGCGCGCTGCTGGAGATACGCGATCGTGTCCTCGAGGGCCTGCCGGGCGCCCGAGAGCGCCAGCACCGCGGCCATCGTGCGCTCGCGCTGCAGCCCCGCCGCGAGCTGCTGGAAGCCGCGGCCCGCGACGCCGAGGAGGTTCGCGGGAAGGCGAGCTCGGCGGTGTCGGAGGCGCGCATCCCCATCTTGTCGAGCTTGCGGCTCACCGTGAAGCCGGGGAGCCCCTTCTCGACGAGGAACATCGAGAGGCCCTCGTGGCGGCGCCCGGGCGTGCCGGGACCCGTGCGGGCGGCGACGAAGTAGAGGTCGCCGTAGACGCCGTTGGTGATGAAGATCTTGCTGCCGGTGAGGTGGAAGCGGTCGCCGCGCCGCTCGGCGCGCGTCGCGAGCGCCGCCATGTCCGAGCCGGTGCCGGGCTCGGTGATGCCGAGCGCGCAGACGGTCTCGCCCCGGATGATCCCCGGCAGGTACGTCCGCTTCTGCGCCTCCGTGCCGTAGCGCGTGAGCCACGGCGAGGACATGTCGGTGTGCACGAGCACGCTGAACGCGACGCCGCCCGAGCGGCAGCGCGCCATCTCCTCGCCGAGGACCACGCTCGAGAGGAAGTCGCCGCCGGCGCCGCCGTACTCCGCCGGGAACTCGAGGCCGAGGAAGCCGAGCTCGCCGAGCCGCCGCCAGAACGCCCGCGGGATCCGGCCGGCGTCCTCCCACGCGGCGACCTCGGGCGCCACCTCCTTCTCGACGAACGCGCGGACGCTCTTGCGCAGCATCTCGTGCTCGTCCGAGAAGGGGCCGGGCCGCATGGGACCCCGATCTTAGCAGAGCTAGTGGACTCGGGGCTTGGCGAACCCCTCCCGTCTCAGGATGTCGGCGACGCTGCGCCCCCCGACGTAGACGTCGGCCACCGTGCGTCCGTAGACGTCCTCCAGGCGCGGGACGATCGTGACCGGGCCCTCGCGCAGCAGCGCGGCGAGGCGACGCGCCGCCATGTGCGAGCGCGGGTGGCCCAGCTCCGGCGTGTCGATGCCGCGCAGGCGGATCGTCTCCGCACCGACGTAGAAGGTGTCGCCGTCGTGGACCCGGATGGCGGACGGGGGCACGGTGTACGGGCCGCGCCGGGCGCCGGCCGCCGGCGCGGCGAGCGCGAGCAGCGCGACGGCGACGCAGGCGATGCGGACGGGCGGTCGCATGGTCGAGGGCCTCGATCATGAGACGGACGGCGGTCGGGCGTGTTTATGTCTGAAGTTTCAGACGTTGACGCGCCCCCCGGCCCCCACCCGGGCGCGGCGGAAACCCGCAGCCGGGCGAGCTTTCCGGAACGCCCGCCACCCGTCGACGGCGCCGAATGCCCGGCCTCGCCTGGTGGGACCGTCAGCCGGAAATCCCAGCCGGTCCTGGCCGAATCCGTCATGTTCCAGGCGATGTTCGGCCCGGATTGTATATGATGGAGGGACCTTGCAGATCCGCTTCTGGGGCACCCGGGGATCGATCGCCGCTCCCGGTCCGAACACGGCCCGGTACGGCGGCAACACGTCGTGCGTGGAGCTGCGCGCGCCCGACGGGACGCTGATCGTCCTCGACTGCGGGACGGGCGCGCGGGAGCTCGGCCTGCACCTGACGCGCATGGCGAACGGCCCGGTCCGGCTCTACCTCTTCATCGGCCACACGCACTGGGACCACATCCAGGGCTTCCCGTTCTTCGTCCCGGCCTTCCTGCCCAGCGCCGAGCTCAACATCTACGCGCCGCTCGGCTTCCAGCGCGGGCTCGAGGAGGCGATGGCCGGGCAGATGGAGTACTCGTACTTCCCGGTGAAGCTCCGGGAGCTGCGCTCGCGGATCCACTTCACCGAGCTGGACGAGGGCTTCTTCCGCGTGGGCGACGTGCTCGTCGAGACGCAGTACCTGAACCACACCGCGCCCACCATCGCCTACCGCATGTCGTGCGGGGGCGCGACGATCGCCTACGTCACCGACCACGAGCCCTTCTGGAGCGCGCCCGGGCGCCCCTCGCAGCATCCGGGCGACGAGCGCCACATCGAGTTCCTGAAGGGCGCGAACCTCGTCATCCACGACGCCCAGTACACCGAGGAGGAGTACCGGTCGAAGATCGGCTGGGGGCACAGCAGCATCGACTACGCGGTGGACGTCGCGGCCGCCGCGGGCGTGGAGCGCCTCGTGCTGTTCCACCACGACCCGACGCACGACGACGTGGCGATGGACCGCATCCAGGAGGCGGCCCGCGCGCGGGCGCGCGGCGGCCTCGACGTGCTCGCCGCGATGGAGGGGGTCGAGCTGGCGGTGCGCGGCACCGGCGGCGCGCCGGCCGTGGGCGAGGCCACCGCGCTCCAGCACCGGCCGATCGCGGGCGGGCGCGTGCTGGTGGTGAGCGCCAACGAGACCGAGGTGACCGCGATCGAGGAGGTCCTGGCCGAGGACGGCCTGGCGCTGCTGCGGCTCGCCGACATGCGCGCGGCGCTGACGCGCGGGGCCGAGCTCATGCCCGACCTCGCGATCGTGGACCGGGAGCTCCTCGACGGCGACGGCGGCTCCGCGCTCGAGGCGTTCCGGGCGGCCCTCGGCCGCCGCAACTTCCCCGTCGTCGTCCTGGCCGACACCTCGGTGCCCGCCGACGTCGTGGCCCGCGGCGCCGCGTCCTCGACCGACTACCTCCCGAAGCCCTTCAGCCCGCCGATGCTGCGGGCGCGCGTGCGCGCCTGGCTCGCGCGCACGCTGATGGCGTTCGACACGCGCGCGACCGAGCTGGCGGGAACGGTGGCGAGCCGTGACGACGGGCAGCCGACGCCCGTGCCGCCCGATGCGCGCGGGCGGTACGTGGCGCTGCTCGCGCAGGTGCCGCTCTTCCGCTCGCTCTCGCCCGAGCACCGCGAGCTCCTGATCGCGCAGGCCTCCGACCAGGTCTTCCCGGCGGGCCACGTGATCATCCGCCAGGGCGAGCCGCCCAACCGGCTGTTCGTGATCCTGGGCGGGCGCGTGCGCGTGCTCGAGAGCGCGGCCGACTCGCCCGCCGAGCTGCTGCTGGGCGAGCTGGGCGAGGGCGAGATCCTCGGCGAGCTGGGGGTGCTGCGCAACCAGATGCGGTCGGCGACGGTCGTGGCGGTCGAGCGCACGCACTGCCTCGTGCTGCACCACGGCGATTTCCTGCGCGCGCTGCAGACCTCGACCGACCTCGCGGTGTCGCTGCTGCGCATGCTGGCCGGCCGGCTCTACGAGGCCGACCGGCGGCTCTCGCGCTACGCGCCCGACCCGGTGACGGGGCTGCCGAGCCGGCGCGCCTTCTACGACCAGTACCGGCGGCTCGCCGCCGTGGCCCGCCGCCGCAAGAACGGCGTGCTCCTCCTGGTCTTCGACGTCCGGGAGCTCAAGGCCATCAACGACCGGTACGGCTACGCGGTGGGGGACGACGTGCTGCGCACGGTGGCCGACGCGCTCATCGAGGCCACGCGCACCACCGACCTGGTGGCCCGCCACGGCGGCGACGAGTTCGCGGTGTTCCTGCCGGACGTGGGGCCGAGCGACGTGGACGGTGTGCTCGCGCGCGCCCGGGAGTGCGTCGCCGACCTCTCGGCCAAGCGTGGCCTGCCGCTGGTGCCCGAGTGCGACGTGGGCGTGGCCTCGAGCCTGTCGGCGCCCGAGACCGCCGACGACCTCCTGCGCGAGGCCGACCAGGACATGAACCGGCGCAAGGCCGGCGGCTAGCCCCTCCGCTTCTCCGCGAAGGCGCGGATCCGCTCGCGCGCCTCGGCGCGGAGCGCCGCCCCGTAGCCCTGGGCCTCGCGGCCCGCCGTGCCCGCGCGGATCGCCGCCACGATCGCCTTCGTCGCCGCGAGCCCGCCGCGCGGCGCGCGCGCGACGTCGGCGGCGAGCGCCGCCACGGTCGCCTCGAGCGTCGGCGACGCCACCACGCGGTTGACGAGCCCCATCCGGAGCGCCTCGCTCGCGTGAATGGTCCGCCCCGTCAGCAGGAGGTCGCGCGCGTGGCCGCCACCGGCGACGTCCAGCAGCCGCGCGATCCCGTAGCCCGGATTGAAGCCGAGCGTCACCTCCGGCAACCCGAAGCGCGCGCGGTCGGACGCGACGCGCAGGTCCTGGGCGACCGCGAGCATCAGCCCGCCGCCGAGCGCGTGGCCGTCGATGGCGGCGATGGTCACTTGAGGGAGCGCCGCGAAGCGGTCCATGAGCGCGGCGTGGCGGGTGGCGAGCGCCTCGGCCTCCTCGGGAGCGAGCGCCTGCATCTCCTTGATGTCGTTGCCGGCGCAGAAGGCGCGGCCGCGGCCCGCGACCACGAGCACCGTGACGTCGTCCATCGCCGCCACCCGCGCCAGCGCCGCTTCGAGGGCGGCCGTGAGCGGGCGGTTCAGCGCGTTGAGCGCCTCCGGACGGTTGAGCCGGAGCCAGGCGACGCCGGCGCCGGCTTCAAGCTCGATCACGGGACTTCCCGCGGAGGAGCACGAGCGCGCCGACGGCGAGCCCGGCGGCCGCCGCCGCGGCGACGGGCCAGAAGTCGGTGCGGAAGACCTGGAGCGCGAAGAACGGCGAGCGCCGCTCCGCCGGGGTGATCCGCCCGTCGAGGAGGCCCTCGACCAGCTCCATCGTCTCGGCGACCAGGACGTCGGTGGTCGCCCGGGCGAACGCCGGGTCCCCCATGGCGGGATGGCCGACGTAGCCCTGGCCGCCGTTCTTCAGCGGGTAGTTCGGCACGACGCGCGCGGCGAGGCGGTAGCGCGCGGGCGGCAGGTCGCGGTAGGCGCCGTCCACGAGGTCGGGCCGCAGCATGAGCATGAGCGACGTCTCCCACCAGCCGCCGTGCGCGTCCTCGGCGAACGCGCGGCGCTCCGCGGCGGCGAGCGGCCGGCCGAGGGCGGTCTCCATCCGCTCGAGGTACCGGCCGCGGAGGAACTGCCAGGCGAGGTGGCCGGTGAACGAGGCCATGAGGATCCGGTGGCGGCGGGACACGATCGCCGCCGCCTCCTCGAGGGCGGTGAGGTGGCCGGGCCCGCCGTGGCCGTTGGCGACGAGGATGAAGCGGAAGCCGGCGCGCGCGAGCGAGGCGCCGTAGTCCACCAGGGCGTCGCGGACGACCCGCTGCCGCACTCTCACGGTGCCGACGGCGTCGAACGTGAACGACCCGAGGTGGAGCGTCGGCGCCAGCACGACGGACCAGCCGGGGCGCGCGGCGACGAGGCGCTCGCCGATCGTCTCGGCGAAGTAGCGGGCGGTCATGGCGTCCACGCCCACCGGCAGGTGCGGGCCGTGCTCCTCGAGCGGGCTCACGGTGAGGACGATGACGGTGCGCGCGCGGTCCAGCGCGTCGAGCGCGGGGGTGGACATCTCTTCGAGCCGGTGGACGCTCAAAAGGAGCTCCCCTTCGTCGCGGCGAGGTACTCGGTCTTGGCCCGCTCCAGCTCGGCGAGGATCGCCTGCCGCTCGACGACGAGCCGGCGCGCCGCGTGCGCGCGCGTGACGGCCAGCGCGCCGAAGCGCAGCCGGCTCCGGAGGCGGCCCGCGCCCACCCAGTAGCGGTACGCGACGAGCCCGGAGAGCGGCAGCGACAGCGCGAAGGCGAGCGCCCAGCGGGCGCCCGCCAGGCGCCCCACGAGCCAGACCTCGAGCACCCAGAATAGCGGATAGGCGACCATCGCGGCCAGGAATCGCCACGTCGCGTAGTCCGTTTCCTTGCGCGACATGCGCCGCGCGACCCAGCGTGGAATCCAGTAGGGCAGGAAATTCACGGTCGCGCCGTAGACGAAGAACGGGAAGCCCGCGACCGCCTCCCAGCCCCGGCGGAGGCGCTGGCGGGGGCGCGGGCGTTCGAGCCGCGCCCGCACCGCCTCGTCCTTCACGCGGTACTCGGCCAGGAGCGCCCGGTAGCTCTGGATGCGCTGCCAGAGCGTCTCCACGCGCGCCGGGTCGCGGCTCTTGAACCAGGTCACGGCGTCCACGATCGCGCGCGAGAGCCGCACCGTGTCGATCTGCTTGACGGCGAGCCCGCGCTCCTCCCGCAGCTCGCGCACCAGCTCGCCGCGGTAGAGCTCCTCGACGGCGCGGACGAGCCGGCTCTCGTCGATCCGCTCGACGTGCACGACCTCGGCCTCCATCCCCCACTGGATCGCGCTGGTCAGCGCGTCGGCCGCCTTCACCGCGTCGGCGCGCCAGGCGTCGAGGTACGCCGTCACCGGCACCGGCGGCCCGAAGGACACGAGCACGCGCCCGCGGAACGACTTGCGCGCCTCGAAGTTGAGCCCGACCGGCACCACCGTGAGCCGGCCCGGGCGCTCGGCCTCGAAGCCGAGCGCGATGCGCGCGGCGCCGGTCTTGATGCGCTGCACGCGCGACTCGGCGTGGGTCGTGCCCTCCGGGTAGATGGCGATGAGCCGGCCCGCGCCGAGCGCGGCGAAGCAGGCCGCGAAGGTGGCGACGTTCTTGTCCATCTTGTCCGGATCGTCCTGCTTCCGGTACACGGGGATGGCGCCGCAGGCCAGGAGGAAGCGCGCGACGAGCGGGTTGCGGAAGAGCGCGGCCGTCGCCAGGTAGTGGATCTTCCGCCGGAGCACGCCGCCCACCAGGAGCGAGTCGATCAGGTTGTTGGGATGATTGATGCAGAGGAGCACCGGCCCGCCGTCCGGCACCCGCTCGGGGTGGCGCACGTCCACCGACTTGAAGAAGAACCAGAGCCAGAAGCGCGCGAACGCGCGCACGCCGCGGTAGAGGCGGTCCATGCCGTCCGGCGCGCGCCCGGTGGTGGCGGCGACGGTGCTCATACGATAGAATTCGCGCCGTGCTCGACACGCTCGCCGAGCGGGTGAACGCGAACGACGCCCTCGTGCGCCGCGGCCGCTACCTGTCCGCGCGCTTCCTGGTGGGCATCGGCGACGTCGAGTGGCTCGTGTCCGTCCACGAGGGCCGCATCGAGCGCGTGGAGCGCGGGCCGTTCCTGATGCGCGAGTGGGCCTTCTCGATCCGCGGCGCCGCGGAGGCGTGGCGGCGCCACTGGGAGGCCGAGCCCGCCGCCGGCTATCACGACCTCCTGGCGATGGCCCGCCACCGCCACCTGCGGATCGAGGGCGACCTCCACCCGCTCATGGCGAATCTCCGGTGGGTGAAGGACGTGCTGGCGCTGCCGCGGCCGGCGGCGCCGGCGCGCCCCGCGCCCGATCTCCCCGAGGAGGAACCGATCGTCGGGCGCTACCGGCGGATCGTCCTCGGCGGCCGGCCGCACCGCGTCTACTTCGAGGAGGCGGGCCAGGGAATTCCGCTCGTGTGCCTGCACACCGCCGGCGCCGACGGCCGCCAGTGGCGTCACCTGCTGAACGACGCGGAGGTCACGCGCCACTTCCGCGTGCTGGCCTTCGACATGCCCTGGCACGGCAAGTCGCTGCCGCCCGCCGGCTGGCAGGACGAGGAGTACCGTCTGACGACCGACGGCTACATCGAGATGATCCGCGCCTTCAGCCGCGCGCTCGGCCTGGAGCGGCCGGTGGTGCTCGGCTGCTCCATCGGCGGCAAGATCGTGCTCGAGCTGGCCCGGCGCCACGCCAAGGAATTTGGCGCGCTGATCGGCGTCGAGTCGGCCGCGTGGCAGCCGCCGTGGTACGACGACACCGGCTGGCTCCACCGTGCGGACGTCCACGGCGGCGAGGTCGCGGCCGCCATGATGTCCGGGCTCATCGCGCCGCAGTCCCCGGCCGGCACCCGCTGGGACACCCTCTGGATGTACGCGCAGGGCGGCCCGGGCGTGTTCAAGGGCGACCTGTTCTTCTATCGCGCCGACGGCGACTTCCGCGATCGCGTGCCGCAGATCGACACCTCCCGGTGCCCGCTCTATCTGCTGACCGGCGAGTACGATTTTTCGTGCACGCCCGACGACACGCGCCGCACCGCCGAGAAGATCGCGGGCGCGCGCTTCACGGTCATGCCCGAGATCGGCCACTTCCCGATGAGCGAGAACCCCGCGCAGTTCCGGAAGTTCCTGCTGCCCGTCCTCGAGGAGATCCGCGCGCGGCACTAGGCGCCTTCCCGTCGCCCGTGGCGCTCGAGCAGCTCCGCGAAGTCGCGCACGGCGAGGCCGCGCGCCCACTCGGCGCCCTCGGACTCGGCGCCGTACGACTCGCGCAGGTACGCCGCCGCCTCGTCGCGCGTGTGGAAGAGGCGCCAGAGGTGGCCGGCGCCGCCGCCGACCCGGCGCAGGTGGAAGACCGGATCGGCCGGCGACTTCGGCTCGTACTCGGCGCGCTGGCCGAAGCGGTCGAGCGTGATCCAGGCGACGGCGATGCCGTGGGCCGAGAGCACGCGGGTCTTCAGCGACTCCTCGCGCGGCAGCGATTCCAGGTCGGAGTGCTTCGGGCCGTAGTAGACGGGGATCGCGTCGGCGGGCAGGGAC
>JACPCH010000041.1 GCA_016179875.1 Candidatus Rokuibacteriota bacterium | reverse complement strand
GCGCAGCGCCTCCGCGGTGACATCGAAATGCCGGCGGGTCTCAGCGGCTGTCGTTCTCACTTCCCCGCGCAGGTTTCCCACCTCTTCGCGCAGGCCCCCCACCTCCCCGTGTAGGGTCCCCATGTCCCCGCGCAGGTTTCCCACCTCTTCGCGCAGGCCCCCCACCTCCCCGTGTAGGGTCCCCACGTCCTCACGCACGGTCCCCACCTCGCCGCGCAAAGCTCCAATCTCCTCGGGAAGATGCTGGAGTCTCTCGAGATCGCGCTGCATCCGCTCGAGGTAGGTCTTCGTCTCGTCGTCCATCGGCGCACACTCTACGCCGCTTCGTGGTCGGCGCAAGAGTGACGGAAAGGATACATGAAGAGCGGCCTCCGAAGAGGCATGGCCGGATCCTACGCTACAATGCGCAACTGATGGCCTGGGACGATCGGCTGAAGGACGTCAAGAACCGGCGCGAGCGGGCGCGGGGGATGGGCGGGCAGGTCGGCACCTTCGACGTCTCGGACGTGCCGGGCCAGGAAGAGGCGACGCCGGCCGACTCGAAGGTCGCCGGCTTCGGCACGATCGACGGGCGGCCGGCGGCGGTGTGCTCGAACGACTTCACGGTGCTCGCGGCCACGTCGAGCCGCGTGGCCTCCCACAAGGAAGCGGAGCTGAAGCCGCTCGCCGTCCGGCGCGACGTGCCGATCGTGTACCTGGCCGAGGCGGGCGGGGCGCGGATGCCCGACATCATGGGCGCGGCGGGAATCGCGTCGATCGCGCGCTTCCTCGAGCTCTCCCGCACGGAGCGCGCGGTCGGCCGCCACCGCCTGGCCGGCTGGCCGACGAAGTTCTAGCCGCGATGCCCCGGGCGCGCGTCAACGGCGTCTCGCTCTACTACGAGGTCACGGGCCGGGGCGCGCCGCTGGTCCTCGTCCACGGCTTCGCGTGCGGCATCCGGAGCTGGGACCCCCAGGTGAAGGCGCTCGCGCGCTCGCATCGCGTGATCGCCTACGACGTGCGCGGCCACGGCACGTCGGACGCGCCGGCGGACGCGGCGGCCTACTCCCAGCCGACGTCGGTCGCCGACCTCCACGCGCTGCTCCGGCACCTCGGGCTCCGGCGCGCGGCGGTGGGCGGACTCTCGATGGGCGGCAACATCGCGCTGAACTTCGCCCTCGCGCATCCGGAGATGGTGAGCGCGCTGATCGTGGCCGACACCGGCGCCGGCTCCGACGGCGGCCCGGACTGGAACGCGGGGTCGCTCGCCTACGCGACGACGCTGGACGCGCGCGGGATGGAGGCGTTCGCCGACCAGGCGTGCGCGAACCCGCTCTTCGCCCGCTACCTGGCCCAGGGGCCGGAGGCCGAGCGCGTCCTGCGCGCGTGCCTCATGACCCACCGCGCGCGCGGCCTCGCCCACACCGCGCGCGAGGTGCTGGCCAGGCGCCCCAGCATCTACGCACTGGAGCCGGGGCTGCGCGCGCTCCGCGTGCCGACGCTGCTGATCGTCGGCGAGCACGACGAGGCGTGCCGGGCGGTCCACCGCTTCATGGCCGTCACGATCCCGGGCGCCCGGTCCGTCGTGCTCCCCGGCGTCGGCCACCTGACGAACCTCGAGGCGCCGGCCGCGTTCAACGCGGGCGTCCGGCGCTTCCTCGCGCGAACGGCGCGCGCGGCCCGGCCGCTGCGGCGGGCGCGCCGCTAGCGCCCGCCCCCGAGCATCCGCCGCGCGGCCTCGCGCGCCGTCTGGCCCGGCGCCACGCCGAGGCGCCGCGCCGCCTCGTTCGCCACCGACACGACACCGTCGGCCCACGTGCTCGCGGCCTCGCCGATGCGCGCGCTCGCCGCGGCGACCGCGGCGGCGGCCACGCCCGCGTCGTCGAGCACGGGCAGGCCGGAGACGCCCGAGCGGTCGCGCGCGATGCCGCCGTCGTTGAACAGGGCGCCGCGCGGGCGCAACGCCACGAGCCCCGGCACGTTGACGCGGCCGGCGTGGGAGCCGGCGCAGAGGACGTCGCCGCGATGCTGGGGGCCGGCGAAGCTCATCGAGTCCACGAGCACGACGCGCCCGTCCGGCGTCGTCTCGGCCACGCGCGCGCTGCGGTCCACGAGCGGGGCCGCGGCCGGGGTGCCGGGCGGCGCCGCCAGCATCGCGCGCGCCGCGGCGGCCGCGGGCAGCCCCTGGCGCACGCCGAGCGCGGCCGCCACCGCGTTCGCGTGACTCACGACGCCGTCGTCGTGGACGCTCCGGCCGTCGCCGAGCCGCGCGGAGCCCGTGGCGACGGCCGCGGCGGGCAGCCCCAGGCGCTCGGCGAGCGGCAGGCCCGAGATCCCGGCGCGGGCGCGGCCCACGCCGGCCTCGTGGGCGATCAGGCCGCGCACGCCGCGCTCGAGGGCGAACGCGAAGGCGAGCGCGCCGGCGAACGAGCCGGCGACGACGACGTCGCGCGGCGTGATGTGGGCGTCGACGTGGGTGAGGGAGTCGAGGACGACGACGCGGCCGCCGTCGTCCGTGGAAGCCTCGAGCCAGAGCGGGGTGCCGGGCACCCCGCTACTCTAGACCGCGGGCGTGCGCGGCGCGACTACGCGGTGCGCGCGATGCGGCCGGCGGGCGCCGTCGCGCGACCGAGCCGACGAGCCTGTGCGCGCCGGCGGGCCCGGGCCCGGGCGGGCAGGCGATGGAGAATCTCCTCGGTCAACAGGAAGAGCGGCGCCCCGAACACGAACAGCCCGGCGAGGATCTCGATGGCCATCGCTTGTCCCTCCCGGGCCCACCACTAGCAGGAGGCGTGCCATCGTTTCCGGAATGCAAAATCAAAGGGTTAGGAGGCGCCGTGCCGAGCCCGGTCAGGCACTCTGCCCGAGGGTCCGGGCGAACGGGATTGAGCGGCGCGCCGCCCGGAGCAACAATGGCGGCATGAACGACACCAGCGAACCGATCAGCCGCTTCCCCGTTCCCGACCCCGCCGGCTTGCCCGACGACATCCGCCAGGTGATCGAGGCCAACGCCAAGAAGGCCGGGTTCGTGCCCAACGTGTTCCTGGCCTACGCGTGGCGGCCGGAGCAGTTCCGCGCGTTCTTCCAGTACTACGACGCGCTGATGCGGGGCCAGTCCGGCCTGACGCGCGCCGAGCGCGAGATGATCGTCGTGGCGGTGAGCGCGGAGAACCGCTGCACCTACTGAACGGTCGCTCACGGAGCGGCGCTCCGTGTCCTCGCGAAGGACCCGCACATCGCGGACCAGATCACGGCGAACCGCCACCACGCCGACCTGACGCCGCGCCAGCGCGCGATGCTCGACTTCGCCGTGAAGGTCACCCGCGATTCGGCGGCCATCGAGCCGGCCGACTTCGAGGCGCTCCGGCCGCACGGCTTCACCGACGCCGACGTCTGGGACATCGGGGCCGTCGCCGCGTTCTTCAACCTCTCGAACCGCATGGCGAACATGGCCGCCATGCGCCCGAACCGCGAGTTCTACACGATGGGCCGCGGGTAGCGCCCGGCGCCACGCCCGGGGAACCGGGCGCGGCGCCCCGGGGCGCGCGCCGCCTCAGCCCAGGTGCTGGCGGAAGAACGCGATCGTGCGCTCGCGCGCGAGCCGGGTGCTCGGCTCGTGGTAGCTCCCGCGCTCGTCGCAGCTGAAGCCGTGGCCCGCCGGGTAGACGTGCATCGGCAGGCCGGGGTGCGCGGTCTCCACCGTCTTCCAGTGATCGGGCGGGATGGACTGGTCGGTCTCGCCCCAGTGGAGCAGCACCGGGCACTTCGGCTTCTCCCGGGCGTGCTCGGCGATGGCGCCGCCGTAGTAGCCGACCGCGCACGCGAGGCCGTCGATGCGCGTGGCCGAGAGCCAGGCGAGCGAGCCGCCGAGGCAGTAGCCGACGACGCCCACCTTGTGGCCGGCCGCGCGCAGCATCGTCACCGCCGCGCGGAGGTCCTTCACCATGTCGTCGAGCGAGATCTTGCCGCGCACCGCGCGCCCGCGCTCGATGTCCTCGGGCTTGTAGCCGATGGCGAAGTCGCGCTCGACGCGGTCGAAGATGGCGGGCGCCACCGCCAGGTAGCCGTCCCGGGCGAAGCCGTCCGTCACGTTCTTGATGTGCGAGTTGACGCCGAAGATCTCCTGCACGATGACCAGCGCGCCGCGCGGCGTGCCGGCGGGCGCGGCGCGATAGGCGGCGAGCTGGTGGCTGTCCTCGGCGCTGAGCCTGATCGTCTCTCCCATGATCGTGGCCTCCTGTCGGACCGGATCGGCGGTAGCCGGATAGGCGGTAAGATACGCGAAGTGCCCCCGGCCCGGTATCCCCTCTTCCCGCTCGCGGGCGGGGCGCCGCAGCGCGGCTGACGGGCCGCGCCGCGCGATCCGCGTGCTTGCCTTCCGCGGGCTTCTCCTCTAGGCTCTCGCCACCTCTACCCTCGATACAAGTTCCCCGAGGAGGCGGACCATGAACGCGCTCGTCATTGTCCTCGCCGTGGTGCTCTCGCTGGTGCTCACGGGTCCCGCCGCGGCGGCGGGGCTGCCGACCGCCAAGCCCGAAGAAGTGGGGCTCTCCCCCGAGCACCTCCAGCGCATCGGCCAGGCCCTGCGCGCTGACGTCGAGCGCGGGCGCCTCCCCGGCGCCGTCGTCCTGGTCGCCCGCAAGGGGCGCGTCGGGTATCTCGACACCGTCGGCTTCCGTGACAAGGCCGCGGGCGCGCCGATGACGCCCGACGCGATCTTCCGCATGGCCTCGATGACGAAGCCGCTGGTGTCGGTCGCGGCCATGATGCTCTACGAGGAGGGACGGCTCTTCGTCTCCGACCCGGTCTCGAAGTACCTGCCAGCGCTCGGCCAGCGGCAGGTCGGCGTCGAGCGGGTGCCCGCCCAGCGCGAGATCACGATCCAGGATCTCCTCCGCCACACCTCGGGCCTCACCTACGGCGGGCGCGGCTCGACCCCCGTCCACAAGATGTACCCGGCCTCGTCCAGCGCGGCGTCGCGCGAGCTGACGGGCGCCGAGTTCATCGAGCGGCTCGGCAAGGCGCCGCTCCTCTACCAGCCGGGCACCACCTGGGAGTACGGCTTCTCGACCGACGTGCTCGGCCGCGTCGTCGAGGTCGTCGAGGGCAAGACGCTCGGCCAGGTGCTCCAAGAGCGCATCTTCCGGCGGCTCGGGATGACCGACACGGGGTTCGTGGTGCCCGGGGCCAAGCGCGGGCGGCTGGCCCAGGCGCTGGCGACCGATCCCGACACGGGCAAGGAGGTCAAGGTGCCCGACGTCACCGTCGCGCCCAAGTTCGAGTGCGGCGGCGGCTGCGCCGTCTCCACGGCGGGCGACTACGCGCGCTTCGCCCAGATGCTCCTCAACCGCGGCGCGCTCGACGGCGTGCGCCTGCTCGGCCGCAAGACCGTGGAGTACATGACCGCCGATCACCTCGGCGCCGCCGCCCCCGCGCCGGGCGAGTCCCTGCTGAGCCCCGCGTACGGGTTCGGCCTCGGCTTCACGGTGCGGCGCGAAACAGGCGTGGCGAACCTCACCGGCTCGGCCGGCGACTACAACTGGGGCGGCGCCTTTGGCACCTACTTCTGGGTGGATCCCCGCGAGGAGCTGGTCGTCGTCTTCATGAGCCAGGCCCCGGGGCCGATCCGCGTCCACTACCGCCAGCTTCTCAAGAGCCTGGTGCTGCAAGCGCTCGACTAGAGCAAATGTGTCCCTGGCTACTTACACCAGATCGCGGAGCGCGCGGTCCAGCTCGCTCCGGTGGATGATCCGGAGGACGGCCACGACAGCCCCGTGGATCCGATAGATGGCCCGGTAGTCGCCGATCCGGAGGCGATAGGTCGGGGTGTCGCCTCGGGGAAAGGGGTTCTCCTCGAGTTCACGTAGCTTTTTTGAGATCCGCGCGGCGATATCCCGCGAGACCGCACCGAGATCGGCGAGGGCGCGGGACGACAGCTCAACGGCGTGCTTTGCCACGCCGCCCTTTTCCCTCCTTCTTCAGCTGCTTCAGCGCCTCCGCCAGCGGGACGCCGCCCCTCTTTTGGTAGTCCCGGTCGGCGTCCTCGATCGACTGGCGCAGCCCCTCATGGCGGCTGAGCACGTAGTCTTCGAGGTCTTCCTCGACCAGCCCATACAGGACGGCCACCGGCTTCCCATGAGACGTGATGAGGACGTCGGTACCCTTCGCCGCCAGGCGGAGCATCTCAGAGGTCTGGTTCTTCAGATTCCTCACCGTGGCGAATTTCATCCTCCCGACTAGGGAGGACACTTCTATTTAGCAGCGGCATGACGGGCCGCGCCGCTTGACGCGCGCGGCGCGGTGTCCGCGCGGACGCCACGAAGGAGACCCGATGAGACGCGTGATCGCCCTGACCGCGGCGGCGGCCGCGCTCGGCGGCTGCTTCAGCATCAGGGTCGAGCTGGCCGGCAGGGCGTGGACGCGGTCCGACACGACGATCCGGCGCGTGACGCTCGACGAGATGGACTGCGCCCGGCAGGCCCGCGAGACGCCGAGGGCGCCGGGATCGGTGCTGGGCGGGCTGGCGGACATCGCGCCGGCGGCGGGCCAGTAGGGTAGACTCTCCCCCACGATGCGCGCCGCCTTCTATCAGGGAGCGAAGACGTTCACCACCGGCGAGGCGCCGGTGCCCGTCCCGCAGGCGGACGAGGCGCTCCTGCGCGTGCGCCGCGTGGGCATCTGCGGCACCGACCTCCACATCTACCAGGGCCACCTCGACCACCGCGTGCCGACGGGCGGCGTGATCGGCCACGAGGCCTTCGGCGAGGTCGTGGCGGCGCCGGCGGCGGGCGGGTTCGGCCCGGGCGACCGCGTCGTCGTCGAGCCGCTCTGGTTCTGCGGGCGCTGCCGCGCCTGCGCGATGGGCGCGTCCTACCTCTGCTACGCGCTCAAGATCCGGGGCGTCGAGCTGCCCGGGGGCATGCAGGAGTACTGGGCGGTGCCGGCGGCGCGCCTGCTCCGGGTGCCGGACGCGCTCGCCGACGACCAGGCGGCGATGATCGAGCCGCTCGCCGTCGCCACCCACGACGTGCGGCGCGCCCGGGTGAAGCGCGGCGACCGGGTCCTGGTCTTCGGCGGCGGGCCGATCGGCGCCCTGATCGCGCTGGTCGCGCGCCACCACGGGGCCGAGGTCGCGGTGGCCGAGGTGAACCCCTTCCGCCTCGGCCTCCTCGAGACCTTCGGCCTCACGACGGTCGGCCCGGACATCGACGTCCAGCGCTTCGTCGCCGACTGGACGGGCGGCGAGGGGGTGGACGTCGCCTTCGAGGTGACGGGCAACGCGGCCGCCGCGCGCGCCGTCACCGACGTCGTGCGCGTGTGGGGCACCGTGAGCATCGTCGCCATCCACGCCGAGCCGCTGCCGTTCAACCTCTACCAGCTCTTCGCGCGCGAGGTGCACGTCCACGGCAGCCGCCTCTACGCGCGCGAGGACTGGGAGGAGGCCATCGCCCTCGCGGCCGCCGGCGCCGTGCCGCTGGCGCCGCTCGTGAGCCGCCGGATCCCGCTGGAGCAGCTCCAGCGCGGCATGGAGGACGCGCTCGCCGGCGGGCCGTTCATGAAGGTGCTCGTCGAGCTCTGACCCGTCCCCGAGGAGCGCCGCCATGACCACGGCCCCCGCGGGCGCCGCCGTCTCCGGCGTGCGCTACACGCTGCTCGCGCTCCTGTTCACGTTCCTGTGGACGTCGGCGTTCATCGTGGTGAAGATCGGTCTGCGCGACGCGCCGCCGCTGTTCCTCATGTCCTCGCGCTTCTTCGTCGCCGGCGGCGCGCTGCTGGGGTACGCGGCGTGGCGCGGCCGCCCCCTGCCCGCCCGCGCCCGCGATTGGTGGCCGATCGTGCTCCTGGGCCTGCTGAACTTCGCGGGCTACCTCGGGTTCACCGCGCTGTCGCTCCGCGAGATCTCGGCCGGGATGGGTGCGGTGCTCGCGTCCACCAACCCGCTGCTGCTGGCGCTCGGCGCCGCCTGGCTCCTCGGCGAGCGGCTCACGGTGCTCAAGGTGGCTGGCCTCCTCGTGAGCTTCGGCGGCGTGACGTGGATCATGGAGAGCCGGCTCGGCTCGGACAACACCCCGCGCGGTATGGTCTTCGCCTTCCTCGCCGTCGCGAGCCTCGTCGCCGGCACGCTCCTCGTACCTGGCGGTGCAGGCCTACCTGATCGTCGGCCTCTCGTGGGTGGCGATGCTGATCTGGTTCTGGCTCCTCGCCCACGGCGACGCCACGCGCGCCAGCGCGTACTTCTTCCTGAACCCGGTCCTCGGCCTGTTCCTGGGCGCCCTCGTGCTGGGCGAGCCGCTGCGCGGCGCCGACTTCGCGGGGGCCCTCGCGGTGGCGCTCGGCATCTGGCTCGTGCAGCGCGCATGACCTTCGCCTGGGCGGCCGGCGCCGGCGTCATCGCGGCCGCGAGCTTCGTCATGGGCCTCGCCGGCTTCGGCATCGCGCTCGTCGCGCTCGCGTTCCTGCCCTACCTCATGGCGCCCGCCGACGCCATCGTGATCCTCACGATCTACGCCCTCGTCTTCGCGGCGGTGCTGCTCGTGCAGCTCCGGCGCGACGTCGAGCCGCGC
The DNA here is from genome assembly GCA_016179875.1 of Candidatus Rokuibacteriota bacterium. Taxonomy (GTDB): domain Bacteria; phylum Methylomirabilota; class Methylomirabilia; order Rokubacteriales; family CSP1-6; genus GWA2-73-35. Next base: position 7,540 of record JACPCH010000041.1, on the reverse strand, counting down.
GCCATCGCCGCCCTGCTCGCCGGTACGCTCGCCGGCACGCCGCTCGGCGTCTGGGGACTCGCGGCGCTCCCGGCGAGCGCGCTGAACCGCCTCATCGGCCTCATGCTGGTCGTGGCCTGCCTCCTCGAGGCGCGCGGCCTCTACCCGCGGGCGCTCCCGGGGCGCGGCTGGGCGCTCGCGGCCGGCGCGGCGGCGGGAGTGATCGGCGGCGCCGTCGGCACGCCGGGCCCGCCGGTCATCCTCTACGCGGCGACGCAGCGCTGGAGCGCGCGGGCGATCAAGGCAAACCTCCAGGCCTTCTTCGTCGTCAACCAGGGCGTGATCCTCGTCGGCTACTGGTGGGCGGGGCTGCTGACGCGCGAGGCGTGGAGCCTCACCGCGAGCTACGCCGTGCCCGCGGCCGCCGGCGCGGTCGCGGGCGCGCTGCTCTTCGAACGCGTGGACCAGGCGCGCTTCCGACTGATGGTCTTCCTGCTGCTGCTGGCGTCGGGGCTGGTGCTGCTCGTCCGGGGATGAGGCGCGGGCGGCGCTACCGCGCCCGCGCCGCGCGCCACGCGGCGACGTTGGCCTCGATCTGCCGCGCGTGGTTCTCGAGGTGCTCGGCGTAGATGCGGAGCCAGTCCTCCGCGGTGTAGCGGCCGGACTCGGTGTGGCGCCCGACCCGCCGCCAGGCCTCGTCGGGCAGCCGCCGGATGAGGGCGGTCGTGTTCGCGCGCACGGCCTCGACCGTGGCGAGCGCGGGCTCGAGCGGATGCGCGTGGTAGTCGAACGTGCGCGCCCACTGCGCCTCGTCGTAGCCCTGGATGACCGGATCGGGCTCGGCCACGAGGAAGCGGATGCGCGCGTAGCTGTTGGTCTCGGAGTCGGCGCAGTGGCAGACGACCTCGTGGGCCGACCACTCGCCCGGCGCCGGGCGCCACGTGAGCGCCTCGGCGGGCACCGTGGCGAGCGCCGCCTTGAGGCGCCGCGGGCCGGCGGCGTAGCGCTGGATGAGGGCGTCGCGCTCGGCGCGGTCCATCAGAGCTTCTTCCGGAGGACCTTCGCGAGCGACTCGGGCGCGAAGCCGAGCTGGAGCAGCGGCACGCCCGAGTCGAAGTACTCGCGGTAGGCCGCGATCTTGCCCTCGCGCAGCTCGAACACGCTCGCGCCCCGGAAGCGGATCTTCCGCCCGGCGCTCCGGGGCACCGCGTCGGTCACGACGTACGCGAACGTCCACTCGGCCATCGCGCGCGCCGGCGACTCGAGCACCGCGTCCATCTGCCAGGCGTAGTCGCGCCCCTCGCGGAACATGCGCTCGAACATCGCCCGGAGCGCGGCGGGGCCGGCGTGCGGGCCGTAGAAGCCGTCGTGGTAGGTGGCCGTGGGCGTGAAGCACGCGACCAGCGCGTCCACGTCCCGGCGGTTGAAGGCGTTGGCGAAGCCGCGGACGATCCCCATCGCTGATAAAATACACCAGCCAGCGCCATGCGTCGCGCCACGATTCTTCCCGGGGTCGCCCTCGCCGTGCTCGCTGCCGGACGGAGCACGGTCGGAAGCCTCTTCCGCGATCGGGCGCGGCTCCACCCCGATCGCCCCGCTGTCGAGACGGCCGGGCCCACGCTGACCTACGGAGCGCTCAACGAGCGGGTGAACCGCGTCGTGGACGTGCTGCGTGGCTTCGGCGTCGCGCGTGGTGACCGGGTCGCCGTCCTCTCCGAGAACCGGGCGGAGTACCTCGCGCTGGAGCTGGCGTGCGCGAAGCTGGGCACGATCCTCGCCTGCCAGAACTGGCGCCTCGCCCCGCCGGAGCTCAAGCACTGCGTCGGGCTCGTCTCGCCCAGGCTCGTCGTCGTCTCCGAGCGCCACGTCGAGTTGCTCGCGCGGGCCGAGGTGGGGTCGATCCCGACCGTCCGCCTCGGCCCGGAGCTCGAGGAGCGGCTCGGGCAGGCGCGGGGGCACGAGCCCGAGATCGCGGCCGAGCCGGAGGACGGGCTCCTCATCCTCTACACCAGCGGCACGACCGGCCTGCCCAAGGGGGCGGTGATCTCCCACCGGGCGGAGATCGCGCGCTATCTCGTCTACGGCGCCGACCTCGGCGTGCGGCCCGGCGATACGAGCCTCGCCTGGCCCCCGTTCTTCCACATGGCCGGGACGGAGCCGGCGCTCGGGGCGCTCGTCACGGGCGGCAAGGTCATCGTCGTCGACGGCTTCAAGCCCGACGAGATCGCGTTCCATGTCGGCCACGAGCCATTCGGGCACCTCGTGCTGATGCCCGGCATGATCGAGCCGCTCATCGCCGAGCTGCGGAAGCGTTCGGTCCGCCCCGTGGGCGTCCGCCTCTGTGGCGCCATGGCCGATCTCGTCCCCGCGCACCAGATCGCGGAGGTGACGACGCTGCTCGGTGCGCCCTACCTCAACTCGTTCGGCTCCACCGAGACCGGCGTCCCGCCGGCTTCCGGCAACCAGATCCCCGTGGGCGAGGTGCCGCTTCGGCTCTCGAAGCGGCAGAACACGTTCTGCGAGGTCCGCCTCGTGGACGCGGAGGATCGCGACGTCCCGATCGGCACGCCGGGGGAGCTCCTCTTCCGGGGGCCCACGCTCTTCAGCGGGTACTGGAACGCCCCGGAGACGAACGCCGAGGACTTCCGAGGCGGCTGGTTCCACATGGGCGACATGTTCGTACGCAACGCCGACGGGTCGCTCGATTTCGTCGACCGCGTGAAGTACATGATCAAGTCGGGCGGCGAGAACATCTACCCGGCCGAGATCGAGCGCGTCCTGCTCGCCGATCCACGCGTGGCCGACGCCGTCGTCGTCCGCCGCCCCGACGCGAAGTGGGGCGAGGTGCCGGTCGCCGTCGTCGCGCCCAAGGACGCGACGCTCACGAGCGCCGACCTCCTCGCCCGCTGCCACGCCGCGCTGGCCGGCTACAAGCAGCCGAAGGACATCGTGTTCGTCACGCTCGACGAGCTCCCCCGCAGCACGACGGGCAAGATCCAGCGCCACCAGGTCGAGGCCTGGTTGAGGCAGCGGCCGGCGGCGCCGGGCGGGCGCTCCGCGGCCTCTCGACAGGCCGGGCCGTTGCCCTTATCCTGACGGGCATTCCCTCAGCGGAAAGGACCCAGCGATGAATGTCACGCGGCACGGCGTCGGACCCCGGCTGTCCCAGGCGGTCGTCCACGGCAACACGGCGTACCTCGCGGGCATGGTCGCGGGCGATCCGTCGGCGGACGCCAGGGGCCAGACCGAGCAGATCTTGAAGAAGATCGACGAGACCCTCGCGGCGGTCGGCAGCGGGAAGTCGAAGCTCCTCTCGGCCACCGTCTACGTCGCCAGCATGGCCCTGTACAATGACATGAACGCGGCCTGGGACGCCTGGGTGGACAAGGCCAACACGCCGGCGCGGGCCACCGTCGAGGCGCGGCTGGCGTCGCCCAAGTACCTGGTCGAGATCATGTGCGTCGCGGCCATCTAGCGGCCGCCCCACGCGCCGCCACAAGGAGAGCGTCATGAGAGAAGCCGTCATCGTCGCCAGCTCGCGCACGCCGCTCGCGAAGTCGCACCGCGGCTCGTTCAACCTGACCCGGCCCGACGACCTGGCCGCCCACTGCATCAAGGACGTGCTGGGCAAGGTGCCCCAGCTCGACTCGAAGGAGGTCGAGGACGTCGTCCTCGGCTGCGGCCAGCCGCACGGGACCCAGGGCCACAACATCGCGCGCGTCGCCGCGCTGCGCGCCGGGCTGCCGGTGACGGTCGGCGGGCTCACGGTGAACCGCTTCTGCTCGTCCGGGCTCCAGGCCATCGCCATCGCCGCCAACCACGTCATGAACGACGGCGCCGACGTGATGATCGGCGGCGGCGTCGAGTCCATCACGATGCTCCAGCGCGACTCGAGCCCGAACCCCTGGGTGAAGGAGCACTACCCCGGGCTCTACATGGTCATGGGCGAGACGGCCGAGGTCGTCGCCAAGCGCTACAAGGTGAGCCGCGAGGCCCAGGACCGCTACTCGCTGCTCTCCCAGCAGCGGACGGCGCGCGCCCAGCAGGAGGGCTTCTTCAAGGAGGAGCTGGCGCCGATGCACGTCACGCGCGGCGTCGTGGACAAGAAGACGGGCGAGATCACGGGCCAGGAGCCCTTCTACGTCGAGAAGGACGAGTGCAACCGGGCCGACACGACCCTCGAGGGCCTCGCGAAGCTCCCGCCCGTCTTCGACAAGGACAGCGGCCAGGGCTCGGTGACGGCCGGCAACTCGTCCCAGCTCTCCGACGGCGCCTCGGCCACGCTCGTGATGTCCCTGGACCGCGCGAAGGCGCTCGGCATCAAGCCCAAGCTCGTCTTCCGCGGCTTCGCCGTGGCCGGCTGCGGCCCCGACGAGATGGGCATCGGCCCGGTCTTCGCGGTGCCGAAGCTCCTCGGGCGCCACGGCCTCAAGATCCAGGACATCGACGTGTGGGAGCTGAACGAGGCGTTCGCCTCGCAGGTCGTCTACTGCCGCGACCGGCTCGGCCTCGATCCCGACAAGCTCAACGTCAACGGCGGCTCGATCTCGATCGGCCACCCGTTCGGCATGACGGGCTCGCGCCTCACCGGCACGATCGCCAACGAGCTGCTGAAGCGCAAGGCGCGCTACGGCGTGGTGACGATGTGCATCGGCGGCGGCCAGGGCGCGGCCGGGCTGTTCGAGGCCTGCGGCTAGGCTACTGCCAGCGGATGATCACCTTCACCCGCGGATACTCCGGCGCCTTGCCCTCGACGTCGACGATGCGCATGGTCTGGTCCGCCGCCTCGAGCAGGAGGTTGTTGTTGCTGTAGGCCACGTACTTGCCCCACGCCTTCGGGATGGTCACCTCGTACTTGGCGGCCGCGGTCTGGGCCTGGGCCGGAGCGGGAAGCCCCGGACGGAGCGCGAGCACGACCAGGGTGACGGCGATGACGGTCAGCACGGCCTTGGTATAGCGATCCATCCAAGCCTCCTCGCTGGTGACGGCTGCACTGCCCAGATCGTGAAGGACGAGCCCGGCGCTCAGCCGGCGCGCGGGGCGATCAGCGCCCACGCGGACTCCGCCAGCGGCCGCGCGCGCGCGCCCCGCTCGCGGGCGTTCGGGTCGTTCGCGGTGCCGGCCACCACGCGGCCCATGATCCCCTGGGCGATGGCGCTCAGCCGGAACATCGCGAAGGCGAGGCAGAACTCCCAGTCAGGGATCCCGGCGCGGCCCGTGCGCCGGCAGTAGGCGGCGACGTACTCCCGCTCGGTCGGGATCCCGAGCTCCGCGAGATTCTTGTCGGCGAGCCCCTCCCACTCGCGCGTGAAGCGCCAGGGCAGGCAGTTGTACCCGAGGTCGCCGAGCGGGTGGCCGAGCGTGGAGAGCTCCCAGTCGAGCACGGCGGCGACGCGCGGCTCGGTCGGATGGATGATGACGTTCCCCAGTCTGTAGTCGCCGTGCACGAGCGCCACTTCGTCCCCCGCGGGAATGTGCTCGGGCATCCACGCGATGAGCCGCTCCATCGCCTCGATCTTCTCCGTCTCGGAGGCGCGATACTGCTGGGTCCAGCGGTGGATCTGGCGCGCGAAATAGTTCCCCGGCCGTCCGAATTCGGCGAGCCCGATCTGTTGCCAGTCCACGGTGTGGAGCCGGGCCAGCGTTGCGTTCATCGAGTCGTAGATGGCGGCGCGCTCCCGCGGCGTCAGGCCGGGAATCGCCGGATCGGTGATGACCCGCCCGTGCACGCAGTCCATGAGGTAGAACACGGTGCCGATCACCGAGTCGTCCTCGCAGAGCGCGTAGGTCTTCGGCACCGGGAAGCCCGTCGCGCCGAGCGCCGTGATCACCCGGTACTCGCGGTCCACCGCGTGCGCCGAGGGCAGGAGCTTGCCCGGGGGCTTGCGGCGCAGCACGTACTCCCGGCCGCCGGCCTGGAGGTAGTACGTCGGATTCGACTGGCCGCCGCGGAACTGGCTGACGGCGAGCGGGCCCGTGAAGCCGTCGACGTGCGTCCGCATGTACCGCTCGAGCGCGGCGACGTCGAACCGGTGGGCTTCGCGGACTTCGGCGGTGGTCGAGATCATCCGGTCGTCCTCCCGAGGGCGCCAGTATAATCCAAGCCCATGATCCGCGAAGTGCCCGGCCGCACGCCGCGCGTGCATCCCGACACCTGGGTGGACCCGCAGGCCGCCGTGATCGGCGACGTGACGATCGAGCAGGGCGCCAGCGTCTGGCCCTTCACCGTGCTCCGCGGCGACCAGGACAACTACGTGACGCTCGGGAAGAATTCCAACGTGCAGGACAACTCCGTGCTCCACGTGACGCCGCAGTCGCCGTGCATCGTCGGCGACAACGTCACGATTGGCCACCGCGCCGTCGTCCACGCCTGCACGATCATGAATAACTGCCGCATCGGCATCGGCGCCGTCGTGCTGAACGGCGCCGTCGTCGAGGAGGGCGCCCAGGTGGGCGCCGGCGCGCTGGTGCCGCCGGGCAAGGTCGTGCCGGCCGGCTGGCTCGTCATGGGCGTCCCGGCCAGGCCGGTGCGGAAGATGGACGCCGAGGAGCTGGAGGATATCTTGCGAAACGCACGCGAGTACGTGGCGCTCTGGCGCCGCGACTACGGCCCGCGCTAGGATGCCGGCCATGGCCGCCCGGTTCCAGGACAAGGTCGTCGTCATCACGGGCGGCGGCGGCGGCATCGGCCGCGCCACCGCCGTGCGCTTCGCGGCGGAGGGCGCGCGCGTCGTGCTGGTGGACCTCGCGGCCGACGCCCTCGCCGAGAGCGTCGCCGCCGTCACCCGCAACGGCGCCGACGCGCTCGGGGTCGCCGCCGACGTCACGCGTCTGGCCGACGTGCAGCGCTACGCGGAGGCAACGGTGACGCGGTTCGGCGGCGTGGACGTCCTCTTCAACAACGCCGGCATCCTCGGCGCCCTGGCCCCGCTCACCGACTATCCGGAGGAGGCGTTCGACCGCGTCATCGCGGTGAACCTCAAGAGCGTGTGGCTCGGCATGAAGGTCGTGGCGCCGCTCCTGCGCGCGCGCGGCGGCGGCGCCATCGTCAACACCGCGTCCATCGCGGGCCTGCGCGGCACGCCGAGCCTCATCGCCTACACCGCCTCCAAGCACGCCGTCGTCGGCATGACGAAGACGGCGGCGCTCGAGCTGGCCCGCCACGGGATCCGCGTGAACGCGATCTGCCCGGCGCCGATCGAGACGCCGATGGCGCGGGCGCTCGAGGCGGGCGTGAAGCGCGAGCGCTTGACCGCCACCATCCCGCTGCGCCGCTACGGCACGCCCGAGGAGGTCGCGGCGCTGGTCACGTTCCTGGCGAGCCCGGACGCCGCGTACCTGACCGGCGGCATCTACCCCGTCGACGGCGGCGCGATGGCGTGATCGTCGCGGTCACGGGCTCGTCGGGCCTCGTCGGTTCGGCGCTCCTGCCCGAGCTGGCGGCGCGAGGCCACCGCGCGCTCCGCGTCGTGCGTCCGCAATCGTCCGCCGGCGGCGCGGACACCATCCGCTGGGACCCCACCGCCGGTGCGCTCGACGCCGCCGCGCTCGAGGGCGCGGA
>JACPCH010000025.1 GCA_016179875.1 Candidatus Rokuibacteriota bacterium | reverse complement strand
AGGATCCGGGCCGAGACCTCGGGCAGCCGCACCGCGAACGAGCCGCCGAACCCGCAGCACTCGTCGGCCCCCGGCAGCTCGACCAGCTCGACGCCCCGGAGGCCCGCCAGCAACCGCCGTGGGCTCTCGGCCTCGTGGAGCCCGCGCAGCAGGTGGCAGGAGTCGTGGTAGGTGACCCGGCCCCTGACGGTCGCGGTGAGCTCCGTCACGCCCAGGACGTTCACGAGGAACTGCGACAGCTCGTAGGTCCGCGCCGCCAGCCCTTCGGCGGCCGCGCGGGCGGCCTTATCCGGCATAAGCCCCGGGTACTCGTGCTTGACCATCCATGCGCACGAGCCCGACGGGACCACGACGTGCTCGCTCCCGGCGAAGAGGCCCACGGTGCGCGCGGCGATTTTCGCCGCCTCCCGGTGGTAGCCCGAGTTGAACAGCGGGAGCCCGCAGCAGGTCTGGCCGCCGGGGAAGTCCACCGCGACGCCGAGCCGGCGCAGGAGGCGCACGATGCTGACCCCGACCTCGGGGAAGAAGAGGTCGTTGAGGCACGTGACCATCAGCGACGCGCGGAGCGGCGCCGTCATGCGTGGGGCGGCGGCGGCGTCACGACCACGAGGACGAGGAGCGGCCGGTCGCCGTCGTTGACGAGCCCGTGGGTCACGCCCGCCGGCGCGACCACCGCCTCGCCGGCCTCGAGCGTCTCGTCGGCCGCGCCCACCGTGAAGCGCCCCCGCCCCTCCAGCACGACGTAGATCTTGTCCTGGCCGTCGTGGGCGTGCGGCTTCTGGCTCTGGCCGGGCGCCACGCAGTAGAGGTCGAGCTGGGCGCGCGGCGTCGCGGCGAGCGCGACCTTCGCCATCTTGTCGGCCTGGAAGGCCGCGCGGTCTCGGAGCCGGATCTTCATCGTGCGCGATCGACGGCGCGCGCCAGCAACTCTACCGGATGGACGATCTCGACGTCCACCCCGCGCTCCCGGCAGCCCCGGGCGATCTGGAGGAGGCAGCCCGGGTTGCCCGCGGCCACGATCCGGGCGCCGCTCTCGACGATCCGCCGCACCTTCCACTCGAGCAGGCGCCCCGCGACCTCCGGCTCCATGATGTTGTACACGCCCGCGCTGCCGCAGCAGAGATCGCTGTCGGCGAGCTCGACGAGCCTGAGCCCCGGGATCCGCGCCAGGAGCGCGCGGGGCTCCTGGCGGACGCGCTGGCCGTGCGCCAGGTGGCACGCGTCGTGGTAGGCCACGGCCGCCGGGAGCGGGCCGAGCGGCAGCTCGGCCTCGGCGAGGACCTGGGTGACGTCGCGCGTGCGCGCGGCGAGCCACGCCGTCTCCGGCGCCCACTCGCCGTACTCCTTCATCGCCGCGCCGCAGCCCGCCGCGTTGGTGACCACGAAGTCGAGGTCCTCCGGGAAGACCGCGGCGAGGCGCCGGGCCCGGTCCCGGAACGCGGCGGTCCGGCCCGCGTGGAGCTCGAGCGCGCCGCAGCAGCCCTGCGCGCGCGGCACCACGACGTCCCACCCGGCCAGCGCGAGGAGCCGCGCGGTGTCCCGGTTCACGCCGGGATAGAGATGGCGCTGGACGCAGCCCGTCAGGAGCCCCACCCGGCCCCGCCCGCGCCCGCGCGCCGGAATCAGCTCGGGCAGGGGCGCCGCGGGCGGCACGTCTCCGAGCAGCGCGTCCATCGCCGCCAGGCCCGGGAGCAGGCGCAGGACCCGGCTGGCCCGCACGGCGCGCTGCAGGCCCGAGCGCCGGTAGGCGCGCAGCAGCCCGAGCGCCGCCCCGAGGCGCGCCGGCTCGGGGAAGACGGCGAGCACGAGCGCCTCGAGCAGCCGATGCCGTCGGGACGGGCCGGCGCGGCGGAGCTCGGCGCGGGTCCCCTCCAGCAGCTCGCCGAACCGCACGCCCGAGGGGCAGGCCGTCTCGCACGCGCGGCAGCCGAGACAGAGGTCGAGGTGCCGGGCGAAGCCCTCGGTGAGCGCGGCGCGGCCCTCGGCGGCCGCGCGCATCAGGTAGACGCGGCCGCGCGGCGTGTCCATCTCCTGGCCCAGCACGCGGTAGGTCGGGCACTGGGGCACGCAGATGCCGCAGTGGACGCACGTGCGCAGCGCGTCGAGGTCGGGCGCGTCGGGTCCGGTGAACGCGCCGGGCATCAGAGCCCGCCCACGAACCGTCCGGGGTTCAGCACGCGCCGCGGGTCGAAGGCGTCCTTGAGCCCGCGCATGAGCGCCAGCGGGCCCGCGTCCACCGGGCCCCACGGGTCGAGCGCCGCCCGCACCGCGCGCGGCGCGCGCTGCACCACCACGCCGCCGCCCGCCGGGGCGACGAGCTCGCGCAGGCGCGCGACGACGGCGGCGACGGCCGGAGGCTCGGCCACGCCGAGCGCCACGTCCAGGAGCCCGTGCGCGGCGCAGCCGCCGGCGCGCGCGCCCCCGTCGGCGCGCGCGATCGCGTCGAGCGCAGCCGCCAGACCGTCCACGCCCGTGGCCACGCGGAGCCGCACGTCGCCGCGCGTCGCCTCGCGCTCGTAGCGGGCCCAGAAATCCTCGGGGGTCGGCGCCACCGTCGAACCGGCGCGTCGCGCGAGAGCGACGACGGCCTCGCCCTGGGCCCGGACCGCGTCGGCGACGACCGCCGCCGCGGCGGGCCCGAGGCCGCACGCCCCGAGCATGGCGCCGTCCAGCAGCTCGACGCGATTCGGCTGGAGCGGCGAGTCCAGGAGCGCGACCACGAACGCCTGCGCGTCGGCCGGGCGCGCGGCGGTGACCAGCCACGCGCCCTCCGCCTCGGGCCGCGGATGCAGGCGCAGCGTCAGCTCGCCGAGCACCCCCAGGGTGCCGAGGGCGCCGATCATGAGCTTCGGCACGTCGTAGCCGCTCACCGACTTCACGACCTTCGCGCCGCCCCAGGTCAGGACGCCGTCGGCCTGGACGAAGCGCACGCCGAGCAGCAGGTCGCGCAGCGTGCCGTAGCGCGCGCGCAGCGGCCCGCTGGCGTTGGTCGCCGTGAGGCCGCCGAGCGTCCGCGCGCCGGCCCCCGGCGGATCGAGCGGGAGGAGCTGGCGCCGCGCGTCGAGCCGGCGCGCGAGGGCGCCGGCCGTGATCCCCGCCTCGACCGTCACCGTGAGGTCGTCGGGGCTCCACTCGAGCACGCGGTCGAGCCCGCGCAGGTCGAGGACGAGATCGGCGCGCGCCGGCGGGTGGCCGAGCTCGAGGCTCGAGCCGCTCCCCCGGGGGACGACGGCGAGCCCCGCGTCGTGGGCGAGCGCGAGCACACCGCACACCTGCTCGAGCGAGGCCGGGCGCGCCACCCAGCGGGGCACGAGCCCGTCCACGGCGGCGCGCGCCCGGGAGGCGTCGTCGTCGCTCAGGCCCTCCGGTCCGAGGAGCGCGAGGAGCGCGCCGGCGATGGAGCGCGCGGTGACCGCCATCAGATCCAGGCGCCGTCGGGCAGGCGCGGCCGCGCCGGCCGGAACCCCTCGCCGCACGCCGGGTGCGACGGCAGGAGCTTCTGTGGATTCATGAGCCGCTGCGGGTCGAACACGCCGCGCAGCCGGTACATGAAGTTGAGGTCGGCGTCGGCGTACTCGAGCGGCAGGTTCTTGGCCTTGTCGAGGCCGATGCCGTGCTCGCCGCTCACGGTGCCGCCCATCGCGATGCAGGCGCGGAGCAGCTCCTCGTTCGCCGCCTTGGCGCGCTCGAGCTCCTCGGGATTCCGGTCGTCGTAGAGGATCAGCGGATGGAGGTTCCCGTCGCCGGCGTGGAAGACGTTGGCGATCTGCACCCGGTGGCGCGCGCCGATCGCCACCAGCTCGCGCATGATCGCGGGGAGCTTCGAGCGCGGCACCACCGCGTCCTGCAGCAGGTACGTCGGCGCCAGACGCCCGACGGCGCCCGCGGCCTCCTTCCGTCCCTTCCAGAGCAGGGCCCGCTCGGCCTCGTCGCGCGCCACCCGCACCTCGAGGGCGCCGCGCTCCCAGCAGATGGCGGCGCAGCGCGCGGCCTGCGCCTCGACCTCGGCCGCGGGCCCGTCGAGCTCGATCAGCAGGACGGCGCCGGCGCCCTTCGGGTAGTCGGCGCCGCTGCCCTCGTTGATCGCCCGGATCATGATGTCGTCGAGCATCTCGAGCGCCGCCGGGATGATGCCGGCGGCGATGATGGCCGAGACGGCCTCCGAGGCGGCCTCGATGTCGGGGAACGACGCCAGCACGGTCTTCACCGCCTCCGCGACGTGCAGGAGCCGCACCGTCACCGCGGTGACGAGGCCGAAGGTGCCCTCGGAGCCGACGGCGACCCCCGTGAGGTCATAGCCCGGCCGCTCGGCGACCTTGCCGCCGAGCCTGACCAGTTCCCCGGCGCCCGTGACCAGCTCGAGGCCGAGGACGTGGTTGACGGTGATGCCGTATTTCAGGCAGTGCGGCCCGCCGGCGTTGGTGCCGACGTTGCCGCCGATCGAGGACACCATCTGGCTCGACGGGTCGGGCGCGAAGAACCAGCCGCGGTCCTGCACCGCGCGCGTGAGCCAGAGGTTGATGAGCCCGGGCTCCACCGTCGCGCACCGGTTGACGAGGTCCAGTTCCAGGATCCGGTCCATCCGGTTCGTGCCGACCATGACGCCGCCGGCCGGCGCCATGGCGCCGCCGATCAGGCCGGTGCCGGAGCCGCGGGGCACGACCGGCACCCCCTCGCGGCGGCAGAGCCGGACGATCGCCTGGACCTGCGCGGCGTCGGACGGCAGGGCGACGACGTCCGGAGCGCCCTTGTAGAAGGCGTGCATGTCGCACTCGTAGACGAGGCGGCCCTCGGCGGAGTGGATGAGCCCGTCGGGTCCGAGGATCCGCGCGAGCTCTTCGACGACGGCGCGGGTCAGCGGCATGCTCCCACCGGACGGGTGCGGCTCAGAGGGCGTGAAGGAATCGGGCACACGGGATCCCGTTGGGGGGTGTCGGGGGGAGCGGCGGTCGCTCCCCCCCGACGTCGGCTCAGGAGATCTGCCAGGTGTCTCCGGACGTGAGGAGCTTGGCGATGTCGCCGGGCCCGCGCTCCGAGATCGCCTTCTGCTCCTGCTGGAGCATGATCTCCTCGTACACCGGCCCCTCGACGGCGGCGAGCACGCCGATGGGGACCGGGAAGTCCGGCGCGAAGAGGTCGGCGAGGAGCTTGGCCGCGTTCACGTTCTGCTCGTCGTGGATCCAGAGGGCGCTCTCCGGCACGTCCTTCGCCCCCACCACCGTCGGCACCACGCCCCGCATGATCACGGCCCTCCGGTCGTCCGGCGGGCCGAACAGGAGCGGCTTGCCGTGCTCGAGCCGGAGCTCGTACCGGAGCTTCGACTCCTTGTCGTACATCACGTTCCAGGCGAGGTCGTTGTAGACGTTGCAGTTCTGGAGGATCTCGAGGAAGCCCGTCCCCTTGTGGTGCGCGGCCCGCCGCAGCATCTCCTCCATGTGCTGGATGTTGCGGTCCACGGTGCGGGCGACGAACGTCCCGCCGCAGCCGAGGGCGAACGCCAGCGGGTTCACCGGCCGGTCGGCCGAGCCCGCCGGCGTGGACTTCGTGATCTTGCCGAGCTCGCTCGTCGGCGAGTACTGGCCCTTGGTGAGGCCGTAGATCCGGTTGTTGAACAGGAGGATCGTCACGTTCACGTTGCGCCGCAGCACGTGCAGCAGGTGGTTGCCGCCGATGGAGAGCCCGTCGCCGTCGCCGGTGACGACGAAGATCTTGAGGTCGGGCCGCGCCACCCGCAGGCCCGTCGCGATCGCCGGCGCCCGGCCGTGAATCGTGTGGAAGCCGTACGTGTTCATGTAGTACGGGAACCGGCTCGAGCAGCCGATGCCGGAGATGAAGACGATGTCCTCCCGCGGGATGCCGAGGTCGGGCATCGACTTCTGGATCGCCGAGAGGATGGCGTAGTCCCCGCAGCCGGGGCACCAGCGCACGTCCTGGTCGGACTCGAAGTCCTTCTTCGTGTACTTCGGCGCTTCCTTGGCTTCGGCGCCGCCGGGGCTCACGCCTGACTCCCGAGGAGCTGGATGAGGGCGTCGTAGATCTCGTCGCTGGCGAGCGGCAGGCCGCGGACGCGGTTGAAGCCCACGGCGTCCACGAGGTACTCGGCGCGCAGCACGCGCACCAGCTGGCCGCTGTTGATCTCCGGGACCAGCACCTTGCGATATTCGCGCAGGATGTGGCCGAGGTCGGGCGGCAGCGGGTTCAGGTGCCGCAGGTGGACCGACGCCACCGACGTGCCCTCGGCCTGGGCGCGCTCCACGGCGGCCGTGATCGCACCGTAGGTGCCGCCCCAGCCCACGACGAGGAGGTCGCCCGTCGCCGGGCCGTTGATGGACGTCGGCGGGATCTCCTGCGCCACGCGGCGCACCTTCTCGGCGCGCGTGCGCACCATGTGGTCGTGGTTCTCCGGATCGTAGGAGATGTTCCCCGTCACGTCCTGCTTCTCGATGCCGCCGATCCGGTGCTCGAGGCCGGGGGTGCCCGGGCGCACCCACGGCCGGCCGAGCGTCGCCGGATCGCGCAGGTACGGGAAGAAGCCTTCCTTCTCGGTGCGGAACTGGATCTCGATCGGCGGCAGCGAGTCCGGATCAGGGATGAGCCAGGGTTCCGAGCCGTTGGCGAGGAAGCCGTCGCTCAGCACCATCACCGGCACCATGTACTTGGCGGCGATCCGCACCGCCTCGTACGCGACGAAGAAGCAGTCACCCGGCGTCGCCGGCGCCAGCACGACCACCGGCGCCTCGCTGTTCCGGCCGTAGAGCGCCTGCATGAGGTCGGCCTGCTCGGTCTTCGTCGGCAGCCCCGTGGAGGGCCCGCCGCGCTGGATGTCGAAGACCACCAGCGGCAGCTCCGCGGTGACGGCCAGGCCGATCCCCTCGCCCTTGAGCGCGATCCCGGGGCCGCTCGACGCGGTGACGCCGATCGCCCCGCCGAAGGAGGCGCCGATCGCCGCGGCGACGGCCGCGATCTCGTCCTCGGCCTGGATCGTCCGCACGCGGAAGCGCTTGTGCAGCGCCAGCTCGTGCAGGATGTCGCTCGCCGGCGTGATCGGATAGGCGCCATAGACGACCGGGACCGTGGCGCGCTGGGCGGCCGCGAGGATCCCCCACGCCAGCGCGCGGTTGCCGGTCATCGCCCGGTAGAGCCCGGGCGCCATCTCGGCCGGCTCGACGGTGTAGTGCTCGCCGAAGATCTCGGCCGTCTCGCCGTAGGCGTGGCCGGCCTTCAGCACGCGCGTGTTCGCCTCGGCGATGTCCTTGTTCTTCGCGAACTTCTTCTGGATCCAGTCGAGCGTCGGCTCGAGCGGGCGCGTGTAGATCCACGAGACCAGCCCGAGGGCGAAGAAGTTCTTCGTCCGGTCCTTCTCCTTGGTGTTGAGCGGCAGGTCCTTGATCGCCTCGTGGGTGAGCGCCGACATGTCCACCCGGTGCAGGCGGTACCGCTCCCCGAGGGCCGGGTCCTCCAGCGGGCTCGTCGCGTAGCCGGCCTTGTCCAGGTTGCGCTTGTCGAAGGCCTGGGTGTTGACGATCAGGAGGCCGCCGGTCTTCAGGTCGCGCAGGTGCACCTTGAGCGCGGCCGGGTTCATCGCCACCAGACAGTCGAGCCGGTCGCCCGGGGTGTAGACGCGCTGGCTTCCGAACTGGAGCTGGAAGCTCGAGACTCCGAAGAGCGTGCCGGCGGGGGCGCGGATCTCGGCCGGGAAATTCGGCAGCGTCGCGATGTCGTTGCCGGCCCAGGCCGACTCGGTCGTGAACTGCTCGCCCGTCAGCTGCATGCCGTCGCCCGAGTCCCCGGCGAACCGGATGACCGCGCGGTTCAGCTCCTTCAGCGATTTCCCGTTGCCCTTGACGGGAGCCGCCACCTTGCTCATCGAATCCTGTCTCCTCGCTCGGCGCAGTTGGCGCACACCATCCCCGACGGCGTGGGTCGGGATCCTGGCTGCTGGGGCCGCCCGCACCGACGCAGCGCGCCTCGCGGCGGGCAGACCAAGGTCATTCTATCGAAGCGCCCGGGACCGGGCAAGGTTTGAGGCTTCCGGGTGGATCAGGCGCGGGGGTCAGCCCGCGTCCACGTCCTCGGGGCGCTTGAGCCGCGCGCCGCCCGGGGGCAGGTTCAGGATGGCCTCGGGGAACAGGCCGGCGAGCCAGCGGATCACGTCGTTGACCGTCACGACGCCCGCGGGCCGCTGCCCGGCGTCCACCAGCGGGATCGTCCGGTAGCCCTCCACGCTCATCGCGTGCACGGCGGAGGCGATCCGGTCCCCCGCGGCGAGGGCGTCGGGGTTCGCGGTCATCACCTGGGCGAGCGGGGTCGTCCGGGCGTCGAGGCCCCGCCCCACGACGCGCGTCAGGACGTCGCGCTCCGTGAAGATGCCGGTGAGCCGGCCGGCGGCGTCGGTGACCAGCACGCCCGCCTGGCGCCGCGCCAGCATGGCGGTGACGGCGTCGGCCACCGTCGCGGTGGCCCCGAGGCAGATCGGCTCGGCCGGCCCCAGCATCGCGATCGTGTCGTTCACGAGGGCCCCGCGGATCTCCTTCAGCTCGCCCTCGAGCGCCGCGGTGTACTCGTCCTCGAACTCGCCCATGACTCGGCCCTCCTCCGGCCCCGGGCTCACGAGCGGGCCGCCACCCGGGCGGGCTCCTCGTTGGCGTCCCGGAGCAGCTCGATGAACCGGCTCACCGTCGGCGTCAGGATCTTCTCGCGCCGGTGGATGAGCCCGACCGGCCGCACGAGATCGGGCACCCCGAACGGCACGGCGGCGAGCGTGCGGATCCCGACCTCCTTCTGCACCGTGTGGCGGGGCAGGATCGAGACGCCCGCCGCGATCATGATCGCCTGCTTGATCGTCTCGATGTTGTCGAACTCCATGGCGATGTTGACCTTCACCGTGTGCTGCCGGAGCGCCCGGTCGATCGCCTTGCGGATCGTGAGCCCGGGGTCGAACGCGATGAAGGTCTCGCCGTTGAGGTCGGCCGGCCTCACGAGCTTGCGCCGCGCCAGGCGGTGGTTCGGGTGGCAGACGAACGCCATGGGCTCCGAGCGGAGCGGGACGACCGACAGGGCGCGGTTCGACGGCGGATAGGACATGATGCCGACGTCGGCCTCGGCGGCGAGCACGGCCTCGACGACCTTGTGGGGGTGCAGGCACTCGAGGAGGACGCGGGCCTCCGGATAGTGCGACATGAAGCCCTGCATGTGCCGGCTCACGTCGTGCAGGCCGACCGAGTAGATGGCCGCCACGCGCACCGTGCCGTCCACCCGGGCCTTGACGGCCGCCACCTCGGCCCGGGCCTTCTCCCAGGCCTCGAGGAGCCCCCGGCACGACTCCTGGAACGTCTGGCCCTCGGGCGTCACGAGGAAGGGCCGCTTGCCCCGGTCGATCAGGGCCACGCCCAGCTGCGTCTCGATCTGCTGGACGGCCTGGCTCGCCGCCGACTGCGAGACGAAGTTGAGCTCCGCCCCCTTCGAGAAGGAGCGGAGGCGGACCACGTCGCAGTAGAGGCGGAGCGTTTCGAGGTGCACGATCAGATTATAAGGCTATCTGATACACACTATCCGACTTTTTGGGGATGACTAATACTCCCCGGGCGAGTAGTATCGTGCAACTATTCACAACGAGGATGCCGGAATGAAGGAGCCGACACAGCCGCTCGCGCCGGGCCCGCCGCCCGCCCAGGGCCTGTACGACCCGGCCCACGAGCACGACGCCTGCGGCGTCGGCTTCGTCGTCGACATCAAGGGCCGCCCGTCGCACACGATCGTCCGCCAGGCGCTCCAGGTCCTCATCAACCTGCTCCACCGCGGGGCCTGCGGCTGCGAGCCGAACACGGGCGACGGCGCGGGCATCCTGCTGCAGACGCCCGACCGGTTCCTGCGGCGTGAGTGCGCCCGGCTCGGCATCCCCCTGCCCGCGCCGAAGGCGTACGGCTGCGGCCTCGTGTTCCTGCCGCGCGACCCGCGGCAGCGCGAGAAGGTCCAGGTCCTCCTCCACACGATCGCCGAGGAGGAGGGCCAGCGGCTGCTCGGCTGGCGCCAGGTGCCGACCGACGATCGCCTGCTCGGCGCCACCGCCCGGTCGGTCGAGCCGCACCTCATGCAGGTCTTCATCGGGCGCGGGCCGGCCGTCGGCGACCACGCCGGCTTCGAGCGCAAGCTCTACGTCATCCGCAAGCTCTTCGAGAAGGCCGTCGCCGCGCTCGACATCCCCGAGAACAAGTTCGCCTACCTGCCGAGCCTCAGCTCGAACACGCTCATCTACAAGGGGATGCTGAGCGCCGACCAGATCGAGACGATGTACCCCGACCTGACGGACCCGGACGTCGAGTCGGCGCTCGCGCTCGTCCACCAGCGGTTCAGCACCAACACGTTCCCCTCCTGGCCGCTCGCGCACCCGTACCGCTACATCGCCCACAACGGCGAGATCAACACGCTGCGGGGCAACATCAACTGGATGCACGCCCGCGAGGCGCTCTGCCGCTCCGAGGTGCTCGGCGACGACCTCAAGAAGGTCCTGCCGGTCACCCGCGAGGGCCTCAGCGACTCGGCGACGTTCGACAACGTGCTCGAGTTCCTCGTCATGAACGGGCGCTCGCTGCCGCACGCGATCCTCATGATGATCCCCGAGCCGTGGCAGAACCACGAGTCCATGAGCCCCGAGCGGCGGGCCTTCTACGAGTACCACGCCTCGCTGATGGAGCCCTGGGACGGCCCGGCCTCGATCGCGTTCACCGACGGCACCGTCATCGGCGCGGTGCTGGACCGGAACGGACTGCGACCGTCCCGCTACTACGTGACCAAGGACGACCTCGTCATCATGGCGTCCGAGGTGGGCGTGCTCGAGATCCCGCCCGAGAACGTCCTCGTGAAGGAGCGCCTGCACCCCGGGCGGATCTTCCTGGTGGACACCGCCCAGGGCCGGATCATCGACGACGACGAGATCAAGGCCCGGCTCGCCGCCGAGCAGCCCTACGGCGACTGGCTCCGGGAGCAGACGGTCCGCGTCGAGGATCTGCCCGCGCAGCCGGTCCCCGCCCCCGACCACGACACGGTGCTCCAGCGCCAGATCGCCTTCGGCTACACCCACGAGGACCTCCGGATCCTGCTCGCGCCGATGGCCGCCCGCGGCGAGGAGCCGGTGGGCTCGATGGGCACCGACACCGCGCTGGCGGTTCTTTCGAACCGACCGAGGCCCCTCTACGACTACTTCAAGCAGCTCTTCGCCCAGGTCACGAACCCACCGCTCGACCAGATCCGCGAGGAGCTGGTGACGGCGATGGAGTCGACGCTCGGGCCGGAGCGGAACCTCCTCACACCCGAGCCCGAGTCGTGCCGCCAGATCGTGATCAAGGACCCCGTGCTCTCCAACGAGAATCTCGCGCGGCTCGCCCGCGTGGACGCGCACGGCTTCCGGGCCATCACGCTGCCGATGCTCTGGCCGGTCGCCGAGGGCGCCGCCGGGCTCGCGCGCGCGCTCGAGGACCTCCAGAACCGGGCGAGCCGCGCGATCGCCGACGGGTACAACATCCTCATCCTGTCCGACCGCGGGCTCAGCCGCGCGCGGGCCGCGATGCCGAGCCTCCTGGCCACCGCCGCCGTCCACCATCACCTGGTGCGGCGGGGCGAGCGCACCCGCTGCGGGCTCGCGGTCGAGACCGGCGACGCGCGCGAGGTCCACCACCTGTGCCTCCTCATCGGCTACGGCGCCGGCGCCGTGAACCCGTGGGTGGCCTTCGAGACGCTCGACGACCTCATCCGCCAGGGGATCCTGACCGGGATCGACCACCAGACGGCGGTCAAGAACTACGTCAAGGCGCTGAACAAGGGGATCCTCAAGGTCATGGCCAAGATGGGGATCTCGACGCTGCAGAGCTACTGCGGCGCCCAGATCTTCGAGGCGATCGGCCTCAACCGCGACCTGGTGGACCGCTACTTCACCGGCACCGCCTCGCGAGTCTCCGGCATCGGCCTCGACGTGATCGCCGAGGAGACGCGGCGCCGGCACGCCCACGCCTTCCCCGACCGGCCCGTGGGCCACGCCGACCTCGACTGGGGCGGCGAGTACCAGTGGCGGCGCGACGGCGAGTACCACCTCTTCAACCCGGACACCGTCTTCAAGCTCCAGCACGCCACGCGCGCGGGCCGGTACACGATCTACCAGGAGTACACGAAGCTCGTCGACGACCAGAGCCGGCACCTCGCCACGCTGCGCGGCCTGATCGGCCTCAAGCCCGCGACGACGCCCCTCCCGCTCGAGGAGGTCGAGCCCCTCGAGTCCATCCTCAAGCGGTTCGCGACCGGCGCGATGTCCTTCGGCTCGATCAGCCAGGAGGCCCACGAGACCCTCGCGATCGCCATGAACCGCATCGGCGGCAAGTCGAACACCGGCGAGGGCGGCGAGGATCCGGCGCGCTACGCGCGCGACCCCAACGGCGACTGGCGCCGGAGCGCGATCAAGCAGGTCGCCTCCGCGCGCTTCGGCGTGACCAGCGAGTACCTGGTCAACGCCGACGATCTGCAGATCAAGATGGCCCAGGGCGCGAAGCCCGGCGAGGGCGGCCAGCTGCCCGGCCCCAAGGTGTACCCCTGGATCGCCAGGGTCCGCTTCGCGACGCCGGGCGTGCCCCTCATCTCGCCGCCGCCGCACCACGACATCTACTCCATCGAGGACCTGGCCCAGCTGATCCACGACCTCAAGAACGCGAACCCCGTGGCGCGGATCCACGTGAAGCTCGTCGCCGAGGTCGGGGTCGGGACGGTCGCCGCGGGCGTGGCGAAGGCGCACGCCGACGTCGTGCTGATCTCCGGCCACGACGGGGGCACCGGCGCCTCGCCGCTCACGTCCATCAAGCACGGCGGCGTCCCGTGGGAGCTCGGCCTCGCCGAGACCCAGCAGGTGCTGGTGCTCAACAAGCTGCGCGACCGGATCGTCGTCCAGGTCGACGGCCAGATGAAGACCGGGCGCGACGTCGTGATCGCGGCCCTGCTCGGCGCCGAGGAGTTCGGCTTCTCCACCGCCCCGCTGGTGGTGCTGGGCTGCATCATGATGCGGGTCTGCCACCTCAACACCTGTCCGGTCGGCATCGCCACCCAGGACCCGGAGCTGCGCAAGCGCTTCGCCGGCCGGCCGGAGTTCGTCGCCACCTTCTTCCGCTTCATCGCGGAGGAGGTCCGGGAATACATGGCCCGGCTCGGCTTCCGGACCATGGACGAGATGATCGGCCGCGCGGATCGGCTCGACTTCCGGCCGGCATTGGAGCACTGGAAGGCGCGCGGGCTCGACTTGTCGTCGATCCTCTACCAGCCCGACATGCCGCCGGAGGTGGCGCGCCACTGCGTGACGGCGCAGGACCACGGGCTGGACCGGGCGCTCGACCGCACCACCCTCATCCCGCGCTGCGCGGAGGCCATCGAGCACCGGACACCGGTCGAGCTCGCGCTGCCGATCCGCAACGTCAACCGCACGGTCGGCACCATGCTCGGCTACGAGGTGACGCGCCGCTGGGGCGGCGGGGGCCTGCCCGACGACACGATCCGGGTCCACTTCACGGGCTCGGCCGGCCAGAGCTTCGGCGCGTTCGTCCCGCGCGGCATCACCTTCACCCTCGAGGGCGACGCCAACGACTACTGGGGCAAGGGGCTCTCGGGCGGCCGGCTGATCGTGGGCCCGCCGAAGGCGGCGACCTTCGTCGCCGAGGAGAACATCGTCATCGGCAACGTGGCCCTCTACGGCGCCACCAGCGGCGAGGCGTTCGTGCGGGGCATTGCCGGCGAGCGCTTCGCCGTGCGGAACAGCGGCGCCCACGCGGTGGTCGAGGCCGTCGGCGACCACGGGTGCGAGTACATGACCGGCGGCCGCGTCGTCGTGCTGGGGCGCACCGGCCGGAACTTCGCCGCCGGCATGTCCGGCGGCATCGCGTTCGTGCTCGACGTGGACGGCGATTTCAAGCGGCGCTGCAACCTCGGCATGGTCGACCTCGAGCCGCTCGACCGGGCCGAGGAGATCGCGCTGGTGCGCGACCTGATCGGGCGCCACGTCGCCCACACCGGCTCGGCCTACGCCCGGAAGATCCTCGCCGACTGGCTCGGGCTGCAGCCCCGGTTCGTCAAGGCCATGCCGAAGGACTACAAGCGCGTCCTGCTCGCCGAGGCGCGCGCGCACGCCGAGGGCCGGGCGCCGACGTTCGCCGAGCTCGTCGGGGCCACGAGTGGGTAAGGCCACCGGCTTTCTCGAGATCCAGCGCACGAAGTGGCCGACGCGCCCCGTCCCGGAGCGCGTGCGCGACTGGAAGGAGGCCTACCTCCCCTACCCGGTCGACGAGCTGAAGAAGCAGGCGGCGCGCTGCATGGATTGCGGTATCCCCTTCTGCCATCAGGGCTGCCCGCTCGGCAACATCATTCCCGACTGGAACGATCTCGTCTACAAGGACCGCTGGCGCGACGCGATCGAGCGCCTGCACGCCACCAACAACTTCCCGGAGTGGACGGGCCGGCTCTGCCCCGCGCCGTGCGAGGGCTCGTGCGTGCTCGAGATCAACGACGACCCGGTCACCATCAAGGCGATCGAGCAGACCATCATCGAGCGGGCCTTCGACGAGGGCTGGATCGTCCCCGAGCCGCCGGCGGCGCGCACCGGCAAGAAGGTCGCCGTGGTCGGCTCCGGCCCCGCCGGCCTCGCCGCCGCCCAGCAGCTCAACCGCGCCGGCCACGCCGTGACCGTGTTCGAGCGCGCCGACCGGATCGGCGGCCTCCTGCGCTACGGCATCCCCGAGTTCAAGATGGAGAAGCGGCTCCTCGACCGGCGCCTCGCGATCCTGGACAAGGAGGGGGTCGTCTTCCGGACCGGCTGCCACGTCGGCGCGAACGTGCCGGTGGACGACCTGCGCCGCGAGTTCGACGCGATCGTCCTCGCCGGCGGCGCCTGCCACCCCCGCGACCTGCCGGTTCCGGGGCGCGAGCTCGAAGGCATCCACTTCGCGATGGAGTACCTGACGCTCCAGAACCGGCGCTGCGAGGGCGACGCCATTCCGGACGAGGAATTCATCACGGCGCGCGGCAAGCGAGTCGTCATCATCGGCGGCGGCGATACCGGCGCCGACTGCCTCGGCACCGTCCACCGCCAGGGCGCCCGCTCCGTCCACCAGCTCGAGCTCCTGCCGCGGCCGCCCGACGCGCGCGCGCCCGACAACCCGTGGCCGCAGTGGCCGAACGTCTTTCGCGTCTCGCCGGCGCACGAGGAGGGCGGCGAGCGCGTCTATGCGGTCTCCACGCAGCGGTTCACCGGCGACGAGCGCGGCCGCGTGACGCGGCTCCACGCGGTGAAGGTCGAGATGGTCGGCGACGGCGGCCGGCTCGACCCCCGGCCGGTGCCGGGCAGCGAGTTCACGCTCGACGCGGACCTGGTCCTGCTCGCCATGGGCTTCCTCGGGCCGGAGCGCCCGGGGCTGCTGACCGATCTCGGCGTCAGGCTCACCGAGCGCGGCACCGTCGCGCGCGACGCGAGCTGGATGACGAGCGTGCCCGGGGTCTTCGCCTGCGGCGACATGCAGCGGGGCCAGTCCCTCATCGTGTGGGCGATCGCCGAGGGACGCTCCGCCGCCCGCGGCGTCGACCTCCACCTGATGGGGAAGTCCGACCTCCCGGCCCCGCTCTAACGCGTCAGCGGAGCGGGCTCTGCCAGAGCGCGTGGCCGATGAAGAACGGGCCGAGCGACTGGAGATACTGCGCGGTCTGGACCGTCTTGCGCATCGTCTGCACGAGGTGGGAGAGCGGGTGGAGCTCGCGGCCAACCAGGCCGATCACGAAGTCGTTGTCGTGGCGATCCAGGCCGTGGCAGGCCAGCCGGACGTCGTGGGCCAGGTCGCCCTCGCCGTAGGCGCGCCCGATCTTGCTGTGCTCGCTGATGATCGTGCCCTGCTCCTTCGCCTCGAGGCGCGCGAACGCCCCGGTGCGGCGCAGCGGGTACCAGATCCCCCACGGCCAGGCCGGGTTCAGCGCCGTGCGCCGCGGCCGCCGGAAGAGCCACTCCTCCAGATCCGCTTCGAAGCCCGAGGCGTACGTCCGGCCGAACATCGCGAGGTCCGGCTTGTGGCCGAAGCTCGCGAAGGGCTCGGCGTTCAGGAGCTCGCGGAAGCCGCCCACGAAGAAGGCGGGGTCCTCGTGCATCGCCAGCACGCCGATCCCGCGCGGGTCGTTGAGATCCTGGTAGAGCACGGCCTCGATCCGGCTCGCCTCGAGGGCGCGCAGCGCCGCCTTGGCGTCGCCGCAGCCGCCGAACACCTGCAGCTGCATGTAGAGCCGCCGGTCGGACGTCTGCTGGCCGGCGCCGTGCTCGCGAACGTCGATCTTCGGCTCGTCGGGAGCGCTCACGGTTCTCCTCCGGAAGGCGCTAGCCGCCGCGGGTGTGCATCTCGAGGCGCGGGTCGGCGCGCAGCTGGGCGACCTGCAGGAGCGGCGCGCGGTCGCGGAGCGCCAGGCGCTCCTCCGCCCCGCGGTCCGTGCGGCCGCGCCAGCGGCCGGTGATCAGCGCCGTCAGCGCCTCCGGGCCGGCGCCGGCGCGGAACGGGCCGCGCAGGTCCACGCCCGCGGTCGCGTAGAGGCAGAGATACCACGTGCCGTCGGCGGTGAGCCGGCTCCGGTCGCACCGGGCGCAGAACGGCTGGGTCGTGGAAGAGATGATCCCGAAGACCGTGCCGTCCGGCAGCCGGTAGCGGTCGGCCGGCGCCGGGCCGTCGTCGACGATCGGCTCGATGCGGCCGTAGCGGCGCTCGAGGAGCTCGAGCATCTCCCGCCGCGAGACGACCTGGTCCGGGGACCAGCGGGTCGCGCCGCCGACGTCCATGTACTCGATGAAGCGGAGCTCGGCCGGCACCGCCTTCGCGAACTCGACGAGGTCGGCCAGCTCGTCGTCGTTCAGGCCGCGGATCACCACCGTGTCGAGCTTCGTGCCGGCGAAGCCGGCGCGCGGCACGGCCGCGATCCCCTCCAGCACCTGGGCGTGGCTCGCGCGGCGGGTCAGCGCCGCGAAGCGGTCGGGCCGCAGCGTGTCGAGGCTCACCGTGACCCGGTGGAGCCCGGCCTCGCGGAGCGCCGAAGCCTGCTCGGCGAGCAGGAGGCCGTTGGTGGTGACGGCGAGGTCGCGCAGCGCCGGCTTCGCCGCCAGCATCCGGACCAGGCGCGGCAGCTCGCGCCGGAGGAGCGGCTCGCCGCCCGTCAGCCGCACCTTGTCCACGCCGAGCCCGGTGAAGACGTCGACGAGCGCGGCGATCTCGCCGAAGTGGAGGATCTCCGCCCGGGGGAGCCACGCGTACTCCTCCTCCGGCATGCAGTACTGGCAGCGCAGGTTGCAGCGGTCGGTGACCGAGATCCGGAGGTTCCGGAGCGGCCGCCCGAGGGTGTCCTCCACGCGCGTCACGCCGCCCCCGCCGGCGCGTCGGCCACCGCGCGCTCCCACTCGCGGAGCAGGCCGGCCTTCTTGACCCCCACGTCGAAGTGGTCCCACGGCAGCCGCTCGTCCGCCGCCCGCGGGCGCGTCGTGTGGTACCCCGCGTCGCCGTCCCACTCGCGGAGCGCCCGCCGCCAGTCGCCGTCGAAGCCGGCGGCGAGCTCGAGGAAGTCCGCCACGCGGCGGTCGCCGCGGGCCAGGAGCGCCTGGAGCGCCGCCTCGCGCGGGTTCTCGTGGAGCACGCGCACGTTCGAACAGCGCCGCACCCCGCGCTTGATGATCTCGAGCTTGGCCTGGAGCGACTCCGCGCCGTCGAACGGCGCCCACTGGAACGGCGTCCAGGGCTTCGGCACGAAGGACGAGATGGAGAGGGTCAGGCGCCCGAACGGGCGCCCGGCGGGGTCCGGCACGCGCAGGCGCTCGAGCATCCGCGCGGCGAGCCGCGGAATCGCCTCGACGTCCTCGCGCGTCTCCGTCGGCAGGCCGATCATGAAGTAGGTCTTCAGATTGGGGATGCCGGCGGCGCGCAGGAGATCGCAGGCCTCGAACAGCTGCGCGTCCGTGATCGCCTTGCGGATCGCGCGCCGGAGCCCCTCCGTCCCCGCCTCGGGCGCCACCGTGAGGGTCCGGTGCCCGCCGCGGGCGAGCGCGCCGACCAGGTCCGGGGTGAGGCTGTCGGCCCGGAGCGACGAGATCGAGAGCTCGAGCCCGTGCGCGTCGATGATCGTGAGGAGCTCGCCGATCCACGGATAGTCGGACACGCACGCGCCGACGAGGCCGACCCGGGTCTCGCCCTCGCGGGCCAGCCGCGCCACGGTCTCGCGCAGGGCGTCCACGCTCCGGTGGCGCACCGGCCGGTAGACCTGCCCCTCCAGGCAGAACCGGCAGCCCCGCCCGCAGCCCTTGCCCACCTCGAGCAGGGCCATGTGGCCGTACTCGGCGTGCGGCGTCTTCAGCGTCGCGATCGTCTCGAAGGCGTCCACGCGCCGGAGCCGGCGCTTGACGACCACCCCGGGCGCGCCGCCGCGCGCCTTCACCTCGGCCAGCATCCCGTCGCCCGCGTACGTCGCCTCGTAGCGCTCCGGCACGTAGATGCCCTCGACGCCGGTGAGGGCGGTGAGGAAGCCCTCGCGGTCGCGGTAGCCGTCGCGGTACGCGGCCATGAGCTCGACCACCAGCTCCTCGCCCTCGCCGACGACGATGAAGTCCATGAAGGGCGCCACCGGCTCGGGATTGGAAAAGGCGCAGACGCCCCCCATCAGCACCAGCGGGTCGTGGGGGCGCCGGTCCGCGGCGCGGAGCGGGATCCCCGCCAGGGCGAGCAGGCGGAGCACGTTGACGTAGTCGCCCTCGTAGGTCACCGAGAAGCCGATCATGTGGAAGTCGGTGAGCGGGCGCTGGGACTCGAGCGAGAAGGGCGCGCCGCCCGTCCGGACCAGCTCGTCGAGATCCTCCGGCGCCGGGAAGAACACGCGCTCGCACACGACGTCGGGGATCGCGTTCAGGTGGCGGTAGATGGTCTGGAAGCCGAGGTTCGACATGCCCACGGCGTACGTGTTCGGATAGACGAGGGCGATCGCGACCTTGCCGCCCCAGTCCTTCCGCACCGTGCCCTGCTCGTCCGCCAGCAGGGCCTGGGCCTTCTTCCGCAGCGTCCAGGACATCAGCCTGAGTCTACCATCCGGCGCCCGTCAGGGATCAGCCGGCGGCGAGCGCCGCGGCGCGGCGGCGGGCCCAGGCCACGCCGGCCACGGCGACGGCGATGCCGAGCAGGCTCGCGAGCTGCGGCACGCGCAGCGACCCGAGCCAGAAGCTGTCGAGGCGGAGCGGCTCGATGACGAACCGTCCGATCGAGTAGAGCCCCACGTAGCCGAAGAAGAGCGCGCCCGGCCGCGCGGCCCAGCGGGGCCGGAGCCACGCGACGAGCACGGCGAAGACCGCGAGGTTCCAGAGCGACTCGTAGAGGAACGTCGGGTGGAAGTACTCGTGCTGGGCGAAGCCGAGGGGCCGCTGCGGCGGCGAGATGTAGAGCCCCCACGCCAGGTCGGTCGGCCGCCCGAACGCCTCTTCGTTGAAAAAGTTCCCCCAGCGCCCGATAGCCTGGCCGAGCGCGATCGGGGGCGCCGCGATGTCGAGCGCGCGCAGGACGGGCAGCCGCCAGCGCCACGCGAGCCACGCCCCCACCAGCGGCCCCGCGATGAGGCCGCCGTGGATGGCGAGCCCGCCCTCCCAGACGGCGACGATCTTCGCCGGGAAGCGCCCGTAGTAGTCCCAGTTGAACGCGACCTCGTAGAGGCGCGCGCCCACGAGCCCCGCGAGGATCGCCCACTGGCCGGCGCTGATGATGTCGTCCGCGGGCAGGCCCTCGCGCCGCGCCCGGCGGTGGCCGAGCCAGAGGCCGACCACGATCGCGGTGGCCATCAGGATGCCGTACCAGCGGATCACGACGGGGCCGAGCTGGAAGGCGATCGCGCCGGGGGAGCTCCACACGAGGGGCACGCTCATGTCGTCAGGCAGGATAGCATGGCGCCGGCACCGGGGATGGTGGGGGCGGCAGGATTCGAACCTGCAAGTCCTCGCGGACGGAGGATTTTAAGTCCTCGGCGTTTGCCGTTCCGCCACGCCCCCGCTCAGAGGTCCTTGAACCGCTCGTTGACCTCCTGGATGCGCTTCTGCTTCTCCTCCTGCAGCCGCAGCTCCTCGGCCTTCCGCTTCTTCTCCGCCACCTCCTGCTCGGCGAGGGCGCGGTTGGCGCGCGCGATCCACCGGTCGAGGTGCTGGACCCACGCCGCCACGTCGGCCTCCTCGCTCTTGAAGACGATCGCCTGGTGCATCATGCCGATGCGCTTGGGGTTGCAGAGCGGCGTGGTCTCCGCGGGGTCGGGGTCGGCGAACAGCCGCGACCACTCCTTGGACGGTGGCTCGCTGAGCGTCACCGTGAGGGTGAACTCCTCCCCCTTGAGGTCGGTCGCCTTCGGGCTGCCGGTGCGCTTGATCTCCTCGGCCATGGGCGCTCTCCCTGCTCGGTGGGCCTGACGGATCGGTAGAAGAATGGAGGCGGCGAGCGGATTCGAACCGCTGAATAGAGGTTTTGCAGACCTCCGCCTTGGCCACTTGGCTACGCCGCCCCGGAGCTGGTGAGTGGGGGGTGGAGCGGGAAACGGGATTCGAACCCGCGACCCCGACCTTGGCAAGGTCGTGCTCTACCACTGAGCTATTCCCGCGCCACAGCGCCCCATAGTATCACACGACCTCAGCCACCGCCCGCCCGCAGGGCCTCCGCGGCGTCCTCCGGGGGCACCGGGTTGATGAAGAACCCGCTCCCCCACTCGAACCCCGCCACCCGGGTGAGCTTCGGGATGATCTCGAGGTGCCAGTGGAACGACGGGAGCGCCGGCGCGCGCAACGGCGAGGTGTGGAGCATGAAGTTGAAGGGCGGGTCGCCGAGCACGCGGCCCATCCGCCGGAAGAATTCCCCGAGCAGCGCGGCGAGCGCCCGCAGCTCCGCGGGGTCCGACTCCTCGAAGGCCGCCCGGTGGCGGGCCGGCAGCACCCAGGTCTCGAACGGGAAGCGCGGGGCGAACGGCGCGAGCGCCACGAAGCCGTCCTCCTCGAGGACCACGCGCCGGCGGCTCCGCGCCTCCTGGCGCACGACGTCGCACCAGACGCAGCGCTCCTTGAGCTCCCAGTACCGGGCGGCGCCCGCCAGCTCCTCCGCGACCATGACGGGGATGATCGGCGTCGCGATCAACTGCGAGTGCGGGTGCTCGAGCGAGGCGCCCGCCGCCTCGCCGTGGTTCCGGAAGATCAGCACGTACTCGAAGCGCGGGTCCTTCTTGAGGTCCGCGAGCCGCTCGCGGTACGCCCGCAACACGTCGGCGAGGGCGTCGGGCGAGAGCGTGGCGAACGACGCCCCGTGCTCGGGCGTCTCGATCACCACCTCGTGGGCGCCGACGCCGTTCATGCGGTCGAACACGCCCTCGCCGGCGGGCTCCAGCTCCCCCTCGATCCGGAGCGCGGGGAACTTGTTCGGCACCACGCGCCAGGTCCAGCCCGGGCCATTCGGCGGCCCGCCGCCCGGGCGGCCCGCCAGGATCTCCGGCGGCGTGCCGGCTTCGTGGCCCTCGCAGAACACGCAGGGGCCGCCGGCCGGCGTCACCGGCTGGCCGGCGAAGTCCGACGGGCGCCGCGCGCGCTCGGTCGAGATGATCACCCAGCGCCCGACCACCGGGTCCTTGCGCAGCTCGGGCATCGCTCAGCGGTCCTCGCGGCGGAGCGGCCGCTCGAGGAGCGCGGCCAGCGCCTCGCCGGGCGGCTTGCCGTCGAACAGCACCCCGCCGACCTCCTGGCAGATCGGCAGGCTCACGCCGTGCCGGCGGGCGAGGACGAGCGCCGAGCCGACCGTGCGCGCGCCCTCGGCGATCATGTGCGTCTCGCTCTCGACCTCCCGCGCCGTCTGGCCGCGAGCCAGCGCGACGCCGAGCGCCCGGTTACGCGACAGGCTCCCGGTGCACGTCAGCACGAGGTCGCCGAGCCCCGCGAGGCCCGCGAGCGTCGCCGGCCGCGCGCCGAGCGCCACCGCCAGCCGCGTCATCTCGGCGAGCCCCCGCGTGACGAGCGCCGCGCGCGCGTTCTCGCCGAGCCCGAGCCCGTCGGCCAGCCCCGTGGCGATCGCCATCACGTTCTTCAGCGCGCCGCCGGTCTCGACACCCACCACGTCGCGGTTCGTGTACAGCCTGAACTCCCGGGTGCCCAGCCGCCGTTGCAGCGCCCCCGCCAGCACGTCGTCGGGCGCGGCGATCACCGCCGCCGCCGGCAGGCCCCGGGCCACTTCGCGGGCGAACGTCGGCCCCGACAGCGCCGCCACCCGCGCCGCGGGGAGCCGCTCGAGGAGCACCTCGCTCATCCGGAGGTGGCGCGCCGGCTCGAACCCCTTCGTCGCCGACACGATCGGCACCTCCGCCGGCACGGGCCCGAGGCCCGCGAGCGTCGCCGCGAAGAACTCGGAGGGAACGACCATGACGAGGAGGCTCGCGCCCCGCACCGCCGCCGCCAAGTCGGTGGTCGCCTCGATGCCGGCCGGGAGCTCGACGTCCTTCAGGTAGAGCGGGTTGTGGCGCGTCCGGCGGATGCCGTCGGCCACCTCCGGCTCGCGCGCCCAGAGGCGCACCGCGCCCTCGGCGCGCGCCACGTGCACGGCGAGCGCCGTGCCCCAGCTTCCCCCGCCGACGATGGCGATCACGCGCGCGGCTTCCGGCCCAGGCGGCGCTCCGTCCCGGCGGCGAGCCGGGCGATGTTCTCGAGGTGCCGGCCGATCACGATCGCCGCCATCGCGCCCGCCGCCAGCACCGACGCCCACGGGTAGCGCCCGAGCAGGAGCGCGGCGAGCGGGACGCAGGCGGCCGCCAGCACCGAGCCGAGCGAGACGTAACGGGAGGTCACCGTCACCACGAGCCACACCGGGACCGCCGCGAGCACGGCCCACGGGACGACCGTCAAGAAGGCGCCGAGCCCGGTCGCCACGCCCTTGCCGCCGCGGAACCCGAGGAACACCGACCAGCAGTTGCCGATCACCGCCGCGACGGCGCAGGCCGCGAGCGCGCCCGCCTCCCCGCCCGCGACGCGCCCGCCCGCGGCCACCGCGAGGTAGCCCTTGGCGACGTCGCCGACGAGGGTGAGGAGCGCGGGCAGCCGGCCGGCGGCGCGCAGCACGTTGGTCGCGCCGATGTTGCCGCTGCCGTGGCGCCGGACGTCCCCGACGCCGAACCCGCGCGCCACCAGGAAGCCCACCGGAACCGCGCCGATCAGGTAGGCGGCGAGCAGGCCGGCGAGTCCGCTCACGACCAGCGGTCTTCGTCGGGCACGATCGCGCGGTAGTCGGCCTTCCGGAAGAACCGGTAGAAGTAATCGACGGCCGAGACGACCGTGAGCCCCACCGCCCCCCACAGCACCAGCGCCGCGGTGACGTGGAAGCCGGGCGGATCGAAGCCTTTTTCCACGATGAGCATCGTGACCGCGACGTACTGGCTCACCGTCTTCCACTTCGCCAGGCGCGAGGCCGGCACCACGACGCCCACCGAGGCCGCCACGGCCCGGAGCCCCGTCACCGCCAGCTCGCGGCCGATGATGACCACCACGACCCAGGCCGCGATCTTGTCGATCGTCAGGAGCGAGACCAGCGCCGCCGCGACGAGGAGCTTGTCGGCGATCGGGTCCAGGAGCGTGCCGAGCGTCGTCACCTGGTTGCGCCGCCGCGCCAGCATGCCGTCGGCCCAGTCGGTGATGGACGCCAGGATGAAGATCCCCGCCGCGATCGCCGCGTGCACCCGCGACGACGAGATCAGGAACACGATCAGCAGCGGGACCGCGATGATGCGCGTGAGCGTGAGGCCGATCGGTAGATTCACGCCGCAACTCCGTCGCCGGAACGAGTGAGCCCCGCCATTATCGGTGGCCCGCGACGATCTTGTCAACGGAGGCCAGGTACACCGGCACCAGGCGCGTCGTGTCGAGGGCGAGGCACGCCGCCACGTCGCGGCCCCGCCCCCGCCGGGCGAGGTGGCGCGCCCACGCCGAGTCCGCGGCCAGCCGGGCCACGTCGGCGCCGTACCGGCGGGCCGCCGGCAGCGCGGCCAGCGCCGCCGGGCTCGGCGCGAGGCCGGCGGCCGTCAGGCGCTCGACCAGGAGCCCGGCGCACACGTCGTCCTCCAGCGAGGGCCGGCCGCGCTCGCCGGCGCACAGGACGACCACGTCCCGCCCCTCCGCGGCCGCCCAGGCCGCGGCGGCGGCGGCGTTGACGAGCGCCGCGACCCCGACCGCCGCCGCCCCCCGCGCCGCCAGGAGCGCGCGCGTGCCGTTGCTGGTCGTGAAGAACACGGTGCGCCCCCCCACCCGCTCGGGCCCGCACTCCAGCGGGGAGTTGCCGAGGTCGAACCCCGCGAGCGGCTCGCCCCGTCGCTCGCCCGCGGCGAGGGCGCCCCCGGCGCGGGCCCGCGAGAGCGCGCTCGGGGCGTCGCCGACCGGGACGACCGCGGTGCAACCGCTGGCGAGGGCGGTGACGATCGTCGTGGAGGCCCGCAGGACGTCGACGACGAGCACGGTGACGCCGGCGAGCTGGCCGGGGACGACCGCCTCCGCCGTCGGCACCACGTGGACCCGCACGGCTCAGGGACGGTCGCGGAGCGCGCGAATCTTGAGACGCAGGGCGTTCAGGTTGATGAAGCCTTCGGCGTCCCGCTGGCGGTAGACGGTATCCGCCTCGAACGTCGCGAACTCGGTGCGGTACAGCGACCGGGGCGAGCGGCGCCCGGCGACGGTCGCGCCCCCCTTGTAGAGCCGGAGCCGCACGGTGCCGGTGACGTCGCGCGCGCAGTCGTCCATCAGGCCCTGGAGCAGCTCGCGCTCGGGCGCGTACCAGAAGCCGTAGTAGATCATCTCGGCGTAGCGCGGCACCAGCGAGTCGCGGAGGTGGAGCACCTCGCGGTCGAGCGTGAGCGACTCGAGCGCGCGGCGCGCCACGTGCAGGAGCGTGCCCCCGGGCGTCTCGTAGACGCCGCGCGACTTCATGCCGACGTAGCGGTTCTCGACCAGGTCCACGCGGCCGACGCCGTGCTCGCCGCCGAGCCGGTTCAGCCGCGTCAGGAGGGCCACGGGGCCAAGCGGCTCGCCGTCCACAGCCACCGGATCGCCGGCCGCGAACTCGATCTCGACCGATGCCGGCGCGTCCGGCGCGCTCTCCGGGTCCGCGGTGAGCTGGAACATCTTCGCGGGCGGCTCGGCCCACGGGTCCTCCAGCACGCCGCCCTCGTAGGAGACGTGGAAGAGGTTCCGGTCCGTGCTGTACGGGCGCTCGGCGGTGACGGGCACCGGGATGTCGTGGCGCGCCGCGAAGTCGAGCAGCGCGGTGCGCGACGAGAGGTCCCACTCCCGCCACGGCGCGATCACGGTGAGGTGCGGGGCGAGGGCCGCGTAGGTGAGCTCGAACCGCACCTGGTCGTTGCCCTTGCCGGTGGCGCCGTGGGCGACGGCGTCGGCCCCCACCGCGGCCGCGATCTCCACCTGCGCCCGCGCGATCAGCGGCCGCGCGATCGAGGTGCCGAGCAGGTACGCGCCCTCGTAGACGGCATTCCCCCGGAGCATCGGGAAGATGAAGTCGCGTACGAACTCCTGGCGCAGGTCCACGACGTGCACGCTGGAGGCGCCGGTCCGGAGCGCCTTGTCGCGCACCGGCAGGAGCTCCTCGCCCTGACCCAGGTCGGCGCAGAAGGCCACCACCTCGCAGCCGTAGCGCTCGATGAGCCAGCGCAGGATGACGGAGGTGTCGAGGCCGCCCGAATACGCGAGGACGACCCGCTTCGGGCTAGACGTCATCGGGCGAGCCTCCGAGGAGATGCAGGATCACGGCCTTCTGGGCGTGGAGCCGGTTCTCCGCCTGATCGAGCACGATGCTCTGCGGGCCGTCGAGGACGCCGTCGGTGATCTCCTCGCCCCGATGGGCCGGCAGGCAGTGCATCACGAGCGCCGAGGGCTTGGCGACGCCGAGCAGCGTCTCGTTGATCTGGTAGCGGCGGAACACCTCGAGCCGCCGCTCGCGCTCGGCCTCCTGCCCCATGCTCGTCCACACGTCGGTGTAGAGCACGTCGGCGCCGGTGGCGGCGGCGCGGGGATCGTCGATCACCTCGAGCCTGCCGCCTACGCGCCGCACCGTCTCGGCGACCCGCGGATCCGGCGCGTACCCGGGCGGGCACGCCACCACCGTGGACGCGCCCAGGATCGCGCCGAGGAGCACCAGGGAGTGGCAGACGTTGTTGCCGTCGCCGATCCACGCCACCCGCATCCGCGCGAGGTCGAGCCCGCGCTCCCAGAGGGTGAAGAAGTCGGCGAGCGCCTGGCAGGGGTGCTCGAAGTCCGAGAGCCCGTTGATGACGGGGACCGTCGCGTGGCGGGCGAGCCCCTCCACGGTCTCGTGGGCGTACACCCGCGCCGCGATCCCGTCCACCCAGCGGGAGAGGTTGCGGGCGACGTCCGGCACCGACTCCCGCGTGCCGAGCCCGATCTCGGGGCCCGACAGGTACACGGCGCGGCCCCCGAGCTGGATGATGCCGACCTCGAAGGTCACCCGGGTCCGGAGCGACGGCTTCTCGAAGATGAGCGCGAACGTCCGGCCCGCCAGCGGGGCCGACCGCTGGCCCGCCTTGCGGCGCTGCTTGAGGTCCGCCGCCAGCGCGAAGAGGCCGAGCGCGTCGTCGCGCGTCAGGTCCGCCGACGAGAGAAAGTGCCGCGTCACGCGGGGCGCCCCAGCGCGGCACCGACGATGGCGAGCGCCCGCGCGCAGTCGGCCGGCTCGACGATGAGCGGCGGCGTGAGGCGCAGCACCCGCTCCCCCGCCGTGAGGGCGAGCAGGCCCGCGTCGCGGCAGGCGTCCACGACGGGCCCCGCCGGCCGGTCCAGCTCGACGCCGATCAGCAGCCCGCGGCCGCGCACCGCGCGGATCGCCGGCATGGTCCCGGCCAGCGTCTCCAGCCCGTCCATCAGGAGGCGTCCCGTCCGCGCGGCCCGCTCGGGGATCTTCTCGTCGAGCACGGTCGTGAGCGTGGCCAGCGCGACCGAGGCCACGAACGGCGTGCCGCCGAACGTCGAGGCATGGGTGCCGGGCCCGAGCGCCCGCGCCGGCTCCTCGCGCGCCAGCATGGCGCCCATCGGCACGCCGTTGGCGAGGGCCTTGGCGAGCGTCATCACGTCGGGCTCCACGCCCGCGTGCTCGTAGGCCCAGAGCCTCCCGGTGCGTCCGAGACCGGTCTGGACCTCGTCGAGGATCAGCAGCGCGCCGGACTCGTCGCAGAGCTTGCGGAGCCCCGGCAGGTAGTCGTCGTCGGGGACGTTCACGCCGCCCTCGCCCTGGATCGGCTCGACGAGGATGGCGGCGGTCCGGCTGTCGATCGCCCGCTCCATCGCCCGGAGGTCGTTGTAGGGCACGTGCTTGAAGCCGGGCATCAGGGGCTCGAAGCCGTGCTGGTACTTCTCCTGGCCGGTCGCGGTGACGGTGGCGAGCGTCCGGCCGTGGAACGAGTTGCGCGTGGCGATCACCTCGTACCGGTCGGAGGCGTAGCGCTCCTTGGCGTACTTCCGCGCGAGCTTCAGGGCCGCCTCGTTGGCCTCGGCCCCCGAGTTGCAGAAGAAGACGCGGTCGGCGAACGAGTGGTCGCACAGGAGCTTCGCCAGGTGGATCTGCGGCGCCGTGTGGTAGAGATTCGAGACGTGGAGCAGGGTCGCCGCCGCCTCCCGGATCGCGCCGGTGACGCGCGGGTGGCAGTGGCCGAGCCCGACGACCGCGATGCCGGCGGCGAAGTCGAGGTACTCGCGCCCGTCCGAGTCCCACACCCGCACGCCGTCGCCGCGGACCAGGCAGATGGGCACCCGGCCGTAGTTCGGCGTGTGGTACCGGGCCGACCACTCGAGGAGCGCTCTGGTGTCCATGGACGCCGCCCCCTTCCTCTCCTAGAGGACGATCTCGGTGCCGATGCCCTCGCGCGTGAACAGCTCGAGGAGGATCGCGTGCGGCACGCGGCCGTCGATGATGTGGGCCTTCGCGGTGCCGCCCTCGAGCGCCCGCAGCGAGGACTCCACCTTGGGCAGCATGCCGCCGTCGATCACGCCGGCGCCCATGAGCCGCTCGGCCTCCTTGCGGGACAGCGTGCTGATGAGCGTCCCGTCGCGGCCGAGGATCCCCTGCACGTCGGTGAGGTGGACCAGCTTCTCCGCGCCGAGCGCCGCGGCGATCTCGCCGGCCACCAGGTCGGCGTTGATGTTGTAGGTCTCGCCGGCCGCGCCCACGCCGACGGGCGCGATCACCGGGATGAACCCGTTGTCGTCGAGGAGCCGGATGCACTCGGTGTTCACCGCCTCGACCTCGCCGACCAGGCCGATGTCCACTTCCTCGCCGCTCGGCAGCCGGTGCGGCCGGCGCCGGGCGCGCAGGAGCCCCGCGTCCTTGCCGGACACGCCCACCGCCTTGCCGCCGTGGTGGTTGATCAGGCCGACGATCTCCTTGTTGATCTTGCCGACCAGGACCATCTCGACGATCTCGATCGTCTCCTCGTCCGTCACCCGCATGCCGCCGACGAAGCGCGGCTCCTTGCCCAGCCGCTTCATCAGGGCGCCGATCTGCGGCCCGCCGCCGTGGACGATCACGGGCTTGAACCCGATGAGCTGGAGCAGGACCACGTCGAGCGCGAACGGCTCCTTCAGGTCGGCGCGCTCCATCGCCGCCCCGCCGTACTTGATGACGACCGTCTTGCCCCGGAACTCCCGGATGTACGGGAGCGCCTCCAGCAGCACCTCGGCCCGCCGCGGGTCTATCACAGAATGTACCTCGACAGGTCCTGGTCGCGCGTGATGTCGGCGAGCCGCGCGTGGACGTAGGCCGCGTCCACGACGAGCTCCTTGCCCGGCATCTCCGGCGCGCCGAACGAGATCTCCTCCAGGAGCTTCTCCATGATCGTGTAGAGCCGCCGCGCTCCGATGTTCTCCGTGCTCGCGTTCACGCGCATGGCGATGTCGGCGATCGCCTCGACCGCGTCCGCCTCGAACCGGAGCGTCACGCGCTCCGTCTGCAGCAGCTCCACGTACTGCCGGATCAGGGCGTTCCGGGGCTCCGTCAGAATGCGGACGAAATCCCCGCGCGTCAAGGGGTCGAGCTCCACCCGGATCGGGAAGCGCCCCTGGAGCTCGGGGATCAGGTCCGACGGCTTGGCGACGTGGAAGGCGCCGGCGGCGATGAAGAGGATGTGG
Organism: Candidatus Rokuibacteriota bacterium; assembly: GCA_016179875.1. Taxonomy (GTDB): domain Bacteria; phylum Methylomirabilota; class Methylomirabilia; order Rokubacteriales; family CSP1-6; genus GWA2-73-35. The sequence goes on along the minus strand of JACPCH010000025.1, from coordinate 9,678 downwards.
TCGGTGCGCACGATGCCGTACTTGGTGCTCACCGACGAGCCCTCGACGATCGGCAGCAGGTCGCGCTGGACGCCCTCGCGGGAGACGTCGGGGCCGTGGCCGGCCTCCCGCCCGGCGATCTTGTCCAGCTCGTCCAGGAAAACGATGCCCGAGTCCTCCACCCGGCGGATCGCCTGCCCCACCGCCTCGTCCATGTCCACGAGCTTCTGCGCCTCCTCCTGGGCGAGGAGCCGCCGCGCCTCCGCGACGCGGACCTTGCGGCGCTTCGTGCGCGTCGGGAGGAGGTTCGAGAGCATGTCCTTGAGGTTGATGCCCATCTCCTCCATGCCCTGGCCGGAGAGCACCTCGATCATCGGCATCGCCTGCTGCTGGGTCTCGAGCTCGACCAGGCGCTCGTCGAGCTTCCCGGCCCGAAGCTGGGAGCGGAGCTTCTCCGTGGTCGCCTCGCGCGAGGCGTCGGGCGTGACCTCCTCGAGCGACCCGCTCGAGTAGGGCTCGCGGGCCTGCCGGGGCAGCAGGAGGTCGAGCAGGCGGTCCTCGGCGAGCCGCTCGGCCTTCTCGCGCACGCCCGCCAGCATCTCGGCCTTGACCATGGTCACCGCCAGCTCGGTGAGGTCGCGGATCATGGACTCGACGTCGCGCCCGACGTAGCCGACCTCGGTGTACTTCGAGGCCTCGACCTTGAGGAACGGGGCCTGGGCCAGCCGGGCCAGGCGGCGGGCCACCTCGGTCTTCCCGACGCCGGTGGGCCCGATCATGATGATGTTCTTGGGGGCCACCTCGTCCCGCAACTCGGCCGGCAGGTTCCGCCGCCGCCACCGGTTGCGCAGCGCGATCGCCACGGCGCGCTTGGCCCGCTGCTGCCCGACGATGTAGCGGTCGAGCTCGGTGACGATCTGCGCGGGCGTCAGGGCCGGCACCGCGCTCACAGGACCTCCACCGTCACGTGCTCGTTCGTGTACACGCAGATCGAGGCCGCGACCTTCATGGCCTCGACCGCGATCGCGCGGGCGTCCAGCGCGGAGTGCGCGACGAGCGCCCGCGCCGCCGCCAGGGCGAAGGGCCCGCCGGAGCCGATGCCGATCAGACCGTCGTCCGGCTCGATCACGTCGCCCGTGCCCGACAGGATGAACGACAGCTCCGGGTCGGCCACCGCCAGCAGCGCCTCGAGCCGGCGCAGCACCCGGTCCTGGCGCCAGTCCTTCGCGAGCTCGACCGCCGCCCGCGCCAGGTTCCCCCGGTGCTCGTCGAGCTTGGCCTCGAAGCGCGCGAACAGCGTGAACGCGTCGGCCGCCGTGCCCGCGAACCCGGCCAGCACGCGGTCGTGGTGGAGCCGGCGCACCTTCTTGGCGCCGGCCTTGACGATCGTCGGCCCGATGGAGACCTGGCCGTCGCCGGCGAGCGCGACCTGGCCGCGGTGGCGCACCGACACGATCGTGGTGGCCTGAGCCGGGAGCAACACGGCGGCGCGCCCTCAGGAGCGCGCGCGGGCGCGCGGGTGGGCGGCGTCGTACACGCGCATGAGCTGGTCGGCGCCCACGTGCGTGTACCGCTGGGTGGTGGCCAGCCGGCTGTGGCCGAGCAGCTCCTGGATCGCCCGGAGGTCGGCGCCGGCGTCCAGCAGGTGCGTGGCGAAGGTGTGCCGCAGCGTGTGCGGGCTCACGCGCCGGGCGATCCCGCAGGCGGCGGCGCTCCGCTTCACGATGCCATGAATCGCCCGCGCCGTGAGCCGGCCGCCGCGCCGGTTCCGGAACAGGGGCCCGCGCCGCTCGGCGCGCGGCCCCAGATAGCGCTCCACCGCCCGCGCGGCCTGGCGCCCGAAGGGCACGATGCGCTCCTTCCGGCCCTTGCCCAGCACGCGCACCGTGCCCTCGGCGAGGTCCAGGTCCTCGACGTCGAGCGACACCAGCTCCGACACCCGGAGCCCGGAGGCGTAGAGGAGCTCGAGGATCGCGACGTCGCGCGCGCGCTGGCCGCCGCCGATCCCCCGCGCCTCGACCAGGGCCGTCGCCTCGTCGATCGGCAGGAACGACACGAGCTTGCGGGGCAGCCGCGGACCCCGCACCTCGCGCGCGACGTTCCTCGGCAGCGCGCCGCGCCGCACCAGGAACCGCAGCCAGCTGCGGAGCGCGGCGAGCTTGCGGGCCACGCTGGAGGCGTCGAGGCCGCGCCCGTGCAGGTGGGCGAGCCAGCCGCGCACCGTCCGGGCGTCCACCGTCGCGAGCGTCGCCGGGCCGGCCTCGAGCCCCGCGTAGCGGGCGAACTCGACGAGGTCGCCCCGATAGCTCCGGAGCGTGTGGGGCGAGGCGTCCTTCTCCAGCGTGAGGTAGCGCAGAAACGCCGCCAGCGGGTCGTTCATGCCACCGGGAGCTCGGCCTCCCGCTCGAAGTCGCATCCCGCGCGCACGCAGCGGCGCAGCACCCGGCCGCGCACCATCCGCTCCGTCACGAACGGGGCGCCGCACTTGGGGCACGGCTCCACGACCGGGCGCTGCCAGACCACGAACGTGCAGGTCGGGTACGCCGAGCACCCGTAGAACATGCGCCCGCGCTTCGAGCGCCGCTCGACGAGCTGCCCGGCGCAGCCGGGCTGGGGGCACGCGATGCCGAGGGTGACCGGCTTGGTGGTCTTGCACTCGGGGTAGCCCGAGCAGGCGATGAACTTCCCGAAGCGCCCGTGCTTGATGACCATCGGCTTGCCGCAGGCCGGGCACCGCTCGTCCGTCGGCTCGTCCTCCGGGCGCTCGCTGCCGGGGAGATTCTTCTTGTACTTGCAGTCCGGGTACGCCGAGCAGGCGATGAACTTCCCGAAGCGCCCGCGCCGCTCCACGAGGTCCTCGCCGCACTCGGGGCACTTCTCCCCCGTGGGCTCGCCCTTCTTCTCGCTGCCCATCTCCTTCTTGGCCCGGGCGAGGTCCCGCTTGAACGGCTCGTAGAACTCCTTCACGGTCTCGACCCACGTGCGCGCGCCGTCCTCGATCTTGTCGAGGTGGTCCTCCATCTGCGCGGTGAACTCGACGTCCATGATCTCGGGGAAGTACGGCTTCAGCTTGTCCGTCACCGCCATCCCGAGCTCCGTCGGCACCAGCGCCTTCCGCTCGCGATGCACGTACCCGCGGTCGTTGATGATCGTCCCGAGGATGGACGCGTAGGTGGACGGGCGACCGATGCCGAGCTCCTCGAGCGCCTTGATCAGCGAGGCCTCGGTGTAGCGCGGCGGCGGCTGGGTGAAGTGCTGCCGGGGATCGAGCAGGAGGAGGCGCAGGATCTCGCCCTCCTCGAGCTGGGGCATGGCGCCCTCGGCGTCCTCGTCGGCGGCGACGGTCTCCTCGTCCCGGCTCTCCTGGTACACGGCCGTGAACCCCTTGAACCTGAGCACGGCGCCCTGGGCACGGAAGAGGCACCGGCCCGGCGTGGCGTCGATGTCCGCGCTCACGGTGTCGTAGACCGCGGGCATCATCTGGCTGCCCAGGAAGCGCTCCCAGACGAGCCGGTAGAGGGCGAGCTGGTCCTTGCCGAGGAAGCGCGCCACGGACTTCGGGTCGTGCCGCACCTCGGACGGGCGGATCGCCTCGTGGGCCTCCTGGGCGCTGCCGCGCGACCGGTACGCGGGCGGCGCGTCGGGCAGGTACTCGCGCCCCAGGCGCGCGGCGATCCAGCCCCGCGCCTCCTCCTGGGCCTCGCGCGCCACGCGCACCGAGTCGGTCCGCATGTACGTGATCAGGCCCTCGGCGCCCTCGGCCCCGAGGTCGATGCCCTCGTAGAGCTGCTGCGCGACCGTCATCGTCTTCCGGGCCGTGAACCCGAGCTTCCGGCCCGCCTCCTGCTGGAGCGTGGAGGTGATGAACGGCGGAGCCGGGTTGCGCCGGCGCTCGCCGCGCGTCACCGACCGCACCGTGAACCGCGCCCCCTCCAGGGACGCCATCAGCGCGCGCGTGTCCGCCTCGTTCGCGAGCGCGGCCTTCTCGCCGCCGACCTCCTTGAGCGTCGCGGTGAACTCCGGCGGCAGCCGGGCGCCGAGCCGCGCGTGCAGCGACCAGTACTCGACCGCCACGAACGCCTGGATCTCGCGCTCGCGGTCCACGATGATGCGCACGGCCACCGATTGGACGCGCCCCGCGGAGAGCCCGCGCTGGACCTTGTCCCACAGGAGCGGCGACAGGCTGTAGCCGACGAGCCGGTCGAGGACGCGGCGCGCCTGCTGGGCGTCCACCTTCCTCAGATCGATCTTGCCGGGCTTGAGGAAGGCGGCCTTCACGGCGCGCTCGGTGATCTCGTTGAACGTGATGCGGTAGATGTGCTTCTTGTCGACGTCGAGCTCCTGGGCCAGGTGCCAGCCGATCGCCTCCCCTTCCCGGTCGGGGTCGGTGGCGACGTAGAGCGCGTCGACCTTCTGGGCCGCCTTCTTCAGCTCGTCGAGGACCTTCTTCTTGGCCGGCGAGACCACGTACCGGGGCTTGAAGTTCTTCTTCGGATCGACGCCGAGCTGCGACTTGGGAAGGTCGCGCACGTGCCCCATCGAGGCCTTCACGATGAAGCGCGCGTCCAGATACTTCTGGATCGTCTTCACCTTCGTGGGCGACTCCACCACCACCAGCGACCGCTTCGCCACTACGCTCTCCTCGTCCGCGGGGCGGTGGCCACCCACCGCTGCCCCGCCAGCTGCTTCGCCCAGCCGCCGAGCTCGAGGCTCACGAGCGCGGCGCCGGTCCGCGCCGGATCGAGCCCGCCGCGCGCGATCAGCGCTTCGATATGCCGCGCCTCGTCCGGCGCCAGGAGCGCCAGCATCCGGCCCTCGGCGCTCGCGGCGTCGGGCGCGCTCGCCGCCTCACCCGCCGGCGCCTCGCGCACCGCGCGGCGCCAGGGTTCCGGTAATTCTGACACCACGTCCTGCCAGCAACGAACAAGTTTAGCACCGTCCTGGATGAGCCCGTTCGTTCCGGCGCTCGCCGCGGAGGTGATTCGGCCAGGAACGGCGAACACTTCGCGGCCAAGATCGCCGGCCAGCGAGGCCGTGATCAGGGCGCCGCTCCGCTCAGCCGCCTCCACCACGACGACGCCCAGGGCCAGGCCCGCGATCGTCCGGTTGCGCGCCGGAAAGTGCCCGGGCAGCGCCCGCGTGCCCGGCGCGAACTGCGAGAGGACGGCGCCCTGCCCCTCGATCACGCGCGCCAGCCCACGGTTCTCGGGCGGGTACACGACGTCCAGACCCCCGCCGAGCACGGCGAGCGTCCGGCCGCCGGCGGCGAGCGCGCCACGGTGCGCGGCCGTGTCGATGCCGCGCGCCAGGCCGCTCACGATCGTCACGCCGCGCGCCGCGAGGTCGGCCGCGAGGCGCTCGGCCACCTCGAGGCCGTACGCCGTCGCGCGCCGCGCGCCGACGATCGCGACCGCCAGCGCGTCGTCGCCGGCCAGCGCGCCGCGCACCCACAGCGCCGGCGGCGACGGAATCGCCGCGAGCAGCGACGGATAGCGCGCATCACCCGGAACCAAATGTGTCATCGGCCTGGCAGGGTCGCGGAGCCCCAGTATACCGGACGGGCTCCGCCGTCCAAAGAATCCGAACGGATACGCCTCGGGGGCTACCGGCGGCGGGACGCCGTGTGCGTGCGCAGGAGCCCGCGCGCGGTGGCGGCGGCCCCGGAGTCCCCGTGCTCGCGCACCACACGCCGCCAGGCCGCGCGGGCGCGGGGGATGTCGCGCAGGTTCACGTAGCAGAGACCGATCTTCACCAGCGCGTCGGCGACCTTGCCGGCGCCGAGCTCGAGCACCTTCTGGAACTCGGCGAGCGCCTGCCGGTGGTCGCGCTGGACGTAGTACGCCTCGCCGATCCAGTACTGCGCGTTCCCCGCCAGCGCGTGCCGGGGATGCTTCGCGATGAAGTCGAGGAAGTCGAGCACCGCCTGGCCGTGCTCGCGCGCCCGGAACGTGGCGAGCGCGGCGGCGTACGCCTGCTCGGCGCTCTCCGCGGTCTGGGGCGGCGCCGGCCGTGCGCGCGGCGCGGGCCGGCGTTCCGCGGGCGGGGGCGCCGCCGCCGGCAGCGCGTCCACGCGCGCGCGCGTCTCCCGCAGCGCGGCGTCGGCGGCGTCCACGCGCCCGGCCAGGCGCGCCACGTCGGCGGCGACCGCGCCGACGCTCGTCCCGATCGCGCCCAGGCGCGCGTCGAGCACGGTCAGCTCCTCCTGGGCGCGGGCCAGATCGCGCGCGGCGCTCGTCTGGGCGGCGCGCACGCCCGCCAGCTCGGCGGCGAGCGCGGTGACGTCGGCGCGGAGCTCCCGGACCGAGCCCCGACTCGCGCAGCCGGCCGCGAGGACAGCCAGGACGGCCATCACGCCGAGGGACCGGTTCATTCGCGGCGACCGTAGCACGCGGCCGAAAACGAAGTCAACCAATGCGGGGGATCACCGCGCGCGCGGCTCGAGGGCGCGCAGCACGATCACCTCCACGAGGTCGCCCGCGGCGACGCGCGCGTCACCCGGGACGACGGCGAGCCCGTCCGCGGCCACCATGGACCGGAGGATCCCCGACCCCTGGTCGCCGGTGAGCCGCGCGCCCCAGCCCTCGCCGTCGGGCGCCAGCGTGACCCGGAGATACCCGCGGCGCGCGCCCGGATTCGCGATGGGCGCCAGCGCCCGCGCCCGGATCCGCGGGCGCGCGAGCACGCGCGCGCCCGCCATCCGGCGGAGCGCCGGGCGCACGAACAGCTCGAAGGTCACCATCGCCGAGACCGGGTTCCCGGGCAGGCCGAAGACGGGCCGGCTCCCGATCGTGCCGAACGTGATCGGCTTGCCCGGCCGCATCGACACCTGCCACAGGTGCAGCTCGGCGCCCACGCGGCCGAGCGCCTCGCGCACGAGGTCCAGCTCGCCGACCGAGACCCCCGCGGAGGTGATCAGCGCGTCGGCGTCGAGCCCCCAGCGCAGGCGCTCCTCGATCGCCTCGAGGCGGTCGGGCGCCACGCCGAGGCTCGCCGGCTCGGCGCCGGCCTCCAGCACCTGCGCCATCAACGAGTACGTGTTGGTGTTCGGGATCTGCCCCGGACGGGGCTCGGTGCCGAGATCGGCGAGCTCGTTGCCGGTGGACAGGATCGCGACGCGCGGCCGGCGGTACACCGGCACGCGGGCGTAGCCCAGCGTCGCCAGGAGCCCGACCTCGGCGGCGCCGATCGCCTCGCCCGGCGGCACCACCACGTCGCCGGCGCGCACGTCCTCGCCCGCCGGCCGCACGCACGCGCCCGGCGTCACCGGGCCCCGGAGCGCCACCCGCTCGCCGTCGGCGGCGACGTCCTCCTGGGGGACCACCGCGTCCGCGCCCGCGGGCAGCGGCGCCCCGGTGAAGATCCGCATCGCCTCACCGGCTCCGAGCGTGCGCGACGGCGCGTCGCCGGCGATGACGCGCCCGACGACGGCCAGCTCCACGCCGCCGTCGCGCGTGTCGGCCGAGCGCACGGCGTAGCCGTCCATCGACGAGTTCGGCCACGGCGGGATCTCCCGGCGCGAGACGATCGGCTCGGCGAGCACGCGGCCGAGCGCGGCGAGCGTCTCCACCCGCTCGGCCTCGAGCGGCGCGACGCGCGACAGGATGGCGGCGAGCGCCTCTTCGACGGTCAGCAGCACGCGGCCGAGCGCGGCGAGCGTCTCCACCCGCTCGGCCTCGAGCGGCGCGACGCGCGACAGGATGGCGGCGAGCGCCTCTTCGACGGTCAGCACGCCGCTATTGTAGCGCGCCACCCCCCGGCACCCGCGGTGGGGGGTCTCTAGCCTGGAGTATTCATGAACGCCCAACGCGCGAGACGAGCGGGTCCTGTCGCAGGGTGCGGCCCCGACCGGTCGGGCTCCGTCACCCGTCGACCGCACCCGCCGTTCTCCGAACGGCGAGCGGTCGAGGGGTCCCACTCCGCCCGCCCCGTCGGGGCCGCACCCTGCGCCACCCGCTCGGTCGCCGCCAACCCGTTCATGAATACTCCAGGCTAGGAGCGCGCGCCTCCGCCGGGGCGTGCCGAGCGTCGGGGGGGTATGGGGGGCCCGCTCGGGGCCCCCCATGTAATCAATGCTGCCCGGTGCGAAGAAGCCGGCCGTGATGGCGACGTCGCGGAGCCCGAGCGGCAGCCGCGCCGACGCGGACACCGAGGGGAACACGACGAACACGCGCTCGAAGAAGATGGCGACCAGGCCGAAGAGCGCCACGATCACCAGCGGCGTGTGCCGCTCGGGCGGGCGCCCGGTGAGCCGCTTGAGGAGATACGCGAACGGGATCAGCCAGCCCACCACGAAGATGGCCCACGCGAGCGTCTGCCAGGGCTGCACGAACAGCCGCTGCACGAAGAAGCGCGTCTCGACCGGGACGTTGCCGTACCAGATGACGAGATACTGCGACCAGAAGAAGTACATCCACATGACCGAGATCGCGAACTGGAGCTTCGCGACGTCCTGGATCGCCGCCGGCGGAATCGAGGCCTGGCCGCGAGCGTTGGCCCGGACCGAGAGGATCGAGAGCAGGCACAGCGTCGTGTAGAAGGTGCTCACGACGAAGTAGCCCCCGAACAGGCCGCTGTACCACTTGGGGTCCAGCGACATCACGAGGTCGAAGCCCCAGAGCGAGACGACCACCACCCACAGCATCAGCACGCCGACGGCCAGCCGGTTGCGGCGCGCCCGCTCCCGGTCCTGGTCGGCCGGCACCGAGTCCTTCAGGAGCGCCCGCACGAACCGCTCGGACACGAACGCGAGCGCCAGGAAGCCGGCGAACGTGCGCAGCCAGAAGAAGGGGGTGTTGAGCCAGCCGGCCTTGGCGGGGACCGGCGTCGTCGCCCACGGGTACAGGACGGCCTCGCCCGCGTACAGCACCGCGAACAGGACGGCCGCGAACGGCACGAAGCCCCAGGTGGTCAGGGCGATCCGGCGCACGCTCGGCGACCACCGCGCCTCGGTGAGCTGCATCATCGCCGCGATGGCCGGGCCGGTGACGGCGAGGCCCGACCAGAACACGAGATTCACCAGGTAGACCGACCACACCCGCGGCGCGTTCGCGGACGTCGCGCCGGTCACGAAGGCGACGGCGCCGAGGGCCGCGACGAGGCTCCAGACGATGGTCATTTCTGGGCGATCGACCGGAGGAAGTTCACGATGTGCCAGGCCTCGTGGGAGGACAGCGCCTCACCGTACGCCGGCATGACCGCGCCGCCGACGACGATGTAGCTGTGCCAGTAGCCGTCCGTGCGCTGCTTCTGTAGCTCGGGGTGGGTCAGGTCGGGCGGCGGAATGAACTTCGTCGCCACCGGCCCCGTCACGCCGCCCTTGCCCTCGGCGCCGTGGCACGGCGCGCAGAACGTGCCGAAGTGCTGCCGGCCGATCGCGATCGAGTCCGCGGACGCCCGCAGCGGGTTCGGCTGCCTGGCCGCCACGTCGCGCTGCTCCTTGGGGATGACCAGCTCGCCGCCGCGCGGGACGCCGCCGGCCGGCATCCGGAACACGCGCTCGCCGGGCAGGATCCGCGCGGTCTGGGTCATGTTGTCGCTCCAGCGGACCACGACGGCGGCGCCCATCAGCCCGCCCGCGGCGCCGAGGATCAGGAGGGTGAAGATGAAGACGTACTTCACGGCGTCTTCACCTCCTCCGCCCCCGCCGCGCGGAGGATCTCGCGCACGGACGCGCTCCGCTCCGGGGCGCAGTGCACCGCG
>JACPCH010000040.1 GCA_016179875.1 Candidatus Rokuibacteriota bacterium | reverse complement strand
GCATCACGCCCTCGTACAGGCGCGCGTTCTCGACGGCGATCGCCACCTGGTCGGCGACGATCTTCAGGAGCTGCTCCTCGTCGGCCTTCGCGCCCGGCGGCAGGACGTGGCGGGCGACCATGACGCCGAGCTGCCGCTCCCGCACCATCAGCGGCAGCGTCCACTCGACCTCGGTCCAGTCGTCGGTCGGCTCGACGCCCGTCCCCGCCAGCACGCTCTTCGGCTGGTCGGCCGCCTCGCCGTGCACCACCACGTGGACGCCGGCCGGCTCCTCCAGGTCAACCCGGAGGCTCCTGGTGCCGATCGCCTGGGCGAGGCCGCGCAGCAGACGCTCGAGCATGGCCGCCACGCCGATCTCCGAGGTGATGTCCTGGACGGCGCGGTGGAGGTCGGCGAGCTGGCCGGCGCGGCGCACGAAGTGCTGGTTGAGGCGCTTGAGCTCCTCGACCTGGTTGAGGAGGCGGTAGACGAGGCGCTGGTTCAGCTCGCGCAGGTAGACGCCTTCCTCGCGGCCCTCGACCTTCTCGCGCTTGCCGCCCAGGAAGTCGGCGACCTGGCGCGGGAACGTGTCCACGTTGATCGGCTTCTGGATGTAGCCGTCGCAACCGGCCACCAGCGTGCGCTGGCGGTCGCCCTGCATCGCGTAGGCGGTCACCGCGATGACGGGCGTCGCGGCGAGGTTGGGGAACGACTTGAGGATGGCGACGATCTCGTAGCCGTCCACGCCGGGCAGGTTGATGTCGAGCAGGATGAGCGCGGGCTGCTCGCGGATCGCGGCCTCGATGCCGGCCAGCCCGTCCTCGGCGTCGACGATGGTGTAGCCGGCGGACTCGAGCACGGCGCGCACGAGCATCCGGTTCTCGCGGTTGTCCTCGATGTAGAGGATCTTGGCCTTCTGCTCCAGTGCGCGTCCCGGCATCGGCGCCCGCCCCCTCAGGTCAGGTTCAACGGCAGGGTGAAGTGGAACGTGGACCCCTGGTTCTCGCGGCTCTCCGCCCAGATGCGCCCGCCGTGCAATTCGACGAACTTCTTGCTGATGGCCAGCCCGAGCCCGGTGCCGCCCGCGCCGCGCGCGACCGGGTTGTCGAGCTGCTGGAACGGCTCGAACAGCCGCGCCAGATCCTCGTCGCGGATCCCGACGCCCGTGTCGGCGACGCTGATGCGCACCGCCTCCGGCTCCGCCACCACGCCGATCACGACCCGGCCCTGCTGCGTGAACTTGATCGCGTTGGACAGGAGATTCAACAGGATCTGCTTCACCTTGGTCCGGTCGGCGGTGAGCCGCGGCGTCTCGAGCGGCACGTCCTTCTCGATCTTCAGCTGCTTGCCGCGCGCCATCGGCAGCGAGGACTCGATGCACTCGTCGATGAGGTCGTGCAGGTCGAGGTCCTCCGGCATCATCTCGAGCTTCCCGGCCTCGATGCGCGAGAAGTCGAGGATGCCGTTGATGAGCTGCAGGAGGTGGGTGCCGCTGTTGTGGACCGAGCGGATGTACACCTCCTGGCGCTCCGTCAGGTCGCCGTCGAGCCGGTTCAGCAGTACCTTCGAGAAGCCGATGATCGAGTTCAGCGGCGTCCGCAGCTCGTGGGACATGCTCGCCAGGAACTGCGACTTCAGGCGGCTCGCCTGCATGAGCTGGGCGTTGGAGCTGGCCAGCTCCTCGTAGAGGCGCGCGTTCTCGAGCGAGATCGCCACCTGGTTGGCGAGCACCGAGAGCACCTCGAGCTCCTGAGCGTCGAAGATGTCGCCCGAGAGCTTCTCGCCGACGAGCAGGATGCCCGTCAGCTTGTTCTCGATCTTGAGCGGCACGATCAGGGACGCCTTGATCTCCTCCAGCTCGCCCTCGGCCGTCTCGAAGTACTCGGCGATCACCGGGTTCAGCTTGACCTCTTCCTTGACGAGGAGGCGGCCCGTCTGGTTGAGCCACTGCACCACCGGGCTGTCCACCGGGATCGAGGACACCCCCGCCCCCTCGCCGATGTTGGTCTCCTCGCGGTACACGATGAACGCGCTCTGCGCGGCGTCGTAGATCATCAGCACGCAATGGGTCAGCGGCACGCCGCGGACGAGGCCGTGGACCAGCGTCTCCATGAGGCGTCCGAAGTCGAGGATCGTGCTCATGCGCTTGGACAGGTCGAGCAGCGTCTCGTAGCAGCCGCGCCGGCGGCTGAACATGAGCCGCTCGATCTGATCCTCGAGCCGGTGGCCGAGGGGGCTCACCAGCAACGTCATCAGGAAGCCGAGCGGGAGGATGATCCAGAGCGGGTTGACCTGCTCCCAGTCGGCGTACTGCTCGGCCAGCACCAGGATCGACGTGAGGACGCCCCACAGGAGCAGGTAGATCGCGCTCTTCTTCACCGCCACGTTCACGTCGAACAGGCGGTAGCGCACGATCGAGGTGCCGAGCATCAGCGCGAACACCATGTTCGCGGGAATGCCCATCGGGTACAGGAGGTCGGCCGCGGGCACGAAGCGGGCCAGGATGAAGCGCGCGAAGTCGATGAAGCCGCCGGCGAGGCTCACGAGCGTGCCGAGCACGATCAGGGTCGCGCGGTTCCGGCGGAAGCTCGAGTCGACGTCCTTGTAGGTGCGCACCAGGTGCACCAGCCCGTAGATCATGAAGAAATTGAAGTAGAGGAAGAAGGGCGTGTAGAGCAGGCCCGTCGCCGGCGCCCAGCCCCAGTACGTCCACTTCACGCCCTTCATGAAGATGGACGAGCCGCTCAGGTTGACGACGCTGAAGAAGATCGCCAGCAGGTACGCGAGGGTCAGCGCCGGCCGGTGCCGGGTCGTGCTCTCCAGGAAGATCAGGACGAAGTGGTAGTAGAACGCCGGCAGCACGACGACGCCGGCGTGGATCACGACCTCCCACAGCACCGCCGTCGGCTCGTCGGGCGACCGCCGCAGCATGAACACGCCGAAGTTCCAGACGGCCATGCCGGACACGAAGTACGTGAACAGGCGGTTCAGCCGGCTCCCGGGGTTGCGGAGCACGGTGATCCCCGCGAGCGAGACGTTCAGCAGGAACGCGAGGAGCGGGAGGAGGCTATGCAGGCTCAAGGGGGAGGTAGACCTTGTCGCGCCGGCGCACGGTGTCGATCTCGTCTTGCAGGATGCCGAAGACGAGCACGTCCCAGTACCGGCCGTCCTGGTAGCCGGCCTTCCGGAGGACGCCCTCCTGCTGGAACCCGTTGCGCCGCAGCGAGTTGGCGCTCAGGGCGTTGTACTCGTAGACCTTGGCCTCGATCCGCCGCAGCCCCAGCACATCGACTCCATAATACGAGATGAGCTTGCCCGCCTCCACGCCGAATCCGCGGCGGATGGCCTTCTGGTCGGTCAGCATGACCTCGAAGAAGCAGTAGCCCTCCAGGAGGTGGATGTTGAACAGGCGCGCCAGGCCGACCGGCTTCGTCCAGGTCTGGTTGGCCTCGATCATCAGAACGACCTGGGTCGTATCGGTCAGGACCGCCTCGTAGAACGAGACGTCCTTGTCGAAGACGTGCTTGTAGGTGCTCAGGAACTCGCTCCCGACCATGCGCTCGATGAACGGGTCCTCGGCCCACTCCGAGAGGTACTCGAGGTCTTCGGGCGCGAGCGTGCGGAGATAGACCCGCGTCCCGCGGGAGACGACGCCCTGCTGGCGCACGCTCCGTTCGCTCGGCCCCGACGGGGCGACCGGCACGCCTTCCACCTTCATCGCTGGCGCGTCACCCTCCTCGCCGCGCACCTGGGTCGGCCCCGGATTGCCGTGCGTCGCCCGCCGCCGCGCCGGCGGCCGCGGCATCGCCGCGGACCCGGACCCAGGCCAGGCGGCTCAGACCCGCCAGGAACGTTTGACGCGACTCGAGCACCTCGAAGCCGCCGGCCGTCAGCGCCGCGTGGAACTCGGCTTCGCTGAGATAGCGCTGGGCGCAATCGCGAGACTTCTCGAAGATCGCCGTCGGCACGAGCCACCGGAGCGCGCGAAGGGCGGCGCCGGTGCCCTCCTGCGCGCGGATGTCCCGGTACGTCCGGCCGACGTACGCGGGCCGGCCGTAGGTCAGAAAGACCGCGTGGCCGCCCGGCTTGAGCGCGCGCCGGCAGCCCTCGAGGAGCGCCGGGGGGTCCGGGTGCCAGTAGAGCGTGTGCATGCTCACGAGCACGTCGAACGTCCCGCTGCCCGGCAGCGGGTCGCGCGCGAGGTCGAGGTGGTGGAACGTGAGGTTCGGCAGCGCCGCGGCGTGGTGCTTCTCGCGCGCGATGGCGATCAGGTGCCGCACGGCGTCGATGCCGACGACCGTGTAGCCCTCCTTCGCGATCCGCAGGCTCACGTTGCCGATCCCGCACGCGATGTCGAGCACCCGCACGGCGCGGCGGCTCTCGACGCCCGCGGCCGCGCGCCCCACGAGGTCCGCGACGTCCGTCAGCAGCTTCTCGTAGGGCTCGAACCGCGTCACGACGGCGTCGTAGGCGAAGCCGTACGTCACGGCGATCATGTGCTCCAGGGCCGCGCGAATCGGCATTGCGTCTCCATGCGGGGCGGTCACGCCGAGCCCCGGGGAGCCCGCCGGCGGCCGCGCCGTGTCCGGCGTCATCGTCCCCGCTCCCCCCTCAGGCCGCGGTGCTCTTCTGCGCCCAGACGAGGAGGCTCGTCCCGTTGAGGAACGTCCTCCGCGTCTCGAGCACCGTGAAGTCCGCCTTGGCGAGATGGTCCACGAACGCCTGCTCGTTCCAGTAGTGCGGGCCGGTCCGCAGGCGGACCGCCTCGAAGATCGCGTTGGGCACCAGCCACAGGAGCGCGCGCAGCGCGGCCGCCGTCCCCTCCCGCTGCCTCACGTCGCGCAGGGTGGACCACTGCCCCAGGTGCCGGGTGTGGTTGACGAACACCGCGTGCCCGCCCGGCTTGAGGACCCGGTACGCCTCCCGGAGCAGCTGGTCCGGCGCCGGGTGGACGTAGAGCGAGTGGACGTTGACGACCTGGTCGAACGCGCCCTCCCGGAACGTGTCGCCGCGCGCGAGGTCGGCGTGGCGGAACGCCAGGTTGGGGAGGTGCTTGGCCCGCCGCTTCTCCTTGGCCACCTCCACCAGCGCGTCGTAGACGTCGAGCCCCGTCACCGTGAAGCCCGCCTCCGCGAGCGCGCAGCTGAAGTTGCCGGGCCCGCAGCCGACGTCCAGTACGCGGACGTCGCGGCGGTCCGTGCCCGGCGGGACGGCGGCCTCCACCAGGTCCCGCACCTCGGCCGCGAGCCCCCGGTAGGGGTCGAAGCGCTCGAAGATGTAGTCGTACACGACGCCGTAGGCGACCGACAGCATCCGGTCCAGGCCCCACTGGATCCCGCCAAACACCGAGTTCATCGCCACCCCCGCCGCGCCCGGCGCTGGAGCACCCGAGAGCATCTGCGCCCCTCTAGGCCTTGCCGGCGAGGACTTTGTCGACCGCCCCGCGCAGTTCGGAAGGCGTGAAGGGCTTGAGCAGGATGTAATTGAAGCCGAGCCGCGTCGCCTCGTTGATGATGTCGGGCGTGCCGTGCGCGGTCATCAGCATGCAGGCCATCTCCGGGCGGATCTGGCGCGCCTGCTCGAGGACCTCGAACCCGTTCATCCCGGGCATCTTGTAGTCCACGACGAGCAGGTCGAAGGGCTCCTTGCGGACCAGATCCACGGCGATCTCGCCCCGGTTGGCCGCGCGGATCGAGTAGCCCAGCGCCTGGAGCACGTTCACACAGAGGATGACGACCGGCCCCGCATCGTCGACGACGAGGATCTTCGGCTTCTGCGTTTCCATTAGTGCACTTCCGCGAGCGGCTGCGCGGCGGTCTCGACCGCCGCCGGCCGCGTGTCGAAGTGCCGGCTGATTTGATCGAGGCGCTCGAGCGGGATCGCGACGAACGCCTCGGCGGCGACCGGATCGAACTGCGTGCGGACGCCGCGCTTGACCTCCTCGATGGCGGCCGGGAGCGGCCGCCGGGCCCGGTACGGGCGATCGGACGTCATGGCGTCGAACGCGTCGGCCACCGTCACGACCCGCGCGATGAGGGGAATGCCCTCGCCGGCGAGCTTGTCGGGATACCCCTTGCCGTCGAAGCGCTCGTGGTGGTGCCGCACGGCCTTCGCCTCGCACACCAGGAAGCGCAGCGGCTTGAGGATCTGGTCGCCCACGACCGGGTGGGTCCGGATCAGCTCGAACTCCTCCTCCGTCAGCTGCCGGGGCTTGCGGAGGATGTTGTCCAGCATGACCAGCTTGCCGAGGTCGTGCAGCATGCCCGCCCGGCTGACCAGCACCACCTCCGGCTCGGGCCAGCCCATGACCGTCGCGAGCTCGGCCGAGTAGAGCGAGACCCGCGCCGAGTGGCCCTTGAGATACGGGTCCTTCGACTCGAGCGCGATCACGAAGGACGAGATCGTGTCGACCAGGTTCTTTTCCATCTGCTCGCGCAGCAGGAGCCGCTGCAGCGCGATCGACGTGGTCTGGGCGTAGCCGAGGAGCAGCTCCTTCTCGTCCGGCAGGAACGCGCCGTGCTCGAGGTCGCGCCCCATGCACAGGATCCCCATCGCGCTGCCCACCCCGGGGATCAGGGCCGCCAGGCCCTCGAAGCCGTGCTCGCGGGTCGCCAGCTCGACCGCCTCGCGGCCGCCCGTCTGCACGACGCGGGTGAACCCGCCGTGGAGCAGGTTCAGGAGCCGGCCGACCATGGAAGGGTCGCCCATCCGGCTCGCGTTGAACTTGCCGTCCTGGTCGCAGAGCAGGATCACGGCGCCGTCGCAGCGGAGGCTCTTGATGGTGTTCTCGAGGACGCGCTCGACGAACACGCCGGGCTCGAGCCCCTGCAGCGCCAGCTCGCCGATCCGCGACAGCACCTCGACGCCGCCCTGGCGCCGCGCCAGCTCCTCGGCGAGGCCGGCCGGGTAGCTGACGCTCCCGCTGCCCGCCGCACGGTCGCGGCGCAGGCGCTGGACCAGCTCCTTGACCTCCGTCACCGAGAACGGCTTCGGCAGGTAGTCGTAGGCGCCGTGCCGGAGCCCGAACACCGCCGAGTTCACGGAGGGCACCCCGGTGATCAGCACGACCGGTGTCCCGGGCTGCCTGCCCTTGACGGCGCGCAGGAGATCCAGCCCGCTCAGGCCCGGCATCTTGATGTCGGAGACGACGAGGTCGAACGGATCGTCGCCGAGCTGGTCGAGCGCCTGCTCGGCCGTCGACGCGGTCGTCACGTCGCAGTGGTTCGAGGTGAAGGCCGACACGAGGAACCGCAGGACGGAGGCGTTGTCGTCCACCAGGAGAACGCGGAGGCGCTCGGGCTCGGCGTCGTCCGTCGCGTTGAGCTGGACCTGGATCTTGGTCACCGCGGGTCCTTTCTGGTTATTTGGCCGCGCCAAGCTGGTTGAGGAACTCGAGCCACTGCCGCGAGAGACCGTCCTTCGGGAGGTCGAGCCCGTGGAGCTCGGGGCGATCCGGCGCGGGCGCGGCGGGGGCCGGCTGGGCCGGCGCCGCCGCGGGTGCCGCCGCCTTGGGAGCCGGGGCCGGCTTGGCCGGTGCCGCCGCGGGTGCCGGAGCCGGTGCCACCACAGGCACCGCGGCCCGGACGGTCGGGGCCTCGACCTTCGGCGCGGCCGCCGGCGCCGCCTCGCTCGGTGCCGGCGCCTTGGAGGCCTGCGCGAAGAAGTAGGTGCGCCCGCCGCTCGCCGGCGGCACGACTTTCTCGGCGGGCTTGGCCCACGCGGGTGTTGGCACGGGCGCGGCCCTCGGCTCTTCGCGCTGGACCGGCGCCTCGGCGGTCTCCTCGTCGGGCATCGCCGCGACGGGCTCCTCGACCGTCGCGGGCTCCGCCGCGGGCGCAGCCGGGTCCGGCGGGGCCGGAATCTGGGCGCCGAGCGAGCTCAGCAGGGCCTGCCATTCCGGATTCGCCGCCGCCTGCTCCACCACCGACTGGCGCCCGGCGTCCTGCGCGGACTCGGTTTGCAGCACGGGCGCCGGCTCGGGCGCCGGCTCCGCGACGGCCTCGGCCGACTCGGGGACCTCGCTCCCGACGGCCGCCAGAATCTCGGCAAGCTGCCGCTGGAGCGATGGCGCGGGCGCGGCGGGCTCCTCGACGATCGCCCGGGACTCCTCGGCCAGCACCGGCGCGGCGACCACCGGGCTGGCCGGCGGCTCGGGCTCGACGACGCGCGGCGGCGCGACGGGCGGGGCGGGCGGCGGCGGCGGCGCGACGGGCGCGGGCACGGACGCGGCGACCGCCGGGCTCGCCGGCGGCTCGGCCGCGGCCGCCTCGGCGGCAGCCGACTTGCGCAGCCGCTGCACGAGGTCGAAGTAGAGCGCGGAGGTGCCGTTGACCTCGAGGTGCCGGAACTCGATGCAGTCGATCTCGAGGAAGCTGAGCTGCTTGATCCGGCGCAGGAACGCGTCGGTCAACCGCTCGACGACGAAGAGGATGCGCGGCGGCCGGTCCGTCGAGATCCGCGCCATCGGGTACAGGCGGCGGATCGCGTCAGGATA
>JACPCH010000039.1 GCA_016179875.1 Candidatus Rokuibacteriota bacterium | reverse complement strand
TCCACTTCACCGGGCGCCCGAGCCGGCGCGCCATCACGCAGACCGCGATCTCCTCCGGGTAGAGCGAGGCCTTGGCGCCGAAGCCGCCGCCCACGTCGGTGGCGACGACCCGGATCAGGTGCTCGGGCATGTCGAGCAGGTCGGCGAGGACGTCGCGGACGAGCCCCGGGCACTGCGCCGACGAGCGCAGGGTCAGGGTGCCGGTGGCGCTCGCGTACTCGGCCAGCGCGCCGCGGTTCTCCATGCAGACCGCCGCGTGCCGGTGGAAGCGGAACCGCTCGCTCACGACGAGATGAGCTGACGCGAGCGCGCGGTCCACGTCGCCGCGGGCGAACTCGCGCGCGAGCAGGAGGTTGCCGCCCGCCTCCTCGTGGAGCACGGGCGCGCCGGGCGCGAGCGCGGCCGTCATGTCCCCGACCGCCGGCAGGGGCTCGTAGTCAACGACGACGCGCTCCAGCGCGTCCTCGGCCAGGTACCGGCTCTCGGCCGCGACCATCGCCACCGCCTCGCCCGTGTAGCGCACCTTCCCCTGCGCCAGCGCCGGGAAGGAGGTGACCTTGTAGTCGGGCATCCGCGAGACCGCGCGCACGGGCTTGCACTCGCGCGCCAGGTCCTGGCCGGTCAGCACCGCCGCCACTCCCGGCAGCGCGAGCGCCGCCGCGGCGTCGATGCGGGCGATGCGCGCGTGGGCGTGCGGGGTCCTCAGGAACGCCGCGTAGAGCATGCGGGCGGGACGATGGTCGTCCACGTAGCTCCCCTGCCCCGTTAGCAGGCGGGGATCCTCCACGCGCGGCACCCGCGCGCCCACCAGCTTAGGCGCGGCGACCGGCGCCTCGTCGCGCGCCTCCCGGGCCACGTCCCGCTCTACGCCCCGGCGGGGCCGCCGGGCGTCCGGGCCGCGGCCCGCACGGCGTTGACGATGCCCTGGTAGCCGGTGCAGCGGCAGAGGACGGCGGAGAGGCCCTCGCGGATCTCCGCCTCGGTCGGCGCCGGGTTCGTGCGCAGCAGGTCGAGCGCGGTCAGCAGCATCCCCGGCGTGCAGAACCCGCACTGCAGCGCGTGGTGCTCGCGGAAGGCCTCCTGCAGCGGGTGGAGCTTGCCGTTCTGCATCAGGCCTTCGACCGTCACCAGCTCGGCGCCGTCGGCCTGGACGGCCAGCATGATGCAGGAGCGCGCGGCCTGGCCGTTCAGGAGGATCGTGCAGGCGCCGCAGATGCCGTGCTCGCAGCCGACGTGGGTGCCGGTGAGCTGGAGGTCCTCGCGCAGGAAGTCCACGAGGAGCTTGCGCGGCTCGCAGCGCCCCTCGCGGGCGACGCCGTTGACGGTCAGGCGGACGGTCACGAGCTCAGCCACGGGCCACTCCGAGCGCCCGCGTGATCGCACGCTTCGTGAGCACCCCGGTGAGGTGGCGGCGGTAGTCGGCCGACGCGTGGATGTCGCCGTCCGGGCTCACCAGCTCCGCCGCGCGGCGGGCCGCGGCCTCGATCGCCGCCTCGCCGAGACCGTCGCGCTCCAGGATCTCCTCGGCGGCGCGCAGCCGCAGCGGCACGGGCCCGGCGCCCGCGGTGGCGAGGCGCGCCACCGTACAGCGCGGGCCCTGGCGCACGATCATCGCCGCGATGCCGACGATCGCGAAGTCGCCGTGGCGGCGCGCGAACTCCTCGAGCGCGTAGCCGGCGCCGGCCGGCATCGCCGGTATCCGCACCTCGACCAGGATCTCGTCGGCCCCGAGGCTCGTGGTGAGGTAGGTCTGGAACAGGTCCTTGGCCGCGATGACGCGCTCGCCCTTCGGGCCGCGCGCCACCACTTCGCCCGCGAGCGCCGTCAGCACCGCCGGGTACTCGGCCGAGGGGTCGGCGTGGGCGATCGAGCCGCCGATGGTGCCGCGCGTGCGGATCGGCAGGTGGCCGACCCAGCGCGTCGCCTCGCCGAGCAGCGGCAGGCGCTCCTTGACGACCGGCGAGAACTCGATCGTCCGCTGGCGCGTCATGGCGCCGAGCCTCACCTGCCCGCCCTCTTCCTTTATATAGGCCAGGGCGGGGATGCGGTTCAGGTCCACCAGCGCCGCCGGACGGCTCAGGCGGAAGTTGAGCAGCGGCACGAGGCTCTGGCCGCCCGCGAGGATCTTGGCGTCGCCGGCGTAGCGCTGTAGCAGCGCCAGCGCCTCGTCCACGGATGTCGGCGCGTGATAGTCGAATTGCGCAGGCTTCATGTGGCCCTGGCCTTCTTGATGAGTGCGTGGAGCCGCGACGGCGTCATCGGCAGCTCGGTGATCCGGATCCCGAGCGGCGCCAGCGCGTCGCTCACGGCGTTGGCGATGACCGCGGGGACCGTCATGGAGCTCGACTCGCCGAGCCCCTTCGAGCCGAGCGGCGTGAGCGGCGACGGCGATTCGACGTGGGCGATGTCGATCGTGGGCGCCTCGCTCGCCGTCGGCACGAGGTAGTCCATGAAGGTGCCCGTCAGGCACTGGCCGTCCTCGTCGTACTGCAATTCCTCGTACAGCGCGCCGCCCAGGCCGTGGAGCGCGCCGCCGTAGATCTGGCCCTCGGCGATCATCGGGTTGATGATCGTCCCGGCGTCGTGGACCGTGACGTACTTCACGATCGTGATCGCCGCCGTCTCCGGGTCCACCTCGACGGCCATGACCTCGGCGATGAAGCCGTAGGTGTTGGACGAGTTCACGCGGTCCTCGGCGTCCACCGCCCTGGCCACGGTGAAGCCGAAGACGGCCGTGGCCTGGAGCCCGGGCTCCATGCCCTCGGGGAGCGAGTCGGTGTTCCAGTGGGCGCGCCCGGCGAGGTCCTTGACCGTGTAGGACGGCCCCTTGCCGGTCTTGCGGCGCACGGCGCCGTCACGGAACTCGAGCTCGGCCGCCGGGATGTCCATCAGGTGCGCCGCGTACTCGACCAGCTTGGCCTTGAGCTTGCGCGCGGCGAGGGCGACCGCGCTGGTGCCGACCGAGCCGAAGCGGCTCGAGTACGTCCCTGAGGAGATGGACCACACGCGCGTGAACGTGTCCATCTCGTCCACCACCGTGACGTCTTCGGGGATCAGACCCAGCTCGTCGGCGACGATCTGCGAGACCACCGTCTGGTGGCCCTGGCCCTGGGGCGTCGTGCCGAGGATCGCGATGACGCGCCCGAGCGGGTCCACCTTGACCGTGGCCGAGTCCACCGCGCCGGACTTCGGCAGGTACTCGGGCTTGGCGCGGAACTGCGGGTCGAGCGCCGTCGCCACGTAGCCCATGTTCGAGACCGACGGGTCCACCGCGAGCGCGAGCCCGATGCCGAAATATCTCCCGGCCGCGCGCGCCTTCGCCTGCTCGCGCCGCAGCCCGGCGTACTTCGCGAGGTCGAGCGCCTTCTCGAACGCGGTCGGGTAATCGCCCGAGTCGTAGAGGCCGCCCGTCGGCGAGCGGTACGGCATGGCCGACGCCGGGATCAGGTTCCGCCGGCGCACCTCGGCGGGATCCAGACCGAGCGTGGCGGCCAGGCGGTCCACCATGCCCTCGGTCTCGAAGTAGAGGTGGCCGCACGCGTAGCCGCGGTTCGGCCCCGTCAGGCACTTGTTGGTCATGACGGTGGAGGCATCGACTTCGAGATGCTGAAAGCGGTAGGGACCGACAAAATTTCCGGTCGGCCGAAAACTACACCCCGGCTCGGGGCTCCGGATGTACCCGCCTACATTATCCAGCCACCGGAAGCGCATGCCGAGGATCGTCCCGTCCTTCTTCGCGGCCAGCTCGCGGTACGCGATCCGGTCGGTGCCGGTCGAGGACGCCAGCAGGTGCTCGCGGCGGTCCTCGATCCACTTCACCGCCACGCCCGTGAGCTTCGAGGCCAGCGCGACGAGCGCGATGTACGGATAGATCAGCGACTTGATGCCGAAGCTCCCCCCGATGTCCGGCGGCACGATGAAGCGGAGCCGGTTCTCCGGCAGGCCCAGCACGCGGGCCGTCAGCGGGTGCATGATGAACGGCCCCATGAAGTTCGACCACACGGTGCAGACCCCGTCGAGCGCGTCCCAGCGCGCGACGATCCCGTAGGTCTCGATCGGCGTCGAGCCGTACTTCGGGAACCGGAAGCGCTCGCGGATGACGACGTCGGCCTCGGCGAAGGCGCGATCCGGGTCGCCGTACACGAGCCGCCGGTGGTTCGCGAGGTTCGAGCCGACGGCTTCATGGAGGACCGGGGCGCCGGGCTCCAGCGCGCGCTCGGGATCCACCACGGCCGGGAGCGGCTCGTAGTGCACCCGCACGAGGTCGGCCGCGTCCTCGGCGACGTAGCGGCTCGTCGCGACCACGACCGCGACCGGCTCGCCGACGAAGCGCGCCTTGTCGGTGGCCGCGCAGTAGTAGTGGACGGGCGCGGTGACGCCGACCGCGAAGGGCCGCGTGTGCCTGGCGACGTCCTCGCCCGTGATCACGCCGGCGACGCCCGCCAGGGCGCGCGCGCCGGCGACGTCGTAGCCGAGGATCCGGGCGTGGGCGTGGGGCGAGCGCACGATCGCCGCGTGGAAGAGGTTGGCCACCGGCGGGTGGTCGTCGATGTAGGCGCCGCGCCCGGTGAGGAGGCGCGCGTCCTCGACGCGCTTGACGGGCTTGCCGATCCAGGTCTTCTCGGTCATGGGGCGCGCAGCACTCTAGTCAGCCGCGGCCGGACATGTCAAGGGCGGCGGCTTTCCGGCTCACCATTCCCAGAGCGCAGCCAGCGGTATTGCGTGGAGGTTCTTGCCGAACGACACGACCTTCCGGCCGAGATAGAGGATCACCCCGGCCCGAAAACGCCGGCCCGCTATTCTCGCGAGCTCATTGAGCCCACGGAAGTCCTCACCGGTTACTGTCTGGCTCCGCGTCACCTCGATCCCGATCACTTCGTTCCCCTCGAGCTCGACGACAACGTCCACTTCGATGCCCTTCGGGGTGCGGAAATGATAGAGCCGGATGTGCTCTTCCTGCCAGGAAGCCTGCTTGCGCAGCTCCATGATCACGAAGTTCTCCAGCACGGGGCCGGAGATCGGTTCTTGCGGGAGACGCTCCGTGGCGAGACGCAGGAGCGCCATGGCCAATCCGGTATCGGCGAAGACGAACTTCGCGGACTTGAGAACGCGGGCGCCGAGCTTCGTTCCCCAGCCCGGGATCTGATGGATGAGGAACGTTCGTTCCAGCACCGCCATGTAGCGCTGCAGTGTCGTGTGGGCGATCCCGGCGGTGCGCGACACGTCGGCGAGATTCACGAGCGTGGCCACGCGCGTGGCGAGCAGCGTGACCAGGCGTGGCAGAGCAGCGATGGCTTCGACGCTCGTCAGTTCGCGGACGTCGCGCTCGAGGACGCCGGTCACATACGAGCGTAACCAGGCTGCTCGCCGCCGCTCTGACCAGGAATAGACCGCCGGGTACCCCCCGCGGACGATGCGAGCGGCCATCTCCTCGACGGTGATGACGGTCGGGTTGCCCGGCAGGCGCGCGCGCCGGATGGCTTCGAGGAAGCCCTCACGGCGCTCCATGATCTCCCCCTGGGAGAGCGGCCACAGCGTGAGGATCTCCATGCGGCCGACCAGCGAATCAGCCACGCGTGGCACGAACCAGATGTTGCTCGAGCCGGTAAGCAGAAAGCGTCCGGGCCGCCGGTCGCGATCCACCGACGCCTTGATCGCAAGGAGCAGATCCGGCACGCGCTGGACCTCGTCGATGACCACCATTCCACCGGCGTAGCGGCTGATAAAGGCCGCGGGGTCGATCTGGGCAGCGGCCAGGACGGTTGCGTCATCCAGTGTGAGGTACCGATCCTCTGGAACCAGGGTCTGCGCAAGCGTGCTCTTGCCGGCCTGGCGGGCACCGGTGAGGAGAACCACCGGGGTGTCAGCCAGGGCTGTCTTGAGCGGGCCTTCGATCCCTCTCCTCAGCACGGGTATATTATACCCGCGTCACGGGGACTATATACCCATCCTACGGCCTGGGGCGCCCCACGAAAATGAGGAGCCGTCCCTATTGCCGGGGGCGCGGCGGCGGCCGAGACTGGCCTGCGCGCCGCGCGTCGCGGCGGCCAGGAGGAGCCCATGCCCAGCATGTCGCCATCGGTTGCCATCGCGAAGTTCCTGGAAGCTGCCGGCTGCGAGTTCTTCTTCGGCGTCGTCGGCCACGGCAACTGGGCGCTGCTCGACGCGCTGGAGCGCACGCGCATCCGCGGTGTGCGCGCGCGATGCGAGGACCACGCCGTCCACATGGCCGACTGCTACTGGCGCTCGAAGCGCCGCCCGCCGCCGGCCGTCGTCGTCGCCACCGGCGGGCCGGGCGCCACCAATCTCATCCCGGCGCTGGCCGAAGCCTACTACTCCTCGGTGGCGCTGGTGGCGCTCGTGGGCGCGGGTCCGAGCCAGTGGTTCGACCGCGGCGGCATCCAGGAGGCCTACCGCGAGGGCCCCGAGGAGTGGATCCGCCTGGCCAAGCCGGTCACCAAGCGCGCGCTCATGGTCAACCGTCCCGACACCGCGCTCGAGATGTTCCTGCGCGCGTACAAGGAGGCGATCACGGGCCGGCCGGGTCCCGTGCTGGTCCAGATCCCGTTCGACATCCAGGCGACGCCCACCGACTACCGCGAGATTCCCGACCCGCGCGCCTGGACGCGGGTGGCGCCGCCGGCGCCCGACCCCGCCGCCGTCGAGGAGGCCGCGGCGCTGCTCGCCGCCGCCGAGCGGCCGCTGGTGATCGTGAGCACCGGCGTCCACAACGCGCGGGCGTGGGACGACCTGCGCGCCTTCGCCGAGGAATTCGGCCTGCCGGTGTGCACGACCTTCGCCGGCAAGGGCGCCTTCCCCGAGGAGCACCCGTGCTACGTCGGGATCCCCGGACGCTTCGGCGACGAGCACAGCGTGGAGGCCGCGCGCGCGTGCGACGTGCTGCTCTCGATCGGCAACCGCTTCACCGATCTCACCACCGCCGGCTGGACGCTCTACGACATCCCGCGGGCGACCCGGCTCATCCAGGTGGACGTGGATCCGGGCGAGATCGCCCGCGTCTACCCGGTGGAGGTCGGCATGATCGCCGACGCGCGGCTCGCGATCACCGCCCTCGCCCGGGCGCTCCGCGCCCGTGGCGCGAGCGGCGAGGGCCGCCGCGCGTGGCTCGCCCGCATCGACGGCTGGCGCCGCGAGTGGCGCCAGAAGACGGCGCCCGCGCGCGAGAAGGAAGGGCCGCCCCTCGACTACGCGCCGCTCCTCGACGAGGCGGCGCGGGCCGTGCGGGACGTGGACCCGGAGACCTCGGTGCTCTTCGACACCGGCCAGATCCTCTGCTACGGCCCGAGCTTCTTCCGCGCGTCCTCGCGCCACGTCCACACCAACAACGGCCACTTCATCCGCATGGGCTGGAGCGTGCCCGGCCTCGTCGGCGCCAGGCTCGCCCACCCCGAGCACCCCGCGCTCGCCTTCACCGGCGACGGCTCGTTCTTCATGACGGGCACCGCGGTCGCCACCGCCGTCGAGTACGGCCTGCCGATGGTCTGGCTCGTCCTCAACAACCGCTCGATGGTCTTCGAGCGGCGGATGGAGAAGTTCTACGGCCAGCACGTCTTCTGCGACTACCGCATCGAGGCGACGGGCGAGCCGTGGAATCCGGACGTCGTGAAGATGGCCGAGTCCATGGGCGCCCGCGGGATGCGGCTCGAGCGGCGGAGCGAGGTGTACGGGGTCGTGACCGAGGCCCTCCGCCATCCCGGCCCCGTGGTCGTGGACGTGAGCATGGACGTGGCCTCGGCGGTCTACAACCCGGCCTCGTTCCGCTACGCGGACAGCTTCGCCGAGCGCGGACTCGACGCCCCGCCGTTCTGAGGGGGCATCATTCCTCTTTCAGCGCTTGAAGAGGCCCATCAGCGACGCCTTCGCGAGCGTGTTGAAGTTCAGGTAGAAGCCGACCACCGCCGCCGCGGTGTCCGCCGTCACCGGCAGCCGGTCCATGGACACGGCGAAGACCGTGAAGAGGTAGCGGTGCGGGTGATCGCCCTCGGGCGAGCAGGGGCCGCCGTAGCCCGGCTTGCCGAAATCGGTCCTCACCTGAAGCGCGCCGGCCGGAAGCTTGCCGCTCGCCGGGTTGCCCGCGTCCAGCGGCAGCTCGGTCACGCCGGGCGGGATGTTGACCACCACCCAGTGCCAGAAGCCGCTGCCGGTGGGCGCGTCGGGATCGAAGCACGTCACCGCGAAGCTCTTCGTCCCGGCCGGCGCCTCGTCCCACCGGAGGTGGGGCGACTTGTTGCCGCCGCTGCAGCCAAAGCCGTAGTCGGCGGAGAGAACGTGCTCCGCGCCCAGATAGTCGCCGTCCTTGAAGCTCGTGCTGGTCAGCTTCATCGCTTGATCTCCTCTCGTCGAGTCGTCAGTGGCCCGCGCCGGCCGGCGTCACGCCGGTGAACGTGGCGAGGCGCTTGGCGAGCGGGCTGTTGCGGCTCCGGCCCGTGCGCACGACGCCGTCGATGATCACGCCTGAGATACCCGGGATG
>JACPCH010000038.1 GCA_016179875.1 Candidatus Rokuibacteriota bacterium | reverse complement strand
CCATGGGCGAGCTCTCCTTCGTCGAGGACGTCAAGCAGCTCGCGTACGGCGAGGGCGAGACGCTGCGCGGCGAGGGGATCCTCGCCATCACCAAGGCCCTGCTCCAGTCCGGCGTGAGCTACGTCGGCGGCTACCCGGGCGCGCCCGTCTCCTACCTCATCGACGTCCTGGCCGACGCCAACGAGCCGGTGCTGAAGCCGCTCGGGATCTACTTCGAGCAGTCGGGGAGCGAGGCGGCGGCCGCGGCGCTCCTCGGTGCCTCCATCAACTATCCGATCCGGGGCGCGGTCACCTGGAAGTCGGTCGTCGGCACCAACGTCGCCTCCGACGCGCTCTCGCACGTGGCCTCCGCGGGCGTCATCGGCGGCTCGCTGATCGTGATCGGCGAGGATTACGGCGAGGGCGCCTCGATCCTCCAGGAGCGCACGCACTCGGCGGCGCTCAAGTCGTCGGTGCCGCTGCTCGACCCGCGCAACAGCCTCGCGTCGTTCGCGCGCTTCGTGGAGGAGGGCTTCGGCCTCTCGGAGGCGTGCCACGAGCCCGTGTTCTTCTCGATCCGGATCCGCGCCTGCCACATGCGGGGCACGCTCCGGTGCAAGGACAACGTGCGCCCCCGGATCAGCATGCGCTCGCCGCTCGGCGCGCCCAGCTTCAGCCTCGAGCGCATCAACCTGCCGCCCTTCACGTACCAGATGGAGGCGCAGAAGTTCGAGCAGCGCCTGCCGGCGGCGCGGCGCTACATCGTCGAGCACCGGCTGAACGAGCACTTCGGGGGCGCCGAGGACCACCTGGGCATCGTGATGCAGGGCGGGCTCTACAACACGACGCTGCGCGGCCTGCACGTGCTCGGCCTCGCCGACGTGCGCGGCCGGACGCCGGTGCCGCTCCTGGTGCTGAACGCGATCCACCCGCTGGTGCCCGAGGAGCTGATCGGCTTCATGCGCGGCAAGCGCCGGGTCCTCGTGGTCGAGGAGGGCATGCCGAACTATATCGAGCGCGAGCTGGGGGCGCTGGCCCACGAGGCGAAGCTCGGCGTCGAGATCTCCGGCAAGGACGTGTTCGCGCCCAACGGCGAGTACGTCCCGGCGCTCGTCATCGGCGGGCTCCGGGGGTTCCTGGCGGCGACGGGCGTCGCGGCGCAGTCCGCGGGCGCGATCGAGGAGCGCTACCGCGCGCTCACCGAGCACCAGGCGAAGGTCCGGGAGGTCCTGCGCGAGCCGGTCGCCAAGCGCCCGCCCTCGTTCTGCACGGGCTGCCCCGAGCGCCCCGTCTTCAGCGCCCTGAAGATCCTGCGTCAGCGCGAGCCGGAGATCGGCGACACGCACGTCTCGGCCGACATCGGCTGCAGCACCTTCTCGACGCAGGCGCCCTTCAACGTGGGCAACTCGGTCCTCGGCTACGGCCTGGGGCTCGCGTCGTCGAGCGCCGTGGCCCCGCTCTTCGGCAAGCGGGTCGTCTCGGTGATGGGCGACGGCGGCTTCTGGCACAACGGCCTGACCAACGGCGTCGCCAGCGCGATGGGCAACAAGCAGGACTCGGTGCTGGTCATCCTCGACAACTTCTACGCGGCGGCGACGGGCCAGCACCACCTGCCGTCCACCGGCACCAACGCCCGGAACGAGCCCGTGCGCATGCCGATCCCCGACGCGCTCCGGGGCCTCGGCGTCAAGTGGATCCGCACCGTGAACTCCTACCGGATCGCCGACGTGATGGGCTCGCTGCGCGAGGCGCTCACGACCCGCGTGCCGGGCCTCAAGGTGATCATCGCCCGCAACGAGTGCATGCTCGAGCGCCAGCGGCGGGAGAAGCCGCGCGCGCGCACGGCGATCGCCGCGGGGGAGCAGGTCGCGGAGCCGCGCTTCGGCGTGGACCCGGACGTGTGCACGGGTGACCACTCGTGCATGCGGTTGAACGGCTGCCCGTCGCTCACGCTGGCGGCGAGCCCCGACCCGTTCCGCGAGGACCCGATCGCCCACGTGGACCAGACGTGCGTCGGCTGCGGCGTGTGCGGCGAGGTCGCCCACGCGGCGGTGCTCTGCCCGTCGTTCTACGAGGTCCGGATCGTCACGAACCCGACGCGCTTCACCCGGCTCGTGGGCCGCCTGCGCCGGGCGGTCATCGGCCGGCTCGCCGCCCTCACGGCGTGAGCGGCGCCCGGTGAGCGAGCCGCGCCTCGTCTCGGTCCTCATTCCCGCCGTCGGCGGCCAGGGCGGCGGCGTGCTCCTCGACTGGATCGTGGACGCGGCGCTGCTCGACGGCTACCCGGTGCACGGCACATCCATCCCCGGCGTGGCCCAGCGGACGGGCTCGACCACGTACTACGTCGAGATCGCCACGCCGCGCGACGCCGCCGACGACGGAGAGCCGAACTTCTCGCTCTACCCGGTGCCGGGCGCCCTCGACGTGCTCCTGGCCGCGGAGCTCCTCGAGGTCGGCCGGATGATCGAGCTGGGCTTCCCGTCACCCGCGCGCACCACGATCGTCGCGAGCACGCACCGGCTCTACTCGATCCACGAGAAGATGGCGGCCGGGGACGGGACCTACCCGGTCGAGCCGCTCCGCGCCGCGGCGCAGGCCTTCTCCCGGCGGCTCCACGCGTTCGACGCGCTCGCGCTCGCGCGCGAGCACGGCACCGAGGCGAACGCGGTGCTGCTCGGCGCCCTCGCCGGCAGCGGCGCCCTGCCGGTCGCCGTCGAGGCCTTCCGCGAGGCCATCCAAAAGAAGGGCGTCCAGGTCGAGGCCAACCTGCGCGGCTTCGACGCCGGCCTGGCGGCCGTGGCGCGCGACACGGCCGCCGCCCCCGCGCCCGCGGCGCCCGCGCCGGCGCCGGCGGCCGACCCCGAGGTCGCGCGGCTGACCGCGGACTTTCCGGAATCGGCGCGGCCGACGCTCGCGCTGGCGATCGCGCGGCTCGCCGACTACCAGAGCCGCGCCTACGCGGAGCGGTACCTGGCGCGGCTCCGGCCCTTCGCCGCCAGCGACCCGGCGCTCCTCACGGCGGTCGCCCGCTGGCTCGCGGTGCTGATGACCTACGAGGACGCCGTGAGGGTCGCCGAGCTCAAGACGCGGATGAGCCGGTTCGAGCGCATCCGGCGGGAGACGCGCGCGGGCGAGATCGTGGTCACCGACTTCCTCAAGCCCGACCTCGACGAGATCTTCGGCGTCCTGCCCTACCGGCTCATCGCGCCGGTCGCGCACTGGGCCGAGCGGCGCTGGCCCCACGGCCGCCCGGCGCTCGGCCAGCACGTCAAGACCACGACGGTCTCGGGCTATCTGCGCGTGTGGCTCCTCACGCTGCTCAAGCCCCTGCGCCCGATCTCCTACCGGGCCCGCGAGGAGCACGCGCGCATCGACCGCTGGCTCGCCGCGGTGGCGGCGTGCCTGGCGTGGGACCGCGCGCTGGCGCTCGAGGTCGCGCGCGCGGCGCAGCTGGTGAAGGGCTACGGCGACGTGCGGCGCCGCATGGCGGCCCACTTCGAGCGCCTGCTGACGAGCGTCGTGCAGGCGGCCCGGCTCGAGGAGACGGCGGGCGGCGGGTTCGAGGCCTCGCGCACGCTCGCGGTGCGCTACCGCGGGCTCGTGCTGGAGGGCCCGGACGCGGAGGCCCGGGCGGTGGCGCTGGCGGGGGAGGTGCTGGCGCGGCTCGGCGCCGCGGACCGCGCCGGCGCGCGCGCGGCGGCGCTCCTCTAACGCGTCCTCTAACGCGCGCTCAGCGGCGGCGCTGGATCAGCTCGGCGAGCCGCTCGGTGTCCTGCTCGGCGAGGTGGACGAAGGTGAACGCGTGGCCATCCGGGTCCACGCGCACCACCAGCGACATCGTCTGGATGCCCGGGCCGCCGTCCGGCAGCGTGAAGGTGAGCCGCACCACGTTCCCGGGCTCGAGCGCCGACGGCAGGCGCACCTTGATGCCGGACACCCCGATCTCGACCGACGTGCCGTGGTGCTCGGCGCCGTTGTACTCGAGGGCGCGCACCGGGAACGTCACGCGCGCGCGCGGCTTGCGGCGCCGGTCGGCCGGCCGCGCCTTGTCGACCCGCCGGCTCATCGCGTGGGGCTCGAGGAAGGTGAGGACCTCGTTGAGCCGGTCGAGGGGGATCGGCTTGCCGACGAAGTCGGCCGCGCCGAGCCGGAGGCACTCCCGGGCCTGGCTCTCGGTGACGACGCCCGAGACGGCCACGATCGGCACGCCCAGCTCGCGCACGGGACGGAGCTGCAGGAAGTCGAGCCCGCTCATGCCGGGCAGGTGGATGTCCAGGATGATCGCGTCGGGCCGCTCGGTCTCGAGCTTGCCCAGCGCGGCCTCGGCGCTCCGGACCACCAGCGGCTGGTGGCCCAGCTCCAGCAGGAAATCCCGGAACACGTCTCCGAGATCGAGCTCGTCCTCGACCACCAGTACGCGCATCGCCGAAGTCTAGCATGGCCGCGCGTGCCGGGTGAGGGCGGCGCCCGGCGGGGCCGGAGCGCGGCGCCCGACACCGCGTGCTATACTCGCCACCCGGGTCGGTTTCCGAGGGAGGGAACGCGTGTCGGGCTATCTGCCCGTTGTCGTCTTTGGCGTCCTGATCGTGGCCTTCGCCGTCGTGTCCCTCGCCGTGGCACGGCTCCTCCGGCCGAGCCGCCCCGATCCGGTGAAGCAGATGAACTACGAGTGCGGCGCCGAGCCGATCGGCACCGCGTGGGTGCAGTTCCCGGTCGGCTTCTACCTGGTGGCGCTCGTCTTCATCGTGTTCGACGCGCTCGCCGTCTTCCTCATCCCGTGGACGCTCGTGCTCCGCGCCGGTGGCCTGCCGGCGTTCTGGGTGATGGCGGGGTTCGTCGCGATCATCGGCCTCGGCTGGCTCTACGCGTACCGGGAGGGCGTGCTCGAGTGGAAGTGAAGCGGCCCGTGCCCCAGGTCCCGCCGGCCGGGTGGAGCGACTTCAAGGACCTCCAGGAGTGGGAGAAGTACCACCAGGAGCGCGGGCCGGACGACAAGACGTCCGACGCGCTCGCCGCGGTCGCCGACGCGATCCACCACTTCCCGGGCGGCTGGATCGTCACGACGTCCACCGACAAGATCTTCAACTGGGCCCGGAAGTCGTCGCTGTGGCCGGTGACGTTCGGCCTGGCCTGCTGCGCCATCGAGATGATGGCCACGTTCGCCTCGCGCTTCGACGTCGAGCGGTTCGGCATGGTGCCGTGGGCCTCGCCGCGCCACTCCGACCTCATGATCGTGTCCGGCACCGTCACCATCAAGATGGCGCCGATGCTCAAGCGGATCTACGACCAGATGCCGGATCCGAAGTGGGTCCTCTCGATGGGCTCGTGTGCGAACTCGGGCGGCCCGTTCCGCCACGGCTACCACGTGGTGAAGGGCGTGGACCGCGTGGTGCCGGTGGACGTCTACGTCCCGGGCTGCCCGCCGACGCCCGACTCGCTGATGTACGGGCTGCTCAAGCTGCAGGAGCAGGTCGCCCGGTTCCAGACGACCGGCAGCCGCCCGACGCCCACCGATCCCGCGTGAGCACGACCCCCGCCGCCGCGACCGCGCGCATCCGGGACCAGTTTGGCGTCGAGGCGACGGCCGAGGCCGCGACGCTCACGGTGGCGGTGCCCCGGGAGCGGTGGCTCGCGCTCGCACGCTTCGCCCGCCGGGAGCTCGGATGCCTGTACTTCAACTGGCTCAGCGCCGTGGACTGGAAGGAGCAGGGCTTCGAGGTGCTCTGCCGCGTCGAGAACCTCGAGGCGGGGCTGGTCCTCATGATGCGCACGCGGCTCGGCGCGGCAGAGACGCACTGCGCCTCGGTGACCCCGGTCTGGAAGGGCGCCGACTGGATGGAGCGCGAGTGCTACGACATGTTCGGCGTGGTCTTCGAGGGGCACCCCGACCTCCGGCGGATCCTCCTGTCCGAGGACTGGGAGGGCCACCCGCTGCGCAAGGACTACGCCCCCGACACGCCCCACGCGCCGTACCGATGACCCGCCGCGGGAGGAGCCGACGATGATCTACGAGCTGCGCACCTACACGCTGACGCCGGGCAAGCTTCTCGAGTACCTGAAGCTGAACGCCGAGGTCGGCCGCCCCACGCGCGGCGACAGGTACGGCAAGCTCGAGGGCTCGTGGACGACCGAGTTCGGGCTGCTCAACCAGTACGTCCACCTCTGGAGCTATCCGAGCCTCGACGAGCGCGACCGGCTGCGCGCGGACCTCCAGAAGAACGCCGACTGGACCCAGGGCTACGTCCCGAAGATCCGCCCGATGATCGTCGCCCAGGAGAACAAGTTCCTGTCGGCGGTCCTGCCGCTCACGCCGCCGGCGGAGGCCGGAAACCTCTACGAGCTGCGCTGGTACCGGACGCACGTGGGCAAGGCCGGGGAGTGGCTCGGCCTCTTCAAGGCCATCATGCCCGTCCGCGAGAAGTACTCGAAGAACGTGGGCCTCTGGCAGACCGAGGCCGGGCAGCTCAACGAGGTCGTGCACCTCTGGGCCTACCGCGACCTGAACCACCGCGCCGAGGTGCGCGGCAGCGCGGTGAAGGATCCGGAGTGGCAGAAGTTCCTGGCGGCCTCGGCGCCGCTGCTGGCCGAGATGCGGTCGGTCGCGCTGGTCCCGGCGCCGTCCTCGCCGATGAAGTAGATGCCCGGCACGGAGACGCGGCAGGTCGTCGAGATCGGCTACGGGGGCAGCGAGCGCCTCGTGATGAACATGGGGCCGCAGCACCCGTCCGCCCACGGCGTCTTCCGCGCGGTCCTGACGCTCGAGGGCGAGACGGTCGTCGCGCTGGACGCGGTGATCGGCTACCTCCACCGCTGCCACGAGAAGCTCGGCGAGACCCTCACCTACGTCCAGTACCCGTCCATCGCGTCGAAGACCGACTACGTCGCCGCGATGACCTCCGAGCTCGCCTACGTCTCGGCCGTCGAGCAGCTCGGGAAGGTCGAGGTCCCCCGGCGCGCGCAATACTTGCGGGTGATCGCGGCCGAGCTGCAGCGGATCGCCTCCCACTGCCTCTGGCTGGGCACGTGGTGCATGGACATCGGCGGCGCGCTCGGCGGCGGCGCCACCGTGTTCCTCTACTGCATCCGGGAGCGCGAGATGGTCCTCGACCTGTTCGAGGAGTTGACCGGCGCGCGCCTGCTCTACGGCTTCCACCAGGTCGGCGGCACGCGCTACGACGTCCCGCCGGGCTGGGACGCGAAGGTCCGCCGGACCGTGGACTTCATCGAGGGGCGGCTCGAGGAGTACGAGGCGATGCTGGAGGCGAACGCGTTCTTCACGGCGCGGGCGCAGGGCGTGGGCGTCATCTCGCGCGAGCTGGCCCAGGAGCTCGGCCTCTCGGGCCCGCTCATCCGCGGCTCGGGCGTCGACTTCGACCTCCGCCGCGCGGCGCCCTACTCCTCGTACCAGGAGTTCGACTTCCGCGTGCCCGTCGAGACGGCCGGCGACTGCTTCGCGCGCTACCGGGTGCGGATGGTCGAGTTCCGCGAGTCCATCACGATCGTCCGCCAGGCGCTCGACGGCCTGCCCGAGGGGCCCATCTCGTCGCGGCCGGGCGTGAAGTCGGTGGGCCAGGTGCGGGCGCCGAAGGGCGAGGCCTACGCGCGGGTGGAGGGCGCGCGCGGCGAGGTCGGCTGCTACCTCGTGAGCGACGGCGGCCCGAAGCCGTACCGGATGAAGTGGCGCGGCGCGTCCTTCTCCAACCTCGCGGTGCTGCCCCACATCGTCCCCGGCCACAAGATCGCCGACGTCGTCGCGATCATGGGCTCGGTGGACCCGGTCTTCGGCGAGGTGGACCGGTGAGCCCGCTCGCCGGGCACGTGCTCGTGGCGTCCCTCGTGCTCGGCGCCGTGCTCGGGCTCGTGGCCTACGTCACGCTGCTCGAGCGCAAGTTCGCCGCGCGGATGCAGTCGCGGATCGGCCCGTACTACGTCGGCCGGCCCGGCGGCTGGCTGCAGCCGATCGCCGACGGGCTCAAGCTCATGCTGAAAGAGGACATCGTGCCGACCCTCGCCGACCGCGGCGTGTACAACCTCGCGCCGGTCGTCTTCCTGGTGCCCTGCCTCCTGATCTTCGCGACGATCCCGTTCGCGCCGGGCCTCGGCGTGGCCGACCTCAACATCGGCGTCCTCTTCTTCCTCGCCGTCTCGTCGCTCGAGATCGTGGGCCTGTTCATGGGCGGCTGGGGCTCGAACAACAAGTACGCGCTGATCTCGGCCATGCGCGCGGTGAACCAGATCATCTCGTACGACCTGCCCTTCGTGTTCGCCGCGCTGGTGCCGGTGCTGCTGGCCGGCTCGCTCCAGCTGTCGGCCATCGTCGCCGCCCAGCAGGGGCTCTGGTTCATCGCCTGGCCGGGGCTCGGCCAGCTCGCGTTCGTCGCGTTCATCGTCGCCACGCTCGCCGCCGAGAACCGGGTGCCGTTCGACATCCTCGAGGCCGAGTCGGAGCTGGTGGCGGGCTTCCGCGTCGAGTACAGCGGCATGAAGTTCGCGCTCATCCAGCTCGGCGAGTACGC
>JACPCH010000037.1 GCA_016179875.1 Candidatus Rokuibacteriota bacterium | reverse complement strand
CGGGGCCGTGAAGCTCTCGGCCCGCACCTCGCCGATGGGACTCAGCACGCGGATCATGCTCATCGCTCTCTCCGTTTGAGGCCGGTGGACCGGGCGAGCAGCCGCCCGAGGGTGTCGTGGAGCTCGGTGAGGATCGTCCGCTTCACCGTCACCTGGATGGACTCGACGGGCTCGCCGCTGCCCGCGCGGTGGATCACGAGCGTGCCCGTGAACTCCTGCGCGCGCTCGTCCGCGGCGGCGAGCCCTCGCAGCTGGAGCACCTCCCACTGCTCGGCCATGGGGGCTATCTTACCGCGTATGAGGGTATGATGGTCGGGGCATGGGCTCCCCGGCCACCGTCACCATAGTCGCCGACGCGGACGCGCTCGCCGAGACCGCCGCCCGCCTCGTCGTGGAGACGGCGCGCGAAGCGGTGCGCCGGCACGGCCGCTTCACCATCGCCCTCGCCGGCGGCGCGACCCCGCGCGAGACCTACGCGCGCCTCGCGGCCCCGCCGTGGCGCGCGCGCGTGGCGTGGGACCGCACGTGGGTGTTCTTCGGCGACGAGCGCGCGGCGCCGCCCGACCATCCCGAGTCGAACTACCGGATGGCGCACGACGCGCTGCTCGCGCACGTGCCCGTTCCGCCGGACCAGGTGATCCGCATGCGCGGCGAGGCCGAGGACACCGACGCCGCCGCCGCCGAGTATGCGCGACACCTGGCCGCGGTGTTCGCGACCCGGCGCGGCGCGCTGCCGCGCCTCGACCTCGTGCTGCTGGGCCTCGGCGTGGACGGCCATACCGCCTCGCTCTTCCCCGGCTCGCCGGTGCTCAAGGAGGTGTTCCGGCCCGTGGCCGCCGTCCACGCCGCCGCCGCCGCGATCCCGCAGCGTCTCACGCTCACGTTCCCCGTCCTCAACGCCGCCGCCCGCGTCGTGTTCCTCGTCGCGGGCGCGGAGAAGGCGAAGGTCGTCAAGGCCGTGCTCGCCGACCAGGCGCCCCTGCCGGCCGCGCTGGTGCGGCCGGACGACGGCGAGCTCGTCTGGCTGCTCGACCGCGCCGCCGCGGCGCTCCTGCCGGGCGGCGGGAGCCGGTAGTGGCGCGCGTCGCCGTCGCCGCCGACCACGCCGGCTTCCCCCACAAGGGACGGGTCGTGCGCGCGCTCGAGCAGGACGGCCACGCGGTCACGGATCTCGGCACGACCTCCACGGAGCCCGTGGACTACCCCGACTACGCGCGGGCCGTGGGGCTGGCGGTGCGCGACGGGCGGGCCGATCTCGGCGTGCTCATCTGCGGGAGCGGCGCCGGCGTCTCGATCGCCGCGAACAAGATCCGCGGTGCTGTGTCTCGGCGCCCGCGTCGTCGGGCTCGACCTGGCCATCACGCTCGCCCGCGCGTTCGCGGGCGCCGCGTTCTCGCACGCCGAGCGCCACGAGCGGCGGCTCGCGAAGGTCCTCGCCCTCGAGGCCCAGGAGCTCGGCGGGCGGCCGGCGCCGGCCGCCCTCGGCGGGACGCGCCGCGATGTCCTGGGCGAGCCCGCGGTGGGCGCGGCGCTCGCCGCGCTCGTGGACGCGGACGCCGGCCGCCGCCTCTGGGCCCGGGACGCGAGCCTGTGGAGCGCGGACGCCGAGGTCCAGGCGGCGATCCGCACGCGCCTCGGCTGGCTCGACGCGCCGGCGGTGATGCGCGAGCGGCTGGCCGAGCTCGAGCGCTTTGCCGCCGCGGCGCGCGCGGATGGCGTCACGGACGTCGTCCTGCTCGGCATGGGCGGCTCGAGCCTGGCTCCGGAGGTGCTCGCCGTCACCTTCGGCGCGGCCCGCGGCTGCCCCTCGCTCACGGTCCTCGACACGACCGACCCCGGCGCGATCCGCGGCGCGCTCGACCGCCTCCCGCTCGAGCGGACGCTCGTGCTCGTGGCGTCGAAGTCGGGGACGACCACCGAGGTGGACGCGCTCTACCGGCTCTTCCGCTCGGAGCTTTCGGGCCGCTCCGGGACGCCCGGCGCCCGGTTCGTCGCGATCACCGACCCCGGCACGCCGCTCGAGCGCCTGGCCGCCGCCGACGGCTTCCGGCACGCGTTCCTGAACGACCCGGCGATCGGCGGGCGCTTCTCGGCGCTGTCGTTCTTCGGGCTGGTGCCGGGCGCGCTGCTCGGCCTGGACCTGGCGGCGCTCCTCGACGACGCGGCCTCGATGGCCACGCGCTGCCAGGCGCTCACCCCGCTCGCCGACAACCCCGGCGTGCGGCTGGGCGCGATCCTCGGGGGCTTCGCCGCCGCCGGGCGCGACAAGGTCACGCTGCTGCTCTCCCCGCCCCTCTCCGCCTTCGGCGCGTGGCTCGAGCAGCTCCTCACGGAGTCCACCGGCAAGCAGGGCCGGGGGCTCGTCGTGGTCCACGGCGAGCCGCCCGGCGAGCCGGCGGCGTACGGCGACGACCGCGTCTTCGTCGCGCTCGCGCTCGAGGGGGACGGCGACCTCGAGAAGGCCGCCGCGACCCTGGAGGGCGCGGGGCATCCGGTGATCCGGTTCGGGCTCGGCAGCCGCCTCGACCTCGGCGGCGAGTTCTTCCGCTGGGAGTTCGCCACCGCCGTCGCCGGCGTGGTGCTCGGCGTGAACCCCTTCGACGAGCCGAACGTGGCGCAGGCCAAGGGCGCGACCGCCACCGCGCTCGCGGCGTTCCGCGAGAGCGGCCGCCTCCCCGAGGCGCCCGCCAGCGGCGTGGAGGAGGTCGCGCGCGCGCTCGCCGGCGCCGCGCCCGGGGACTACGTCGCGCTGCTGGCGTATCTCACGCCCGCGCCGGCCGTCACGGCCGCGCTCCAGCGCCTGCGCACGCTCCTGCGCGACCGGACCCGGCTGGCGACCACGGTCGGCTACGGCCCCCGCTACCTGCACTCGACGGGCCAGCTCCACAAGGGCGGCCCGGCGACGCCGATCCTCCTCCTGTTCACGGCCCGCGAGGTCGAGGATCTCGCGATCCCGGGCGAGGCCTACGGGTTCGCCACGCTCGAGCGCGCCCAGGCGCTGGGGGACCTGGCCACGCTCCGGGCCGCCCGCCGGCGAGCGTTCTGGCTCCCGCTCGTCGGGCCGCCCGCCGAGGCGCTCGAGCGGTTCACCGGCGAGCTGATGCGCCGGGTGGCGTGATGCAGCTCGGGTTCGTCGGCCTCGGCCGGATGGGCGGCAACATGGTGACGCGGCTCCTGCGCGGCGGCCACGAGGTCGTGGCCTACGACCGCGCGCGCGACGCCGTGAGCGCGGCCGCCGGCGGCGGGGCGCGCGGCGTTGACTCGCTGGAGGCGCTGGTCCGGGCGCTGGCGCCGCCCCGACACGTGTGGGTCATGGTGCCCGCCGGCGAGCCCACCGAGTCCACGCTCGCGGCGCTGGCGCCACTCCTGGCCCCCGACGACACGATCGTGGACGGCGGCAACACCCACTACAAGGACGACGTCCGCCGCGCCCTCGAGCTGGCGCGCCGCAATATCAACTACGTCGACGCCGGCACCAGCGGCGGGATCTGGGGCCTGGCCAACGGCTACTGCCTGATGGTCGGCGGCGAGCGCCCGGCCGTGGAGCGGCTCGCGCCGGTCTTCACGACGCTCGCGCCGCCCGAGGGCTGGCTCCACGTCGGCGGCCCGGGCAGCGGCCACTACGTGAAGATGATCCACAACGGCGTCGAGTACGCGATGATGCAGGCCTACGCGGAGGGCTTCGAGCTGATGTCGGCGTCCGCGTACGGGCTGGACCTGCCGCGCATCGCCGCGCTCTGGACCCGGGGCAGCGTGGTCCGCTCGTGGCTGCTGGAGCTGACGGCCGACGCGCTCGCCCGGGAGCCCACCCTCGCGTCGCTCAAGCCCTGGGTCGAGGACTCCGGCGAGGGCCGCTGGACCGTCGAGGACGCGGTCGAGAAGGCCGTGCCCGCGCCCACGATCACGGCGGCGCTCTTCGCGCGCTTCCGCTCGCGCCGCCAGAACTCCTTCGCCGACCGGCTCCTCGTCGCGCTCCGCAACGCCTTCGGGGGCCATGCCGTCCGCCGATGAGCCGTTCGCGCTGAT
This sequence comes from Candidatus Rokuibacteriota bacterium, assembly GCA_016179875.1. Classification (GTDB taxonomy): domain Bacteria; phylum Methylomirabilota; class Methylomirabilia; order Rokubacteriales; family CSP1-6; genus GWA2-73-35. The sequence goes on along the minus strand of JACPCH010000037.1, from coordinate 5,841 downwards.
CATCTTCGGCGCCTCCGGCGACCTGACGCGGCGGAAGCTCATGCCCGCGCTCTGGAGCCTCTACGCCGCGCGGACGCTGCCGGAGCCGTTCGCGATCGTCGCGACGGCGCGCACCGGCCTCTCCGACGACGGGTTCCGCCGGCGGATGCGCGAGACGGTGGACACCTTCGCGCGCCTCAAGGTCCCGTCCGAGGGCGTGTGGGAGCGCTTCGCGGCGGCCGTCCACTACGTCGCCGGCGACCCGGCCGACCCGGCGCTCTACGCGAAGCTCGGCGCGAAGCTCGGCGAGCTGGAGCGGGGGCGCTCCGGGGCGCCCGCCAACCGGCTCTTCTACTGCGCGACGCCGCCGAGCCTCTACGACGACATCATCGCGAACCTCGGCGGCGCCGGCCTCGCGCGCCCGGTGCCCGGCGGGTTCACGCGCCTCGTCGTCGAGAAGCCGTTCGGCCGCGACTGGGAGAGCGCCAGGGCGCTCGGGCGGCAGCTCGCGGGCGCGTTCGCCGAGGAGCAGGTCTACCGGATCGACCACTACCTCGGCAAGGAGACGGTGCAGAACATCCTGGTCTTCCGCTTCGCCAACGGGATCTTCGAGCCGCTCTGGAACCGCAACCACGTGGCCGAGGTCCAGGTCACCGTCGCCGAGTCGCTCGGGATCGAGACGCGCGGCGCGTACTACGAGGAGGCGGGCGCGCTGCGCGACATGATGCAGAATCACCTGCTCCAGCTCCTCTGCCTGATCGCCATGGAGCCGCCGCTCTCGTTCGACGCCGGCCCCGTGCGCGACGAGAAGAACAAGGTCATGCACGCGATCCGGCCGCTCGACCCTTGCCGGGTCGAGGAGGCCGCCCTCCGGGGCCAGTACGGCGCGGGCTTCGCGGAGAGCCGCCCGGTGCCCGGCTACCGGCAGGAGCCGGGCGTCGCGCCCCGCTCGGCGACCGAGACCTACGCCGCGCTCCGGCTCCTGGTGGACAACTGGCGATGGGCGGGCGTGCCCTTCTATCTGCGCACCGGCAAGCGCCTGGCCCGGCGCGTGAGCGAGATCGCGATCCGCTTCCACCGCACGCCGCACTCGATCTTCCGGCGGGGCCCGGCCGTCGTCGAGGCCAACACGCTCGTGATCCGGATCCAGCCCGACGAGGGCATCGCGCTCACGGTGGCGGCGAAGACGCCGGGCCCCGACCTCCGGCTCGCGCCGGTGCGGCTCGACTTCCGCTACGGCGAGGTGTTCGGCGGCGAGCCGCCCGAGGCGTACGAGCGCCTCCTGCTCGACGCGATCCACGGCGACGCGACGCTCTACGCGCGCGGCGACTGGGTCGAGGAGGCCTGGCAGCTGCTGGGGCCCGTGCTGGAATCGTGGGCGCAGGAGCCGGGGCCCGCGCTCCACGCGTACGAGGCGGGCTCGTGGGGGCCGGCGGAGGCCGAGGGGTTCATCGCGCGCGACGGCGGCGCCTGGCGCCGTCCCTAGCCCCCAACCCAACCCCCGATTACTTCGGGGGTTGGCTGGCGCGGCTGGCCGTCAGCTCCACGTAGGTGTACCACCACCCCTCCCAGAGGCGGACCTCGAGCGAGCTCCCGGTCTTCTCGAAGACCTGGGTGGTGCCGTGCGTGGACACGGTCGTGCTGCTCACGTGACGCCAGCCGTTGGCCTCGAGCGTGGTGCGCATGGCCAGGGCCAGGCTCTCGATCTCGAGCCGCCCGCGGTACACGAGGCGCGCCGCCTTGACGGTCGGCGACTCGATGATCGTGGACCGGTCGCCCTGGTACGTGAGCCCCTTGGGCACCGGGATGTCCTCGAACTCGCTTCGAACGGCCCGGGGCGGGGCCGACGCGCACGCGGTGACGGCCGACAGGGCGAGGGTGAGAGCGATCAGCCTGTGGAGTCTCATGCCAAAAGCGTAGCAAGCCGACCGCGCTCCCTCCAAGGTTTTTGGCGACTCAGGCCAGCCGGATCAGGCGGGCGAAGTCGGCCTCGACGGCGGCGGCGATCTCGCGGAGCTGCTCGGGCGCCAGGTCCTCGTCGAGGATCAGGACGACGATCGCGCGCCCGCGCTTCTCGCGGCGGCCGACGTGCATGGACGCGATGTTGACGTTCTGCCGTCCGAGGATCGAGCCGATCCGGCCCACCATGCCCGGCCGGTCCTCGTAGGAGAGCACGAGGATGTAGCCCTCCGGCGTGAACTCGATGTCGAGGTCGCGCAGCCGCACGATGCGCGGCTGCCCGTCGAAGATCGTGCCGGCGATGATCTTCTTGCCGCCCCGCGTGTGGGTGGTGAGGCGGACCACGCTCGCGTAGCCGGAGGCCTCCGTCTCGCGCGTCACCGCGACCGCGACGCCGCGCTCGGCCGCGGCCAGGCGGGCGTTGACCAGGTTGACGGGGCCCGCCATGACCGGCGCCAGGAGCCCGGCGAGGGCCGCGCGCGCCAGCAGCTCCGGGTCGGCGGAGGCCACCGCGCCGGCCAGCGTGACCTCCACGCGCTCCAGGTGCTCGGGATCGAGCTGGACGCTGAACCGGCCCAGGCGCTCGGCCAGCGCGACGAAGGGCCGGAGCCCGGCCAGCGCGGCGGCGTCGCCGAGCGGGATGTTCACGGCGTGCTCCACCAGCTCGCCGTCGCGGAAGGCGACGAGCTGGCGCGCGACGTCCACCGCGACGTTCACCTGGGCCTCGCTCGAGTTGGCGCCGAGGTGCGGGGTGACGACGACGCGCGGGTGCTGGACGAGCCGGCGCACCACGTCGCTCCGCGGCGGCTCCTCGCTCCACACGTCGATGGCGGCGCCGGCGACGTGCCCGGTCTCGAGCGCCTCCAGCAGGTCGCGCTCGTTGACGATGCCGCCGCGCGCGCAGTTGACGATGCGCACGCCGCGCTTGGCCAGCGCCAGCTCGCGCGCCCCCGCCATGTTCTCGGTCTCGGGGGTGAGCGGGACGTGGAAGGTGATCACGTCGGACTCGCGGAGCAGCGTCTCGAAGTCGGTGAGGCGGGCCCCGAGGTCCTTCGCCCGGCTCTCCGGGATGTAGGGGTCGTAGACGAGCAGCTCGGTCTCGAAGGCGCGCAGGCGGGCGGCCACGCGCGAGCCCACCTTGCCGAGGCCGACCACGCCCACCGTCTTCCGGAAGAGCTCCGCGCCGTAGACCGCGCGGTTCCACTCGAGCGTCTTGAGCCGCGCGTGCGCCTCCGGGATGCGCCGCACCAGCGCCAGGAGCATGCCGACCGTGTGCTCGGCGGCCGAGACGACGTTGCCGTAGGGCGCGTTGCACACCACGATGCCGCGGCGCGAGCACGCCTCGACGTCCACGTTGTCGACACCGACCCCCGCGCGCCCGACGATGCGCAGGCGCGGCGCGTGACGGAGCAGGTCCGCCGTGACCGCCGTGCCCGAGCGCGTGATGAGCGCGTCGCAGTCCGCGAGGCGAGCCTGGAGGGTCTCCGGCGAGGGCTTGGCCAGCTCCTCGACCTCGAACCCGTGCGCCCGCAGGTAGGCGAGGCCCTCGGGGGCGATCGCGTCGGCCACCAGGACCCGCACGCTAGCCCTGGATCGAGTAGCCGCCGTCCACGGGAATGGCGGTGCCGGTGACGAAGCCGGAGGCGGGGCTCGCCAGGAAGACGGCGATGCCCGCCATGTCGTCGATCGTGCCCCAGCGGCCGGCCGGCGTCCGCCTGAGCACGTTCTCGTTGAGCCCGGCGACCTGCTGCCGCGCCTGCCGCGTGAGATCCGTGTCGATCCAGCCGGGCAGGACCGCGTTGACCTGGATGTTGTCCCGGGCCCAGGCCGAAGCGCAGGCCTTCGTGAACTGGACGATGCCGCCCTTGGAGGCGGCGTAGGCCGGGGCGAAGCCCGCGCCGAAGATCGACATCATCGAGCCGATGTTGATGATCTTGCCGCCGCCGGTCTTCTTCAGCTCCGGGTGGGCGGCGTGCGAGCAGAGGTAGGCGCTGGTGAGGTTGGTGTCGAGCACCTGCCGCCACTCGGCCAGCGAGAGCTCGTGCGGCGGCTTGCGGATGTTGGTCCCCGCGTTGTTCACCAGGATGTCGAGCCTGCCGCAGTTCTCTACCGTGCCGCGGACGAGCGCGGTGACCGACGCCTCGTCGGTCACGTCCACCGCGATCGCCAGCGGCGCCGCCCCGCCGAGCTTCGCGAGCTCCGCGACGGCCGCGCGCGACTTGTCCTGGTTGCGGGCGGCGACGACGACGCGCGCGCCGGCGGCCGCGAGGCCCCGCGCCATGCCGAGCCCGATCCCGCCGTTGCCGCCCGTGACGATCGCCACCTTGCCCGTGAGGTCGAACACGCGCGCCTCCTGTGTCACGCATCTTACCCGAAGTCGTGGGAGGGCACGTGGTGGCCGAGCGCCGGCAGCCCCGCCACCCGGGTCGCGCGGAGGGAGACGACGCCATCCTGCCGTTGCACCACCCCCTCCACCAGCAGGAAGGGCTCGCCCACCAGGGCGGCGCGGTGGCGCGCGAAGACCCGCGGCGTCACGATCACGTTGGCGATGCCCGTCTCGTCCTCGAGCGAGAGGAAGACGAAGCCCTTGGCCGTCCCCGGGCGCTGGCGGACGATGACGCTGCCCGCCGTCCGGACGGACGCGCCGGGCTCCGCGGAGACGAGCTCCCGCGCGCTCAGCACGCCCCGGCGCCGGAGCCCGGCGCGCCGGAGCGCCATCGGGTGGCGCCCGAGCGTCACGCCCGTCCCCGCGTAGTCGGCGACGAGCCGCTCGGCCGGCGTCATCTCGGCCAGCGGGCCGGCCCCCTCGGCCGGGTCGTCCCCGGCGCGCGCGGCGGCGGCGAACAGCGGGCCGGGGTCCGGCGCCGTCGCCGCCCAGAGGTGCTGCCGGCGCGTGCCGCCGAGCGGCGCCAACGCGCCGATGGCCGCGAGCGCCACCAGCTCGTCGCGGTCGAGCCCCGCGCGGTGCCGGAGGTCCTCGAGCGACGCGAACGGGCGCGTGGCCCGCGCCGCGACGAGGGCGCGCCCGGCGCTCTCGCGCAGCCCCCGCACGTACCGGAGCCCCAGCCGGACGGCGCCGGCCGCGAGCGTGCAGAGCCAGGCCGAGCGCGTGACGTCCACCGGCCGGATGCGGAGGCCGTGACGCTGGGCGTCCTTCACGATCGTCGCCGGGTGGTAGAACCCCATCGGCTGGTTGTTGAGGAGCGCCGCGTAGAACGCCGCCGGGTGGTGGACGCGCAGCCACGCGCTGGCGTAGGCGAGCAGCGCGAAGCTCGCGGCGTGCGAGTTGTGGACCACGAGGTCGTTCGCCAGGAAGTTGTGGGCGCCCGCGACGTGGAGATCGAACGTCTCCCGGATGCCGCCCGGTTCGACGGCGACGACTCGATCCCAGTAGAGATCCGAGTGCGCCAAACGGGTGAGCGGATAGGATCGGAAATATCGGGCCAGCCGGGCGATGACCCACCGCCGGTACCCACGCTTCGAGCGGTGGGGAGAGACCAGCGCGCGCAACGCGACCCCGGCTCCTCGACCGACATCATTCCACGTAGCGCCCCGGTCCAAACGTTCGCGATCGATGACGGCCCTTATCTTCACGGGAATGATGTCACGCGATGATCGACGTCCGATGTGTGTTCCGACCAGGGCTCGTGCCCGCTGACGCTTCCGCGGATCGAGGAAGCGGTGAGCGACCAGGCGATGGAACTGCCGCAGATTCTCCCGGCCGGTGATGGTGATGACGAAGCTGACAGCGCGGCGCCCTCGATACGCGTGGGAGCGTTCGTAGAGACGCGACACGATTCCCAGGCGCAGGAGGAGGTGCTGGATCTCCTCGGCCAAACAACGGGAAACGGTGTCGTACGACGCGTGGCCGGCCGGTGAGAACGTGCCGTCACCTTCCCACAG
>JACPCH010000036.1 GCA_016179875.1 Candidatus Rokuibacteriota bacterium | reverse complement strand
AGCGGGATCGTCGGGGTCGCGCAGGGCAGCATGCTCCTGACGCTCCTGATGACGATGGTCGCCGCGCTCGTGCTGGGCACGGGGCTGCCGACCTCGGCGACCTACATCATCACGTCCATCATGGCGGCGCCCGCGCTGGTCCAGCTCGGCGTCCCGAAGCTCGTGGCCCACATGTTCGTGTTCTACTTCGGGATCCTCGCCGACCTGACGCCGCCGACGGCCATCTCGACCTACGCGACGTCGTCCATCGCCGGGTCGGACGTCTGGAAGACGCAGTGGACGGCGATGGGGCTCGCGCTCTCGGGCTTCATCATCCCGTTCAGCTTCGCCTACGACCCGGCGCTCATGATGATCGGCGCGAGCGTCGTCCACATCGTGCTGCGCACGGCGGCGGCGGCGCTCGGCATCGTGATGCTGGGCGCCGGCCTCATCGGCTATCTGCGCGCGCCGGCCCGGCTCTGGGAGCGGGCGGCGCTGCTCGCCGGCGCGGCGCTCCTGATCTTTCCGGGGGCGCTCGGCGATTTCCTGGGCGTCGCCTGCTTCGCGCTGGTGTACGCTTCCCAGCGGGCTCGGCTGGTCCGCGCGCCTGCGCGGGGGCGGGAAGGGGAGCTGCGGCGGATCAAGGCCGAGGTGGACTGGGACCGCGAGCTGGGCGCCGTCTCACGCCGCGTGCTCGAGAAGCGCGGCCCCGCGCTTCTGTTCGAGAACATCACGGGCTACCAGACGGGCCGCTGCACCAGGCTCCACGCGGGCGCGCTCGGCAGCCAGGCCCGGCTGGCGCTGGCGCTCGGCTTCCCCAAGGACGCGCCGAACGCCGACCTCGTCCGGTACGTGATGCAGAAGAACCGCGAGACGATCCCGCCGCGGGTCGTGCCGACGGGGCCGGTGAAGGAGGTCGTCGTCCGCGGCGACCGGGTGGACCAGACGGAGCTCCCGGTCCCCCGGTGGCACTACAAGGAGGGCGGCCGCTACATCCACACCTTCTCGGGCATCGTCACGCGCGATCCGGAGACGCGCGTCATGAACGTCGGCATCTACCGCGGCATGATCGGACGGAAGGATACGACGCCCTTCCTGCTGGTGCGGGGCGGCCAGCACTGGGGCGCCCACTTCGCGAAGTACGCGGAGCGCGGCGAGCCGATGCCGGTCGCGTGCGTGATCGGCTGGGACCCGATCATGCCGTTCCTCGCGGGCTCCCCGATCCCGGCGGGCGTCTGCGAGTGGGACGTGATGGGCGCCTACCGCGGGGAGCCCGCGGAGCTGGTGCGGTGCGAGACGGTGGACCTGGAGGTCCCGGCGAGCGCCGAGATCGTGCTGGAGGGCTTCATCAGCGACGATCCGGCCACGTACGAGCTGGAGGGGCCGTTCGGCGAGTTCACGGGCTACGTGTCCGACGTGCCGACGCCGCGGCCGACGATGAAGATCACGTGCATCACCCACCGGCGCGACCCGATCTTCCAGGGGTGCCTCGAGGGCACGCTGCCCGGCTCCTACAGCGAGAACAGCGTGATGTCCTCGGTGCAGCGTGCGGCGATCGCCTGGAACATCCTGAACGCCGCGGGGATCCCCGGCGTCACGAACGTCTACGTGCACCCGATCACCAACGGCGTCAACGTGTGCGTGCAGATCCAGAAGCGCTACCAGGGCCAGCCCCGGCAGATCGCGGCGGCGCTCTGGGGCTCGGGCGCCGCGCAGTACCGCTACAAGCACGTGCTGGTGGCCGAGGACGACATCGACGTCACCTCCTACGAGCAGCTCGACTGGGCCTTCGCCCACCGGGTGAACGCGGGTGAGGACGGCATCTTCGTGTTCCCCGGCATCTTCGGCTCGCCGATCGACCCGAGCACGCCGTTCGAGGACCGCGACGTGGCGCAGCTCGGCACCGGCCTCTGGAACCGCGTCCTCATCGACATGACGCGGTCGTGGCGGCTGCCGAAGCGGGCCGAGTGGGACGGCGAGCGCTTCCCGCCCACGGTGCGCCCGGCGCCCGCCGACGAGGCGCGCGTGCGCGAGCGCTGGACCGAGCTCGGGCTCGGCGACCTGTAGCGGCCGCCCGCCGCCCGTGAAGATCACCGAGGTCCGCGCCCTCCCGCTGGCGATCCCGCTGCGCGCCGCCACGCCGGCGTCGGCGTGGGCGGGCGGCATCGGCCGGCAGATCCTGGTCCGCGTCGCCACCGACGAAGGCCTCACCGGCTGGGGCGAGTGCTTCGCCTACGGGGCGACCCTGGCCGTCTGCCGCGTCGTGGACGACGCGCTGGCGCCGCTCCTGGCCGGCCAGGACCCGACGCGCCTCGAGGCGCTGGTGGACACGATGCACCGGGCCCTCATGATCTGGGGCCGGCGCGGGCTCGCGATGATGGCGGTGAGCGGCGTCGAGCTGGCGCTGTGGGACCTCGCCGGCAAGGCGCGGGGCGTGCCGGTGTACGCGCTGCTCGGGGGCCGCTGCGCGCCGCGGACGCGCGCTTACGCGAGCCTCCTCCGCTACGCCGCGCCCGCCGACGTCGCGCGCGCGTCCGCCGCCGCCGCGGCCGACGGCTACACCGCGATCAAGCTCCACCAGACCGACGTCGAGTCCGTCGCGGCCGCGCGCGACGCGGTCGGCGGCGGCGTCGAGCTGATGCTGGACACCAACTGCCCGTGGACCGTCGAGGAGGCGATCCGCACCGGCCGCCGGCTCGAGCGCTACGCGCTGCGCTGGCTCGAGGAGCCGGTGTGGCCGCCCGAGGACTACGCGGGGCTCTCGCGGGTGCGCGCCGCGCTGTCGATTCCCATCGCCACCGGCGAGAACGACGCGACCGTGTTCGGCTTCCGGGCGATCCTCGACGCGGGCGCCGCCGACGTCGTGCAGCCGAGCGTGACGAAGGTCGGCGGCCTGCTCGAGATGAAGAAGATCGCGGCCCTCGCGGCCGCCGCCAACGTGACGCTGGTCCCACACTCCTACTACTTCGGGCCGGGCCTGGCGGCGACGCTCCACTTCGCCGCGTCGACGCCCGGGATCCCGTACGTCGAGCTCCCGCCGGGCGACCTCGAGGCGCCGCTCTGCGCCGAGCCGATCCGCCGCGTGGACGGCGCCGCCGCCGCCGGCGACGCGCCCGGCCTCGGCGCCGATCCCGACCCCGGCGTCCTGGCTCGCTACCCGTACGACCGCGAGGGCGCCCGGCCCTTCTATCTGACCTGAGCCTGTGGGCGCGGTGAGGATCGTCCCGGCGACGTTGGCCGCCGACGTCGAGCGCGCGCGGGAGCTCTTCCGCGAGTACGGCGCCTCGCTCGGCCTCGATCTCGGCTTCCAGGGTTTCGCCGAGGAGCTGGCGTCGCTCCCCGGCGCCTACGCGCCGCCGGCGGGCCGCCTGCTGCTGGCCCTCGACGGCGGGCAGCCCGTCGGCTGCGTCGCGCTCCGGGGGCTCGCCGAGGGCGTGGGCGAGATGAAGCGCCTGTACGTGCGCCCGGGCGCGCGGCGGACGGGCCTCGGCCGCCGGCTGGTCGAGCGGGTCGTCGCCGAGGCGCGCGCCGCCGGCTACGCGCGCATGCGCCTGGACACGCTGCCCTCGATGCGCGCGGCGATCGCGCTCTACCGGTCGCTCGGCTTCGTCGAGATCGCGCCGTACCGCGCGAATCCCGTGCCGGGCGCGCTGTTCATGGAGCTGGCGCTCGGGCCGTGAGGGCCCGGGCCGGGCTCAGAGGGCGTGAAGGAATCGGGTACACGGGATCCCGTTGGGGGGTGTTGGGGGGAGCGGCGGTCGCTCCCCCCGACGTTCACTCAGGCGGGGGCGGCGACCGAGGCCCGGAGCGCGAGGCAGAGCGGGATCGTCACCAGCACCGCGAGCGAGATGACGATCAGCGTCGCCGTCGGGCCGACCGCGTCGCCCAGCACGCCGTAGGCGGCCGGGGCCAGCGCCGAGGCGCCGATGGCGAGCGTGTAATAGAGACCATAGGCGCGCGAGCGGCGGTCCGTCGTCACGAGGTCCGCGACCGTCGCGTAGAGGACCGACGAGGTGCCGTTCAGCGCGATGCCGATCGGCAGGAGGATCGCCAGCGCCACCGGGAGCGGCGCCGCCACGATGGCGACGATGCCGATCGCGGTCGCCGCCTCCGTCAGGACGACGGTGCGGATCACGCCGGCGCGCTCGGCGAGGAGGCCGCACACGAACTTGCCGATCGCGCCGCCCGCGAAGAGCAGCGCGAGCGCGGTGCCCACGCCCGCCACGGTCGAGCCCTTGGCGATCAGCACGAACGGCAGGAACGTCAGCAGGCCGGTGCGCGTCGAGTTGTCGATCATGCCGATCGCGGCCAGCGCCTGGAACCCGCGCCCGTCCCGGATGCCCCAGCCGGCGCGCGCGGCGCCGTCGGCGCGCGCCGGCGCCGGCTCGGCGCCGCCGGCGGTGAGGCGCGCCAGCAGCGCGAAGACGATCAGCGCCGCCGCCAGCCCGAGGGCGCCGTACGCCGCCGCGGCCGCGCGCCAGCCGATCAGGGTCGCCGCGAACGCGGCGGCGGCCGGCACCGCCACCTTGCCGAGGTCGCCCGAGAAGTTGTAGGTGCCGAGCGCGGCGCGCCGCGCCCCGGTCTCGTACGCCTTCGACACCAGCGAGGACGATAGCGGGTGCTGCACGCCGGAGCCGAGCCCGGCCAGGAGCAGCAGCGCCAGCAGCGAGACGAACCCGCCGGCGGCGCCGGCGGCGACGAAGCCGCACGCGGTCACCGCCGTGCCCGCGGCCAGCAGGCGCCGCTCGCCCCAGCGCTCGGCGAGGAGCCCCGCCGGGATCTGGAAGAGCGCCATGCCCCCCGAGTAGGCGGTGCGGATGACGCCGACCTGGGCGTAGCTCAGGCCGAACTCGGCGGCCCAGATCGGCAGGAACACGTACAGGATGTCGGAGAACCCGTCGTGGACGAAGTGGGCGCCCGAGGCCGTGGCGAGCACCGCGCGCGCGCGTGATTTCACGTCGGGTAGAATACCCCAAGCACGGGAGGGGCCCATGACGATCAGCATCACCCGGGTCTACACGCGCACCGGTGACCGCGGCCAGACGGCGCTGGTCGGGGGCCGGCGGGTGCCGAAGGACTCGCCGCGCATCGCCGCCTACGGCACGCTCGACGAGCTGAACGCCGTCGTCGGCCTCGTGCGCGTCTTCAACGCCGAGCGGCTCGCGGAGGGCGAGCGCCACCGCTGGCTCGACGAGGTCCTCCGCAAGATCCAGAACCAGCTCTTCGACCTCGGCAGCGAGCTGGCGACGCCGGCGGACGCCGCCTACGCGGGCATGTTCCGGATGGGCGCGGGCGAGGTCACGGAGCTCGAGGCGCTGATGGACCGCTGCCAGAAGGAGCTGAAGCCGCTCAAGTCGTTCACGCTGCCGGGCGGCGGCCGGATCAACGGGTTCCTGCATCAGGCCCGGACGGTCTGCCGCCGCGCCGAGCGTGAGATCCTGGCGCTCTCGCGCGTCGAGCCGATCGGCGAGTGGCCGCTGACCTACGTCAACCGCCTGAGCGATCTCTTCTTCGTCCTCGGCCGCTGGGTCGGCAAGCACCTCGGCGAGACGGAGTACCTCTGGGAGCGCGGCCTCTCCGCCCACGCGCGGCCGCGGAAGAAGACCCGGTGACGGCGCGCCCCCGGCGGCCCGCGGCCCTGCTGGCCGTCGCGCTCGCGCTCGGCGCGCTCGCGACCGGCTGCTCGCGCGACGACGCGACGCCGCGCGCCGCCGCGCCGCCGGCGCCGGCGTCCGCCGCCGCGCCGGCGCCGCCCGCCGCGCCGGCGCTGGCGCCCGCGAAGGCCTGGGCCCTCGCGACCTCGGCGATCCTCACCGAGCGCAACCGCCACCGCCACGACCTGCTGGCCGGCGCCCCGCCGGGCGAGGAGACGGCCCAGGAGATGAAGGAGATCCTGAGCGAGTTCTGGGGCGTGAACGGGCGGGAGGACCTGCTCCAGACGCTCCAGGCCCTCGACGAGGGCGGCCATCGCCAGGGGTTCGAGCGCCTCGGCGCGCAGCTCGAGCGGCTCTCCGACGAGCAGATCAAGGCGTACTTGGCCAGCCAGGGCTATCCGGACGAGCTCGCGCACCGGATCGAGGTCGTCACGCGCTGGTACCGCCCGCTCGGCGCGAAGAGCCTGCTCGGGTGGGACTACGCGCGGTACGTCTCGCTGTGCCGCTGGGGCTACGCGGCCGGCTACCTCGGCGAGGACGAGGCGTGGGCGCGCATCCTGCCGGTGGCGCGGAGGCTCCAGCGCACGTTCGCGTCGTGGCGCGAGCTGGGCGACAACTACCTGATCGGCCGCCAGTTCTGGTCGCTGCAGCAGACCCGCGACAACGGCCGGCTCTACGTCGAGGTCTACCAGAAGCTCCTGGCCGACCCGCAGAGCCCCTGGAACCGCCACGCGTGGGCCACCAGCCTGGAGGACGGATGACGCACGCCCTGATCGCCGGCGTCCACGAGTTCCCCGAGCGCAAGACCGCCCGGAGCGTGCTGGAGATCCAGGCGCTCTCGGCCCGCGCCGCCCTCGACGACGCGGGGCTCGAGCCGAAGGACGTGGACGGCTACTTCACGGTCGCCGGCAACCCGGGCGTCGGCCCGCTGGCGACGGTGGACTACCTGAACCTGACGCCGCGGCACGTCGACGGCACCACCATCGGCGGCTCGTCCTTCGTGGCCCACGTCAACCACGCCGCCGCCGCGATCGCCGGGGGCCGCTGCCGCGTCGCGCTGATCACCTACGGCAGCACCTCGCGCTCCTCGGGCGTCGCCGTCGGCACGCGCGAGCGGATCTCGGGCGAGTACGTGGACCAGTTCGAGGCGCTCTACGGCATCTCGACGGTCGGCCTCTACGCGCTGATCGCCCAGCGCCACATGCACGAGTACGGGACGACGGGCGCCCAGCTCGCCGAGATCGCGGTGGCCTGCCGCCGGCACGCGGGGCTCAATCCGGTGGCGCTCTACCGCGACCCGATCACGGTGGACGACGTGCTCCGCTCGCCGATGATCTCGTCGCCGCTCCACCTGCTCGACTGCTGCGTCATCACCGACGGCGGCGGCGCGCTCGTGGTCGTCCACCCCGACCTCGCGCGCGACCTCAGGAAGCCGCCGGTGCGGCTCCTCGGGAGCGCCGAGGCCGTCGCCCACACCGCGGCGGGCCGGCGCGACTACCTCGTCTCGGCCGCGGCGCAGACCGGGCCGCGCGCCTTCGCCGCGGCCGGCGTCTCGCCCGCGGACGTGGCCATGGCGATGATCTACGACTCGTTCACGATCACCGTGCTCGTCACCCTCGAGGACCTCGGCTTCTGCAAGAAGGGCGAGGGTGGCGCGTTCGTCGGGGGCGGGCGGCTCCAGCTGGGCGGCGCGCTCCCGATCAACACCGACGGCGGCGGCCTCTCGTCCAATCATCCGGGCATGCGCGGCATCTTCCTCGTCATCGAGGCGGTGAAGCAGCTGCGCGGCGAGGGCGGCGCGCGCCAGGTGCCGGACTGCCGGGTCGCGCTCGTGCACGGCACCGGCGGCGCCTTCGGCACCCGCCACTCGGGCGCCACGCTCGTGCTCGGGGCGGCCTGACCGTGGCCGGGTACGCGAAGCCGCTGCCCGAGATCACGGACGAGTCGCGGCCGTTCTGGGAGGGCTGCCGCCGCCACGAATTCCTGGTCCAGCGTTGCCGCGCCTGCGGCGCGCGCCAGCACTACCCGCGCGGCGTCTGCGCCGCCTGCTGGCGCGACGACCTCGAGTGGCTGCCGAGCGCCGGGCGGGGGAGGATCTACAGCTTCACGGTGACCCACCGCACGCAGGCCCGCGGGTTCCGCGACGAGCTGCCCTACGTGCTGGCGTGGGTGGAGCTGGACGAGGGCGTCCAGGTGCTGACGAACGTGGTCGGCTGCGACCCGGCCGCGGTCCGCGTCGGCCTGGCGGTGCGGGTCACGTTCGAGGACGTGACCCCGGAGATCTCGATCCCGCGCTTCACGCCCGTCAGCTGACGGGGCCGGGCGGGTCCAGCGCGCGCCGCACGCCGGCGACGAGCGAGTCGGGCGTGAACGGCTTCGGCAGCAGGACGACGTCCGGGTCGAGGACGCCGTGGTGGCCGAGGGCGTCATCGGTGTAGCCCGACATGTAGGCGACCTTCGTGTCCGGCCGCAGCGCCACGAGCTGCCGCGCCAGCTCCCGCCCGCTCATCTGGGGCATGACCACGTCGCTGAGGAGCAGGTGGATCGGGCCCTGGTGGTGCCGGCACAGGCGCAGGGCGTCGGGGCCGTGCGGCGCCTCCAGCACCGTGTAGCCCGCCATCTCGAGGATCTCGCGGGCCAGCTCGCGCACCTCGTCCTCGTCCTCGACGAGCAGGACCGTCTCCGAGCCGCGCGGCGCTCCGGCCGTCCCTTCCTCCGTCTCCACGATCGCCTCCGTGTCCACCCGGGGCAGGTAGATCTCGAACGCGGTGCCCTCGCCGGGCGCGCTCCGGACGTCGATGGTGCCGTTGTGCTGCTTGACGATGCCGTACACGGTGGAGAGGCCGAGCCCGGTGCCCCGCCCCTTCTCCTTGGTGGTGAAGAACGGCTCGAACACGCGCGCCCGGACCTCGGGGGTCATGCCGGCGCCCTCGTCGGTGACCGACAGGCGCACGTGCGGGCCCGGCCGGGCGCCCGGACGCTCGCGCACGAACGCCTCGCCCAGCTCGACGGTCGCGGTCTCGATCACGAGGCGGCCGCCCTCGGGCATCGCGTCGCGCGCGTTGACCGCGAGGTTCATCAGGACCTGCTCGAGCTGGCCGGGGTCGGCCTTCACCCGGTCGAGCCCGGCCCCGGGAACGATCGCCAGATCGATGTCCTCGCCGATGAGCCGCCGGAGCATCACCGCCAGCTCGGCGACGACCGCGTTCAGGCCCAGGATCTTCGGCTGCAGGACCTGCTTGCGGCTGAAGGCCAGGAGCTGCTGGGTCAGGGTGGCGGCGCGGCGCGCCGTCCTCTGGATCAGCTCGAGGTCCTGGCGCGACTTGTCGTCGAGCTGGAGGCGGCGCAGCAGGACGATCGCGTCCATCTTCTGCGCCTGGAGCAGCGCCTCGTTCGCCCGCGACACCTCCTCGGCGGCGACCTGGACCTGCTGGAAGAGCCGCGCGTTCTCGATGGCCGTCGCCGCCTGCGAGGCGAAGGCCATGGCGATCTCCTGGTCCTCCCTGGAGAATCCGCCGGCCCGCTTCGTGCGCGCAAACAGGACGCCCGCGATGCGCTCGCCGACCTTCACGGGCACGCCGAGCCAGGCCGTGTACCCGGCGCGGGCGATGGGCGCGCGGTGCGGCTCGATCACCCGGGGATCGTTCGCGACGTCGTTCACCACCAGCGGCGCGCCCGTGGCGGCCACGAGCCCGCTCAGGCTCTCGCCGATCTTGAGGCGTGGCGCGAGCATCGCCTCTTTCACGTCGCCCCAGGCGCCGCTCACCACCAGCTCGTCGCCCTCGACCAGCCGAAACCCCACGGACGTCGAGTCGAGGACCTGCCCGCACGCCCTGGCGATGGCATCGAGCAGCGACTCGACCGGCTGGATCCGGGCCAGCTCCTGGCTCACGTCGAGTAGCGCCTCGAGCCGGCCCTGGTGGACGCGCAGGGCCTCGAGGAGCCGGGCGTTCTTGATCGCGATGGCCGCCTGCGCGGCCAGGCGGGTGAGCTGCGCCTCGTCCCGGTCGGTGAACGGACGCGGCGTGCGGTTCTCGACGTAGAGCAGGCCCTCGATCCGCTCCTCGATCTGGATCGGGACGACCAGCGCGGTGACCACGTCCTCGGCGGTCACGATCGACTCGTAGTCCTGCGTGATCCGTCCGTCTCCGCGGTAGTCGTCGGTCCGGAAGGGGCGGCCGGTCGCGAGCACCTGGCCGCCGATGCCCTTGCCGGGCTCGATGACCACGGGCGCGTGCGCCGCGCGCGCACCCGGCCAGTAGCGGAGCACGATCGCGCCCGTCTCGAGGTCCCGCACGCCGACCCAGCCGAGGTCCGCGGCGCACAGATCGCGGGCGGCCTCGCCCACGCGGCTCAGGATCGTGTCGAGGTCGAGGGAGGCGGTGATCTGGCCGGTGAGCTCCGCGAAGACCTCGGCCTCGCGGCGCCGCCGCTCGGCGTCCTCGAAGAGCCGCGCGTTCTCGAGCGCCATCGCGACCTGGTCGGCGAAGGCCTGGGCGAGGCGGATCTCGTCGTCGCCGAACACCCGGCCTTCCCGATCGCCGACGGCGAGGGCGCCGATGACGCGCTCGTTGACGATCAGCGCCACCGCCAGGCCCGCGCGGAAAGGCTTCGCCTCGATGAGGGCCCTGATGTGGGGCGGAAACGTGATCCGGGGATCGGCCAGGAGGTTCGGGCTGGCGACCGGTCGCCGCGTGCGGACGGCGATGCCCATCGCGCCCGCGCCGGCCGGAAGCACGACACCGGGCGCGATGCCGTCGCCCGAGACGGAGTGGCTGACGAGATCCCCCGACGCGGGATCGAGTCGCATGAGCTGCGTCGAGGCGGCCCCGAGCAGCGCGCGCAGGCTGTCCACGATGCGCTGGGCGATCTGGTCGGCGTCGAGCGGCTCGGCGAACAGGCGGCCGACGTCGCTGAGCACCTCCGCCTCCCGCTTCCGCCGCGTCGTCTCGGCGTGCAGCCGGGCGTTCTCGAGCGCGATCACCGCCTGATCCACGAAGGTCTGGGCCAGGCGGATCTCGTCGGCACCGAAGGTCCGGCCCGACCGGTCGCCGATCACGAGGGCCCCGAAGACCCGCTCGTTGGCCGCCAGCGGCAGGGCGAGGACGGCGCGATAGCCCGAGCGCTCCATGCGCGCGTGGATCTCCGGGGTGAGCGCGATGCGCGCGTCGTCAAGGACGTCGGGGGTGAAGACGGGCTCGCGACCGGACACCGCCAGACCCGCCGCCGCCGTGCCGCGCGGCAGGACGCGGTTCCAGTCCACCGCGGCGCCCGAGCCGGCCAGCAGCACGAGGTTCTCGGTCGGCGGGTCGATCAGGTAGAGGGCCGACATCGTGGAGCCGAACAGGCGGCACACGCTGTCGGTGATGCGCTGGCCGACCTCCGTGGGCTCGAGCGACCGGGAGATCAGGCGGCCGACCTCGGCGAGGCTCTCGGCCTCGCCCCGCCGGCGCTCGGTCTCGACGAGGAGGCGCGCATTGCGGATCGCGATGGCCGCCTGGTCGGCCAGGCGCCCGAGCGCCGCCTCGTCGCGGTCGCTGAACGGGCGCGCGGTGCAGT
>JACPCH010000035.1 GCA_016179875.1 Candidatus Rokuibacteriota bacterium | reverse complement strand
CGCGCCGGATCCTGGAGCAGGCGGTCCACGGCGGCGAGGAACCGGCTGCCGCGGTGGCCGTCGCTGGCGCGGTGGTCGGCGGAGAGCGTCGCCGTCACCAGCGGCCGGATCGCGACCTGCCCGTCGACGGCCCACGGCCGCTCGACGACCCGGCCGAAGCCCACGATC
Organism: Candidatus Rokuibacteriota bacterium; assembly: GCA_016179875.1. GTDB lineage: Bacteria > Methylomirabilota > Methylomirabilia > Rokubacteriales > CSP1-6 > GWA2-73-35. The sequence goes on along the minus strand of JACPCH010000035.1, from coordinate 15,693 downwards.
GCCACCTGCGGCGGGTAGATGATGCCGAAGACCGTCTCCACGCCCTGCTCGCCCAGGCTCGTCACGGTGATCGTCGGGTCCGACAGCTCGGAGCTCCGGAGGCCGCCGGTCCGCACCCGCTGCACGAGGTCGCGGAAGCTCTGCATGAGGTCACCGAGGCTCTGGCGGTCGGCGTCGTGGAGGGCGGGCGCCACGAGGCCGCCCTGCCGGAGCGAGATCGCCACGCCGACGTGGACGGCCTCGCTCGGGACGACCTGGCCCCCCTTCCACACGGCGTTCAGCTCCGGGACCTCACGCAGCGCGAGGGCGACGGCCTTGATGAGCAGGACGCCGTAGAGCAGCCGCTCCGTCACCGGGCGCCGGGCGTTCTCCGCGGCGAGCCACGTCATCGCCCGGTGCAGGTCGATCGGCGTGGCGAGGTAGTAGTGTGGGATCTCACGCTTCGAGCGCGCCATGGCAGCGCCGATGGTCTGCCGCATCCGGGCGAGATCCATGCGTGGCCGCGCGGGCACCGCCCGTTCGACGTCCTCGCGCGTGATCGCGCCGTCCGGTCCCGTGCCGCTCACCAGGGCCGGGTCCACCCCCAGCGCCTCGGCGAGCCGCTTGGCGGCCGGGGAGATTCGAAGGCGCGCCGGCACGGGAGCAGCCGGCGGCGGCGCGACGGGCACGCCCGCCTCGTCGCGGATCAGGGCCAGCACCGTCCCGGTCGGGACGGTGGCGCCCGGCTGGACCAGGATCTTCTCGAGCACGCCGCCCACGAAGACCTCGACGTCGATGAGCCCCTTGTCGGTCTCGACCTCGGCGATGATGTCGCCGCGCTTCACCGTGTCGCCCGGCTGCTTCCGCCAGCCGATCAGAGTGCCCGCGGTCATGTCCGCCCCGAGGATGGGCATCACGAACTCAACCACGGCGGCGGAGCATCTCCTGGACCGTGGCCACGATGGTCGCGGCCTGGGGCAACGCGGCGTCCTCCATGTGCTTCGCGTACGGCATCGGGACCTCGGCGCTGCAGACGCGCGCCACCGGCCCGTCGAGATCGTAGAAGCCGCCCTCCATGATCCGGGCGCTCACCTCGGCGGCGAAGCTGCCCGTGCGCCAGCCTTCGTCCACGATCACGGCGCGGTGGGTCCTGGCGATCGAGGCGAGGATGCTCGCGGTGTCGAGGGGACGGAGCGAGCGCAGGTCGACGACCTCGGCCTCGATCCCCTCCACGGCGAGCCGGTCGGCGGCCTGCAGCGCCTTGCCGAGCGAGCCCCCGTAGGTGATGAGGGTGACGGCATCCCCCGCCCGGCGGACCTCGGCGCGGCCGATCTCGGCGGGGCCCGCGGCCTCGTCCACCTCGCCCTCGGTCGGATAGAGCGTCGCGTGCTCGAAGACGAAGACCGGATCGGGATCGCGGAGCGCCGCCAGCAGGAGGCCCCGCGCGTCCGCGGGCGTCGCGGGCGTCAGCACCTTGATGCCGGGAATGTGCGCGAACCAGCCCTCGAGGCTGTGCGAGTGCTGCGCGGCGAGCTGGCGGCCGCCGCCCGTCGCCATGCGCACGACGAGGGGGACGCTGAGCTGGCCACCCGACATGTGCCGGAGCGTCGCCGCGTTGTTGACGATCTGGTCGAGGGCGAGCAGGCTGAAGTTCACCGTCATCACCTCGACGATCGGCCTCATGCCGCCCAGCGCCGCCCCGATGCCGGCCCCGACGAAGGTGTTCTCCGAGAGCGGCGTGTCGCGGACGCGCTCGGGCCCGAACTCCTCGAGGAGCCCGTGGCTCACGGCGAAGGCGCCGCCGTAGCGTCCGACGTCCTCGCCCATCAGGAACACGCGCGGGTCGCTCCGGAGCGCCTGGCGCAGAGCGCCGCGGACCGCCTCCCGGTACGTCATCTTCGTCATGGCGCCACCGGCGTGTAGACGTCCTTCGTGAGGTCCTCGACGGGCTCCCACGGCCCCGCCTCGGCGGCGGCGATCGCCGCGTCGATCTCGGCGGCGACGGACGCCTCGAGCGCCGCCAGCTCGGCGTCGCCGAGGAACCCCCACTCGCGCAGGCGGGCCGTGAACAGCGCGATCGGGTCGCGGGCCCGCCACCGCTCGACCTCCTCCTTGCTCCGGTAGAGCTCGGGGTCGGCCGTGGAGTGGGCGCGGAAGCGATAGGTGCGCAGCTCGAGCAGGAACGGGCCGTCGCCGCGCCGCACGGCCTCCGCGGCCCGGCGCGTCGCCGCCTCCACCGCGAGGAGGTCCATCCCGTCCACCGCGTCGGCGGCCATCGCGTAGGCCTGGGCCTTCAGCCGGACGTCGATCTGCGACTGGTGCCGGGCGAGCGCGGTGCCCATCGCGTAGAGGTTGTTCTCGCAGAGGAAGAGCACCGGGAGCGTCCAGAGGGCGGCGAGGTTGAGCGACTCGTGGAACTCGCCCTCGGCGACCGCGCCGTCGCCGAAGAAGCACGCCGTGACGCGCGGGCGCCCCTGGAGCTTGTCGGCGAGCGCGAGCCCGACGGCCACCGGCAGCCCGCCGCCGACGATGGCGTGACCGCCGTAGAAGCGCCGGGACGCGTCGAAGAAGTGCATGGACCCGCCGTGGCCCCGGCTGCAGCCGCTGGCCTTCCCGTACATCTCCGCCATGAGCGAGGCCGCCGGGATCCCGCGCGCCAGGGCCTGGCCGTGCTCGCGATAGGTGGCGACGATCGCGTCGTCGGGCCTCAGCGCCTGCATCGCCCCGACCGCCACCGCCTCCTCGCCGATGTAGAGGTGGAGGAACCCGCGGATCTTCCCGCGCGTGTAGAGCTCCGCCGACCGTTCCTCGAAGCGCCGGATCAGCACCATCTGGCGCAGCAGGGCCAGCGCGTGCTCGCGGGCGACGGGCGCGGTCACGCGGACTCCTCCAGCGTCGAGGTGTCCCCCTCGGGGAGCCCGAGCTCGCGCGCCTTGAGGAGCCGCCGCATGATCTTGCCGCTCCGCGTCCTGGGCAGCGCGGGCTTGAACTCGATCTCCTTCGGCGCGACGGCGGCGCCGAGCCGCGTGCGCGCGAACGCCAGCAGCTCCCGCCTGAGCTCCGGCGTCGGCTCGTAGCCGTCCTTCAGCGAGACGAAGGCCTTCACCACCTCCAGCGCGACCGGATCCGGCTTGCCGATGACGCCGGCCTCGGCCACGGCCGGGTGCTCCAGCAGGACGCTCTCGACCTCGAAGGGCCCGATCAGGTGGCCGGACGTCTTGATGACGTCGTCGGCGCGGCCGACGAACCAGAAGTAGCCGTCGCGGTCCCGTCTGGCGAGGTCGCCCGTGAGATACCAGCCGCCGGCGAAGCACGTCCGGTAGCGCGCCTCCTCGCCCCAGTACGCGCGGAACATGGACGGCCACCCGGGGCGCAGGGCCAGCTCGCCCTGGACGTCGGGGGCCTCGACGACCTCGACGCGGTCGGCGGCGATCTTCCGGACGATCGCGGCCTCGACGCCCGGGAGCGGCCGGCCCATCGAGCCCGGCCGGATGTCCATCGCGGCGAAGTTCGCGATCATGATCCCGCCCGTCTCCGTCTGCCACCAGTTGTCGTGGAACGGGTGGCCGAACGCCTCCCGGCTCCACACCACGGCCTCGGGGTTCAGCGGCTCGCCGACCGACGCGAGGAACCGGAGCGCGCCGAAGTCGTATGTCCGGGCGAGCTCGGTCCCGGCCTTCATGAGCATGCGGATCGCGGTGGGCGCCGTGTACCAGACCGAGACCCCCTGGTCCTGGAGGATCGCGTACCAGCGCGCGGCGTCGAACTCCGCCTCGTCCACGATGCTCGTCACGCCGTTCGTGAGCGGCGCGACGATGCCGTAGGAGGTGCCGGTCACCCAGCCCGGATCGGCGGTGCACCAGAAGACGTCGCCGGGACGCAGGTCGAGCGCGTACCGGCCCGTGATGTGGTGGGCCACGACCGCGTCGTGGACGTGGACGGCGCCCTTGGGCGTGCCGGTGGTGCCACTCGTGAAATGGAGCAGGGCCGGGTCCTCCGGATCCGTGGGCCCGATCTCGAACGCGTCGGCGGCGGCGGCCGTCAGCCCGTGGTAGTCGCGCGTGCCGGGCACGCCGGTCGGCCGGCGGCGGTCACCGACGAGCAGCACGTGCTCGAGGTCCGGGAGCGCGGCGCGCAGGTCCGCGACCTTCCGGCGGTAGAGGGCCTCCGTGGTGACGAGCACACGCGCCTGGCCGATCGTCATCCGCGCCCGGATGGGCTCCGGCCCGAAGGCCGAGAAGAGAGGACAGAACACGCTGCGGTTCTTGAGCGTCCCCAGCGCCGCCACGTACAGCTCGGGCATGCGGCCGGCGAGGGTGTAGACCCGATCGCCGCGCCCCACCCCGAGCGATCGCAGCACGTTCGCGAACCGGTTCGTGAGGGTGCGGAGCCGGCCATACGTCAGGTCCCGGACCTCGCCGTCCTTGCCGAGCCAGCGGAGCGCCACCTGATCGCGGCGCGGGCCGGCGGCGTGGCGGTCGACGGCCTCGTACGCGATGTTCAGCCCGCGCCCCCCCGGCAACCCGCCGAGCTCGGCGCGCGCCGCCGGCCACGAGAACGCCGCCCGCACGCGCGCGTAGTCGTCGAGATTCGGGACGACCGCCCGATCGGCGGGGGACTTGACGATCGCGGCCCAGGGCATGGGCTACTCGATCGGAGGCCCCTTGTCCTCCTTCGCCTCCGGCACCTCGGTGAGCGTCGCCTCGGTCAGCAGGAGCAGGCTCGCCGCGGACACGGCGTTCTCCAGCGCGATGCGGACGACCTTCGTGGGATCGATGATGCCCGCCTCGACGAGGTCCACGTACTCCTTCTTGGCGGCGTCGAAGCCGCGGCTGCCGGCGCCCTTGCGCATCTCGCTCACGACGACGCCGCCGTCCACCCCCGAGTTCTCGGCGATCTGGCGCGTGGGCACCTCGAGGGCCCGCGCGAGGATCTGCAGCGCCGTGCGCTCGTCGCCCTCCACCTTCGCCCCCTCGCGCTCCACCGCGTCGAGGGCGCGCAGGAGCGCCAGGCCGCCGCCCGGCACGATCCCTTCGGCCACCGCCGCCTTCGTCGCGCTGATGGCGTCGTCCAGCGCCTCCTTCCGGCTCTTCATCTCGGCTTCCGAGGGCGCGCCGACCCGGATCACCGCCACGCCGCCCGCGAGCTTCGCCAGGCGCTCCTCGAGCTTCTCCTTGTCGTAGTCGCTGGTGGTCTTGGCGATCTGCTGGCGGATCTGGGCCTTGCGCCCCTCGATGGCCTTCTTGTCGCCGGCGCCGCCGATGAGCGTCGTGTTGTCACGGTCGGACACGATCCGCTGGGCGCGGCCGAGCTGGGCCATCTCGACGCTCTCGAGCTTGATCCCGAGGGCCTCGGTGATGACCGTCCCGCCGGAGAGGATCGCGATGTCCTCCAGCATCTCCTTGCGCCGGTCGCCGAAGCCGGGCGCCTTCACGGCGACGCAGCGGAGCGCGCCGCGCAGCTTGTTGACGACGAGCGTGGCGAGCGCTTCCCCGTCGACGTCCTCGGCGATGATGAGGATCGGCCGCGCCGCCCGCGCCACCTGCTCGAGGAGCGGGAGCAGGTCCTTCATCGTCGCGATCTTCCGGTCGGTCAACAAGATCAGCGCGTCCTCGAGGACCGCCTCCATCTTCTCCGGATCGGTGATGAAGTAGGGCGACAGGTATCCGCGGTCGAACTGGAGCCCCTCGACGACCTCGAGCTGCGTCTCGGTCGTCTTCGACTCCTCGACGGTGATCACGCCCTCGTCGCCGACCTTCTCCATCGCGTCGGCGACGAGCTCGCCGATCGTCGGATCGTTGTGGGCGGAGCTCGTCGCCACCTGCGCCTTCTCGAGCCGGCTCTTGACCGGGCGCGACAGCGCCCGCAGCGCCCCCACCGCGACCTGCACGCCCCGGTCGAGCCCGCGCTTCAGGTCGATCGCGCTGGCGCCGGCGGCGACGTTCCGCACGCCCTCGGCGAGGATCGCGTGGGCCAGGATGGTCGAGGTGCTGGTGCCGTCGCCGACGGCGTCGCCCGTCCGCTCCGCCGCCTGGCGGATCATCTGGGCCCCGAGGTTCTCCGCGGCGTCCTTCAGCTCCATCTCCTTGGCGATGGTGACCCCGTCGTTGCAGACGATGGGGATGCCGAACCGCTTCTGGATGAGGACGCACTTCGACTTCGGGCCGAGCGTCACCCGCACCGCGTCGGCGAGCGTCGCCGACCCTCGCAACACCTTCTCGCGCGCCTCGGAACGGAACAGGACCTGTTTGTGCGCCATCGCGACCCCCTCCCCCGTCACGTCTCCCGCGTCAGCTGGCAGGGCACGCAGTATCGCGCGGTCGGCATCGCGCGGAGCCGCGCGAGCGAGATCGGCGTCGCGCAGCCCTCGCAGACGCCATAGGCCCCGGCGGCGAGCCGCGCCTGGGCCGCGTCGATCTCGTCGAGCTCGTGCTTCTCCTGGCCTTCGAGCCTCGACAGCACCGCCGTCACCAGCTCCGTGCCGGCGTCCTCGCCCGGCGCGCCGGGCTGGTGCGTCTCGAGTGTCCGGAGCTCATCGCCCGTCTGCGCGACCGTTCGGTACAGCTCGGCGCGCGCCTCGCGCAGCCGCTCCGCGAATTCCTCCGCCAGGTCCCGGTTCATCGCGTCGAGCCTCCCGCGCTCACCGACGGAAGCTGCCGGCCCGCCCCCGGCCGCGACGCTGCCGGCCCGCCCCCGGCCGCGACGACCGCGCCCAGGCGAGGAGCTTCTTCACCGGCCAGGTGTTGACGATCTCCGCCTTCCCGAGCCACGCGCGGCGGGCGGTCGCGACCCCGAGCTCCATCGTGCCCAGGTGGTCCAGCACGTGGGCGTCGGTGTTGACGGCGATCAGGACGCCGAGGTCCCGGGCGCGCCGGGCGTGCACGTCGTTCAGGTCGAGACGCGCCGGGTACGAGTTGATCTCGATCGCCTTGCCGTACCGCTTGGCCGCCCGGAAGACCTCGTCGAGGTCCACGTCGTACGGGCCCCGTTCACCGATGAGGCGGCCCGTCGGGTGTGCGAGGACGCTCACGTACGGGTTCGCGAGCGCCCGGCAGATGCGCCCGGTCATCTCCGACCGCGGCTGCTTGAAGCGCGAGTGCACGGCGCCGATGACGAGGTCGAGTCCGGCCAGCACCGCGTCCGGATAGTCGAGCGCGCCGTCGGCGAGGATGTCGCACTCGCTGCCGGCCAGGACCGTGATGCCCGGATGCTTCGTCTGGACCGCGCGGATCTTCTTGACGTGCGCCGCCAGCTCCGCCGCCGAGAGGCCGCCGGCGACCCGGGCCGCGGCGCTGTGGTCCGTGACGACGACGTACTCGTGGCCGCGCCGCTCGGCCGCGGCCACCAGCTCCTCGATCGTCTGGTGGCCGTCGGTCGCCGTGGTGTGGCAGTGGAGATCGCCGCGGATGTCGCCGAGCGCCACCAGCCGGGGCAGCCGCCCCGTCGCCGCCGCCTCGACCTCGCCCAGGTCCTCGCGCAGCTCGGGCGGGATCCACGGCAGGCCGATCGCGGCGTAGACCTCCGCCTCGGTGGCGCCGGCCACGCGCCGGCCGGTGGAGGCCCGGAAGACCCCGTACTCGGAGATCTTCAGCCCCCGCTTCACGGCGATCTCGCGGATCCGGATGTTGTGCTGCTTGGAGCCGGTGAAGTAGACGAGCGCGGCGCCGAAGGACTCGGGCTCCAGCACCCGGAGGTCCACCTGGATCCCCTCGCGGTGGCGGGCCGACGCCTTGGTGTTCCCCCGCTCCAGCACCTCGGCCACCTGAGGCAGCGTCGTGAACGCCCGCATGACCTTCGCCGGATCGGTCGAGGTGACGAGCAGGTCGATGTCGCCGACGGTCTCCTTCATGCGCCGGAGCGACCCCGCGAGCTCGATCGCGCTCACGCCCGGGATTCCCTCGAGGGCGTGCACGAGCTCGCGGCCCAGGGGGAGCGCGTGCCCGAGCGGCATCCGCTCCTGGCCGGCCCGCACCTGCGCGATCCCCTTCAGGATGTTCGCCTCGGTCTTCGCCTGGATGCCCTGGAGGCCGCGGAGCTTCCCCGCCCGCGCGAGCTTCTCGAGGCGATCGAGCGTCGTGACCCCCTCCTTCTCGTGGAGGAGCCTGGCGGTCTTGGGGCCGATGCCGGGCACGTTCATGAGCTGGACGACGCCCGGCGGGATCCCTTTCTTCGCCGCCTCGATGTCCTTGACGCGCCCCGTCCGGAGGTACTCGACGATCTTGCCGGCGAGGTCCTCGCCGACCCCCGGGATCTCCTGGAGCCGCTCCTCGCGCGCGAGCGTCTCGACGTCCTCGGTGAGCGACTCGAGGTTCTGGGCGGCGCGCCGGTAGGCGCGGATGCGGAACGGGTTCTCCCCCCGGATCTCGAGGATGTCGGCCATCAGGTCGAAGAGCCGCGCGACCTCGAAGTTCTTCATCGCCCTCGTCGCCTCCCGGCTCAGCGGAACGCGAACGCCCAGCGGTCCGGCTTGGACAGCACCCCCTTGCCGAGCACGTCCTGGAACGCCCGGAGCAGGTCGGTCTCGGTGAGGATCCCGACGACCCGGTCGCCCTCGACGACCGGGAGGGCGCCCACCTTCTGCTCGCGCATGACCTGCGCCGCCTGCCGGATCTCGGTCTCGGGGCGCACGGTGACGACGCCCCAGGTCATGACGTCGCGCACGGTGAGCGTCCCGAGCGCCTCCCCGAGGTCCCCGAGCCGCGCCTGGATCCGCGGATCGAACATCGCCTGCCGGAGGTCACGGTCGGTGACGATGCCGACGAGACGGCCGCCGCGATCGACCACCGGCAGGTGCCGGATCTTCCGCTTCCGCATCATCTCGACCGCGCCGCGGACGAGCGCGTCGGAGTGGATCGTCACGGCCGAGCGGGTCATGCAGTCCCGGACGCGGATGCCGGCCTCGGGCCACGTCACCGCCTCCAGCTCGTCGGCCTCGCGGCCGGGATGCAGCGGGCGGCGCGTGCGGACGTCGCGCGTGATCGAGCGCTTCGGCCTCATTGCTCTCTCTCCATCCTCGCGCGATGCGCCGGCGGAGGCGCGGGCTCGCGACGATAGGGCACCGGCACGAACTGCACGGAGGGGCGCGCCTGCCGGGGCTGCGGGTAGAGATCCATGAGCGCGTACACGTCCGGCGGCACCGCGTCGCTCACCGGGAATCCCAGGCGCGCGGCGTGGGCGAACGTGATCGGGTAGTCGTGCGTCCACCGGCCCTCGGTGAGCGCGGCGATCAGCTCCTTCGCCTGCGCGGGCGCCATCCGGTCCTGGACGAGCCCGCCCATGAACTCCTGGATCTGGGCGAGCGCCGTGCGGGCCACGTCGGCGAAGATCAGCGTCTTGTCGTCCAGCTCGTTCTTGTCCTTCTCGCCGATGACCCGGAGGAGCGAGACCGCCGGGTACTCGCCCACCTGGGGGTCGAGCGGCCCCAGCACGGCGTTCCCGTCCATCAGGATCTCCCCGGCGGCCAGCGCCAGCATGGTCCCGCCCGACATCGCGTGGTGCGGGATGATGATGCTCACCCGGGCCGGATGGTTCCGGAGCGCGTTGGCGATCTGCTGCGTGGCGAGGACGAGCCCGCCCGGGGTGTGCAGGATCAGGTCGATCGGCATCTCGCGCGGCGTGAGGCGGATGGCGCGGAGGATCTGCTCCGAGTCGTCGATGTCGATGTAGCGGGCGACGGGGATGCCGAGGATGCTCCGCGACTCCTGCCGGTGGATGAGCGTGATGACGCGCGACCCGCGCTGGCGCTCGATGCGCCGCAGGAACCGCAGGCGGGCCATCGCGAGCAGCCGGGCCTGGATCATCGGCATGACCGCCGAGACGACGAAGAAGATCCAGAGGAGGCTCCAGAGGTTGTCCATGCGTCACCCCTTGACGTTCCCGATCGGCCGGAGCGTCGCCACCCGGCGCGAGATGTCGAGCCGGTGCACCGTGTCCACCACCTCGGCGAGGTCCTTGTAGGCGAAGCCCGCCTCCTCGGCGACGCCCGACTTGGAGGCGGCCCGGACCACGATCCCGCGCTCCGCCATCTGCCTCATGAGGGTCTCGCCCCAGACCTGCCGCTTGGCCTGGGCCCGCGACATCGTGCGCCCCGCGCCGTGGGCGGTCGAGCCGAAGGTCTCGGCCATCGCGTGCGCGGTCCCGACCAGCAGCGCCGAGCCCGTCTCCATCGAGCCGCCGATGATCACCGGCTGGCCGACGGCCCGGTACGCCTCGGGGAGGTCGGGGGCGCCGGGCCCGAAGGCGCGCGTCGCGCCCTTCCGGTGGACGACCAGCTCGAGCGGCTCGCCGTCCACCGGGTAGCGCTCCACCTTCGCCGTGTTGTGACAGACGTCGTAGACCACGGACAGGCCGAGCGCGCGCGGGTCGCGGCCGAACACGCGCGCCATCACCTCGCGCACGCGGTGGGCGATCAGCTGGCGGTTCGCGAACGCGGTGTTGGCCGCCGCCGTCATCGCGCCGAAGTACGCCTGGCCCTCGGGCGAGCGGAACGGCGCGCAGGCCAGCTCGCGGTCCCGCACCGTGATCCCGTAGCGCCGCATCACCTGGTCGAACGTCCTGAGGTAGTCGGTGCCGATCTGGTGACCGAAGCCGCGGGAGCCGCAGTGGAGCATGACGGCGATCTGGCCCGGCCGCTCGAGGCCGAACGCCCTCGCGACCTCGGGGTCGTGGAGGCCGTCCGGCGGCACGACCTGGATCTCGAGATAGTGGTTCCCGGAGCCGAGCGTGCCGAGCTGCTCGCGCCCGCGCGCGACGGCGCGCACGCTCACCCGGTCGGGGTCGGCGCCCGGCAGGCAGCCGCCGCCCTCGGTGGCCGCGAGGTCCTCGGGCCAGCCGTAGCCGTGCCGCACGCACCAGCGCGCGCCCTCGCGCATGACCTCGCGGAACTCGTCGTCCGACAGCCGCACGAAGCCCTTCGCGCCGACGCCCGACGGCACCGCGGCGAAGAGCGCCTCCACCAGCTCGGTGAGCCTCGGCCGGACCTCGGCCTCCGTGAGATCGGTGCGGAGCAGCCGCATCCCGCAGTTGATGTCGAAGCCGATGCCGCCCGGCGAGATGACGCCGGTGTCGGCCCGGAACGCGGCGACCCCGCCGATGGGAAAGCCGTAGCCCCAGTGACCGTCGGGCATGCAGAGCGACGCCCGCACGATGCCGGGCAGGCAGGCGACGTTCGTCACCTGCTCGAAGACGCCCGCGTCCATCTGGCGGAGCAGCGCCTCGGAGGCGTAGATGCGCGCGGGCACCAGCATCCCGGGCTTCTCGCTCGTCGGGATCTCCCACACGCAGTCGGCGACCGGGACGGTCTTCATGGCGTCAGACGTCGATGACCAGCCGCGCGCGCCAGCCGCCCCCGTGCGGCTCGAGCACGAACTGGTGGAAGGTCACCGCCTTGGGATCGGCGCGGAGCGCGGTGGTCGCCCGGTCGATGACGCCGCCGGCGAGCCGCGCGACGAGCCGGCAGGGGTCGGCGCGGTCCACGTGGACCTCGGCCTCGGGGAACACCAGCCGCTCCGCGTCCTTCATGTAGATCAGCTCCGACAACCAGTCGAAGAGGAGCAGGTCGAGCGACGGCGCCGCCAGCTCGACCCGGCGCTCCACGCCGCGCGGGACGGTGGCCGGGTCCACCATGACCTCGGCCAGGGCCCGCGCGGCGGTGGCGAAGAGGTCGTCGAGGTCGTCCCCCTCGACCTCCATCGCGCAATCGGCGACCGCCACCGATTCGAGAAACGTGTGCCGGCCCACGGTCGCCGTCGCCCGGTGCCTACTCGGCCTTGACCGGAATCGTGGTGCCCTTCGCGCCCGGCGCCTTCGGCAGCGTGACCGTCAGGAGCCCGTTCTTGAACGTCGCGGCCACCTTGCCGCCCTCGACGGCGGCCGGCAGCCGGAACGTGCGGCGGAAGGCGCCCCACGAGCGCTCCAGGCGATGGAACTTCTCGCCCTTCTCCTCCTTCTCCTGCTGCTTCTCGCCCTTGATCGTGAGCACCTCGCCCTCGATCTCGACGCCGATGTCCTTCTGCTCCATCCCGGGCAGCTCGGCGCTCACCACGATGGCGTCCTTGGTTTCCGCCACGTCCACCTTGGGCGCCCACTCGCTGGCGACTTCCAGCTCGGGCCAGCGCGGCTCGAAGAAGCGGTCGAACAGCCGGTCCATCTCCCGCTTGAACACGTCCATCCCGGTCCACGGAGCCAGCGCACGCATCGTCTTCCTCCCCCTTTTCTTCGCGCCCATGCCTCTACTCGGCGGCGACGGTCACCGTGAGCGCCGTCAGGCGGTCGCCCGCCTTCACGGCACGCACCGTGACGAAGTCGCCCTGTTTCACCGCCCACGGGTCGAGCGGCACGTCCACGAACTCACCCGTGAAGCCGGACGGTCCCGTGTCGCGGCTGCGCCTCACGGCCACGAACCGTGTCGACGGCGCGACCGCGATCGTCCGCTCGGTGACCAGCGTCTGGCCGCCCTTCACTTGCCACGGGCCGATCTCGGCGATCACGATCGTCCCGGTGTCCCGGTTGACGGCCGCGATCGTCCCCGAGAAGTCCGCGGCCTCGGTGGCGCCGGCGCCGAGCCCCAGCAACAGCGCGGCGATGAGCAACACTCGCACTCGCATCACGGCGCACCTCCTTTCCGGTCGGGGCTACCGAGGAAGTCGAGCAACCTCGATGCCACCGGCGGTGGCGCGCAAGTGCTTGGAATCCGCTCGGTTTTTCCGCGCGATGGGGCCGCCCCTGGGGCGCCGCCGCCTCAGTGGGGCGGGCGCGCGCGCCGGGCGGCGTCGGGGCGGGCTTATCCCAGGTGTTCTTTGAACCAGGCCACCGTCGCGGCGGTGGCGCGCGCGAGCGCCGCCGGCTCCGCGAAGAGATGATCGCCGCCGGGGACGATCTCGAGCCGGCGCGGGCCGCCGAAGCGCCCGAGCAGCGGCTCGCAGGCGTCGCGGATCGGCGCGTCGCGCTCGCCGATCACGAGGAGCGCCGGCACCGTCACGCGGGCGACGGCCGCCTCGGCGCCGCTCGGGTTCGGGGAGCGGAGCACGAGCGCGCGGATGCGCCGATCGCTCGCGGCGCGGAGCAGGGCCACCGCGGCGCCCGAGCTCGCCCCGACCACGCCGATCCGCCCGGCGTCGACCTCGTCGAAGCCTTCGAGCGCGTCGAGCGCGGCGCCGAGATCGTCCACCTGCTGGGCCTGGGTGCTGTCGGCCTCGGTGCCCTCGCTCTCGCCGTGGCCCGTGAAATCGAAGAGGAGCGCGGCGTAGCCGAGGGCGCGCAGCGCCTCGGCGACGGCCCGGTTGCGCGGGCTGTCCTTGCCGCTCCCCCGGCCGTGCGCGAACACCACGACCGGAGGCCGGCCGGGCGTCGCCGGGAGGAGGAGCCGGCCGGCGAGCCCGAGGCCGAGCGTGTTCTTGAACGTGAGCCGCACGGTGCCCTCCTCGGGCGCGGCGGGCCGCGCCGCCCGGGCGAGCATCGCGAGCACCTCGTCGTCCGACACGGGCGAGAAGTCCTCGTAGTACTGGCCGACCGCCATGAAGTCCGGATCGACGACGAGCGACACGAAGCGGTCCGCGGTCCGGCGGAACTCGTCGGCCGCGGCCACGGAGGCGCACGGCACCGCCACCGTGATCTTCCGCGCCCCGTGCCGGCGCGCGGAGTCGAGCGCCGCCCGCATCGTCAGGCCCGTCGCGAGGCCGTCGTCCACGAGGACCACCTCGGCATCCGGCAGATAGGCGGTCAGCGGCGGCACCCGGTACGCCGCCATGCGCCGACGGATCTCCGCGGCCACGCGCTCCTTCGCCCGCTCGATGTCGGCGGGCTGGAGGCCGAGCATCCTCACGGAACCCGCGTCGAGCATCACGTGGCCATCCTCGTCGATGGCGCCGAACGCGAACTCCGGCGCGATCGGCGCGGTGAGCTTCCGGGCGTAGACGACGGCGAGCGGCACGCGAAAGCGCTCGACGATCGGCAGGGCGATCGCGACGCCGCCCCGCGGGATCGCGGCGATCACCACGGGCGGCTCGAGCCTCCCGGCCAGTGCCTCGGCCAGGCGCCGGCCGGCATCGGTCCGGTCACGGAATGTCATGGCGCGCCGTGCGAGAAGAGAAGCAAGCGCGGGGCCGGAGACGAACTCCGCGAAGAGACGCGCGACCGCCCCGCGTGAGGGCGCTTCGACGGGGGAATCGCCGCCCCAGTTGGGGCGCGCGGGCGACATCGAGACGGGTCGCCGAGCCGGCCGGCATCATCGGCCGCTTCCGTGCCGCTGACAATTCTCGTCACGCCCGCGATGAAACTTTGGCCAATTGCCGTACGTCTGGCGGGCCAACATGTCGTCGAACTCAGCGAGATTTCACGCCTTCGCCGCTTGGCACCCGGGATGCACCTTTCCGGGACCCGAGGGAGACGCATGAACGTGGCGAGCGAGGGCGATCCGAAAGTCGTCGTGGTGATGCCGGCCTACAACGCGGGCCGGACGCTCCGCATGACCTACGAGGAGCTGCCGAAGGACGCGGTCAGCCTGGTGATCCTCGTGGACGACGGCTCGACGGACGGCACGCCCGAGATCGCCCGCCAGCTCGGTCTCGAGATCTTCGTCCACAACCGCAATTACGGCTACGGCGCCAACCAGAAGACCTGCTACACGGAGGCGCTGCGCGCCGGGGCCGAGATCGTCGTCATGGTGCATCCGGACTACCAGTACGATCCGCGGCTCGTCCCGCAGATCATCGCGCCGATCGTCCGCGGGGAGGCCGACGTGGTGCTGGGCTCCCGGCTGAAGGAAGGCTCGGCGCTCGCCCAGGGGATGCCGTGGTGGAAGTACGTCTCGAACCGCATCCTCACCGGGCTCGAGAACCGCGTCTTCGGCCTCGCCCTCTCCGAGTTCCACACCGGCTACCGCGCGTTCCGGCGCGAGGTCCTCGAGACGGTGAACTTCGCGCTCAACGGCGACGGCTTCGTCTTCGACCAGGGGATCGTCGCGCAGGTCGTCGCCGCGAAGTTCCGCATCGCCGAGATCGCGGTGCCGACCCGCTACTTCCCCGAGGCCTCGTCGGCCAGCCTCACCGCGTCGACGGTCTACGGGCTCCGCATCCTCGGATTGCTCGCCCGCTACGGCATCCACGAGAGCGGGATCCGGCGCTCCCGCCGCTTCGACAGCCTGCGCGGCCGGCGCCGGCCGCCGCGCGGGCGGTCGAGGACCGGCGGGGCGCCGTTCCCGCTCTCGGAAGATAGCCGCCCCGTTCTCCGTCCGGCCGCGCTGGCGCGCGGTGTCTCTCGCGCGGCTTCAACCCGTCAGTCCACCCCGTCGGTCCACCCCGTCGGTCTTGACATGCGCGGCCACGCGGCGCTATGTGGTCGTCCGCGTGGCCACTGGGAGCGGGAGAGGGGATGCGCTTCCTTCGACCAATCGTCGCGGCTCACCGATAGCGGCGGTAGGAGCGTACAAGAGAAATCCTCCGCAGTGGGCGGGGCATCGCCCGAGGCACCGCATTGCATTACAATGCACTCGAAAGGAGTACGTCGATGCCAACCCAGCTCACCGTGCGCCTGCCCGATGACCTCGGCAGAACCTTGAGGAGCGCGTCCCGGCGGATGCAACGCAAGCCCTCGGAGATCGTCAGGCTCGCCCTGCAGGAGTTCCTCGGCACCACCGCGGGACGCCGCGGCCGTCCGGCTGATCGCGTGCGAGGTCTCATCGGCTCGCTGGAGTCCGGAGTTCCCGACCTCGCCCGG
>JACPCH010000034.1 GCA_016179875.1 Candidatus Rokuibacteriota bacterium | reverse complement strand
GCGGGCAAGCCGGCGATCGTCGAGATCCCGATCGACCCGGACTAGTTCCCGGCGCCGGTGGCGATGGTCCGGCGGGACGCGCGCTGATGGGGCAGTTCGGGATCGGGCAGGCGGTGACGCGCTTCGAGGACCCGCGGCTGGTCCGGGGCCAGGGCCGGTTCCTCGGCGACGTGAACCTCCCCGGCCAGGCCCACGCCGTCGTCGTGCGCTCGATGCACGCCCACGCGCGGCTCCGGGCCGTGGACACCGCGGCGGCACGGCGGGCGCCGGGCGTGCTCGCGGTGTTCACGGGCGCCGACGTGGCGCGCGACGGCCTGGGCGCGATGCGGATGACCCTGAAGCGCAAGCGGCCCGACGGCTCGCCCATGTTCGCGCCGCCGCACCCGGGCCTCGCGCGGGACCGCGTGCGCTACGTCGGCGATCCCGTCGCGCTCGTGATCGCCGGGACGCAGGCGGAGGCCGAGGATGCGGCGGAGCTGGTCCGGGTGGACTACGAGCCGCTGCCGTCGGTGACCTCCACCGCGGCGGCGGTCGGCGGGGCCCCGGTGTGGGACGAGTGCCCCGACAACGTCTCCAACGTGTACGAGGCCGGGGACCGGGCCGCCACCGACGGCGCGTTCGCCCGCGCCCACCGCGTGATCCGCCGCCGCTACGTCATCACCCGCGTCCACGCGCAGTACATGGAGGCGCGGGGCGCGCTGGGCGCGTACGAGCCGGGCGAGGACCGGTACACGCTGTACGCCGACGTCCAGTATCCCCACCGCGTCAGGAACGCCCTCGCCGGAAACATCTTCAAGATCCCCGAGCACAAGATCCGCGTCGTCGCCGGCGACGTCGGGGGCGCCTTCGGCACCAAGGGCTGGCAGTACGCGGAGCACCGGCTCGTGCTGTGGGCGGCGAAGAAGCTCGGGCGGCCCGTCAAGTGGGCATGCGAGCGCCGCGAGGCGGTCCCGGCCGACGAGCACGCGCGGGACAACGTGAGCGAGGCCGAGCTGGCTCTCGACGCCGACGGGCGCTTCCTCGGCTTGCGCGTGCGGACGCTCGCCAACGTCGGCGCCTACGTCTCCTCGGACCGGAACCTCCTGGCCACCTTCGCCAACGTGGTCACGCTCGTCGGCGTCTACACGATCCCGTCGGCGCACGTCCACGTCACCTGCGTGCTCACCAACACCAACTCGACCGCGCCCTACCGCGGGGCCGGCCGGCCGGAAGCCACCTACGTCATCGAGCGGCTGATCGACGACGCCGCGCGCGAGCTGGGCCTGGACCGGCTCGAGCTGCGGCGGAAGAACCTCATCCCGGCGTCCGCGATGCCGTACCGCACGCCGCTCGGCGTGACCTACGACTGCGGTGAGTTCGAGCAGAGTATGGCGAGGGCGCTCGCGCTGGCCGACGTCGCCGGCTTCGCGGCCCGCCGCGAGGAATCGCGCCGGCGCGGCAAGCTGCGCGGCCTCGCCGTCGTCAACGCCATCGAGCGGGCGGCCGGCGCCCAGCCCGAGTTCGCCGAGATCCGGTTCAATCCGGGCGGGAGCGCCACCGTCCTCATGGGCACCAAGAACCAGGGCCAGGGGCACGAGACCACGTTCAAGCAGATCCTCCACGAGCGCCTCGGTCTCGACCCCGCGGAACGGTCATCGGCGGCACGGCGCTGTGGATGGCCGCCGACAAGGTGATCGCCAAGGGCCGGAAGATCGCCGCCCGCCTGCTGGAGGCGGCCGAGGCCGACATCGGCTTCGCCGACGGCCGGTTCGCGGTGGCGGGGACGGACCGCGGCGTGACGCTCCGGGACGTCGCCCGCGCCGCCTTCCAGCCCGCCCAGCTCCCGCCGGGCCTCGAGCCGGGCCTCTACGAGACGGGGACGTTCGTGCCGAAGCAGGACACGTGGCCCAACGGCTGCCACGTCTCGGAGGTGGAGATCGATCCCGACACCGGCGCGGTCGCGCTCGCCGGCTACACGATCGTGGACGACGTGGGCACCGTGATCAATCCGCTGACGCTCAAGGGCCAGCTCCACGGCGGTGTCGCGCAGGGCGCGGGGCAGGCGCTCATGGAACAGGTCGTGTACGACCCGGAATCCGGCCAGCTCCTGACCGCGTCGTTCATGGACTATGCGATGCCGCGCGCCGACACCCTGCCCGACCCGCGTATCGAGAGCCGGCCGGTCCCGACGACGCTCAACCCGCTCGGCGCCAAGGGCGCGGGCGAGGCGGGCACGGTCGGCGCGCTGCCGGCGGTGATGAACGCGGTGCTCGACGCGCTCGCGCCGCTCGGCGTGCGCCAGCTCGACATGCCGGCGACGAGCGACCGCGTGTGGCGCGCCATCCAGGACGCGCGGGCGACGACGTAGTCATGGGGTTTCGCGAGCTTCTCCGGCGGCTCGAGGACGCGGGGGAGTTGCTGCGCCTGCCGAAGGCCGTCGATCCCCGGCACCTGTCCGCGCTCATGGCGCAGGCGCCGCAGGCGACGCTCTTCGAGCGGGTCGCCGGCTATCCCGAGTGGCGCGCCGCCGGGGCCCTGCTCTCGACACGGCGGCGCCTCGCCCTCGCCATGGGCTGTCCCGAGCACGCCATCGCCGCCCGCTTCGAGGAGGGCATCCGGCGGCCGATCGAGGCCCGCCTCGTCGACCGGGCGCCGTGCCAGGAGGTCGTCTGGACCGGCGCGGACGCGGATCTCACGCGCCTGCCCATCCCGATGATGCACGTCAAGGACGGTGGGCCCTACATCTCCGCCACCCTCGTCGTCTCCAAGGATCCCGAGTACGGCCGCAACGTCGGCTCGTACCGGATGATGTACCGCACGCCGCACGAGACCGGCATCGACCTCGTCTCGCCGTCCGACATGCGCGTCTACTACCAGCGCGCGCTCGACCAGGGGCGGCCCCTCGAGATCGCCGTCGCCATCGGCGTGCACCCGTTCGAGCTGCTGGCGGCCTCGTACAAGGCGCCCATCGCCGTGGACGAGTTCGCGGTCGCCGGCGGTCTGCACGGCGCGCCGGTGGACCTGGTCCGCTGCCGGACCGTGGACCTCGAGGTGCCGGCGCAGGCGGAGGTGGTGCTGGAGGGCGAGCTGCTTCCGATCGGCTGGACGGCGGACGAGGGGCCGTTCGGCGAGTTCAGCCACATCACGGGCGAGGTCAAGTGGAACCCGGTCTTCCGCGTGCGGGCGATCACGCACCGCCGCGACCCGATCTTCTACGTGCTGCAGATGCCGTGGGAGAACGACTGGCTGGCCGCGCCGGTGATCGAGGCGGCGGGGCTCCAGGCGCTCCGCGTGGCCAGCGTCGAGCCCGTGGCCATCCGCGCGCCCATCGGCGGCTGCTGCTACTGGACCCTCATCGCCTCGATCCGGAAGCGGCCCGGCGAGGGCAAGAACGCGCTGCTGGCGCTCCTGTCGGTCGCCGAGGTGAAGCTCGCCATCGTCACCGACGACGACATCGACATCTACAATCCCGACGAGCTGGACTGGGCGATGACCTTCCGGGTCCAGGCCGACCAGGACGTGCTCGTCGTGCCGGGGGCCCGCGGCAAGCACATCGACCCGAGCGTCCGCGCCGGCCTCGTCGGCAAGGGCGGCCTGCCCACCACCGCCAAGCTCGGCATCGACGCCACCATCCCCGAGGGCGTGCCGCGCTCGCACTACGAGCGGCTCCGCTACTTCGCCAAGGACGCGGTACGGCTCGAGGACTACCGGTGAGCCCCCTCGCCGACGCCCTCGTCGCCGAGCTGCGCGCGGCGCCCCGCCACTTCGGCGAGCTGGTCGAGGCGCACATGGACACGCCGTGGCGCGACTTCCTGCGCGCCTGGGGCGAGGTGCGCGCCGCCGACCTGCTCGCGCGCGACGACGCCGGCCGCTACCTGATCCGGACCGAGGCCGCCTGAACGCGGCGCCAGAGACGCTCGCGCGTGAGCGGCATCTCGGTCACCTCGACCCCGAGCGGGCGGAGCGCGTCGGCCACCGCGTTGGCGACGGCGGCGGGCGCCGGGAGCGTGCCGCCCTCGCCCGCCCCCTTGACGCCGAGCGGGTTGAGCGGCGAGGGCGTCACGACGTGCTGGACCACGAGGCGCGGGACGTCGGCGGCGCGCGGCAGCGCGTACTCCATGAGCGTGCCCGTCGCGAGCTGGCCCGCGGCGTCGTAGACGATCTCCTCGAGGAGCGCGTTGCCGATGCCGTGGGCGATGCCGCCGTGGACCTGCCCCTCGACGATCGTGGGATTGATGAGGGTGCCGCAGTCGTCGACGGCGACGTAGCGGAGGATCCTGACCGCGCCGGTCTCCGGGTCGACCTCGACCACGGCGGCGTGGGCGCCGCTCGAGTACGTCGACTGGGGAACGGGGACGTAGGCCGTCGCGTCGAGCCCGGGGCCCATCCCGGAGGGCAGGGCGTAGCCGGGGCGGGGCGTCGACGCCAGGGTCGCCACCTCCGCCAGCGTGAGCCCCCGCCCCGGCGCTCCGCGAACGCCGAGCCGGCCGTCCTCGAGGACCACGTCCTCGGGCGCGGCCTCGAGATGGCTCGCCGCCACCGCGAGCGCCTTGCGCCTCACCTCGGCGGCCGCCCGCGCCGCCGAGGTCCCCGCCAGCACGGCGACGCGGCTCGCGAACGTGCCGACGCCGTAGGGGATGCCGGCCGTGTCACCCGGCACCACCGTCACCCGCTCGAGCGGGACGGAGAGACCGTCCGCGACGATCTGAGCGAGCGTGGTCTCGTGTGATTGCCCCTGGCTCGACGCGCCGGAGAACACGAAGACCTGGCCGTCCGGATCGACGCGGACCCTGACGCCCTCGTACGGCCCGAGCCCCGTGTCCTCGACGAAGAGCGCCAGCCCGGCACCCAGCCAGCGACCCTCGGCGCGCGCCCGCTTCTGCTCGGCGGCGAAGCCGTCCCAGCCCGCCGCCTCCACGAGCCGCCGCAGGCACTCGGGGTAATTGCCGCTGTCGTAGCGGCGCGGGCCGCCGTCACGCGAGACGAGGCCGACGTCGTACGGGAAGTCGCCGGGCTGGATCAGGTTGCGCGCGCGGATCGCCACCCGGTCGAGCCCCAGGCGCTGCGCCGCGAGGTCCAGCATCCGCTCCATCACGAAGACGGCCTGCGGGCGCCCCGCGCCCCGGACCGGCGTGACCGGCACCCGGTTGGTGTAGACGGCGGTGAACGTGACCTCGTAGTTGGGCACGCGGTACGGCCCCGGCACGCTGACCGAGGTGATGAGGGGCACGATGATTCCCCAGGACACGAACGCACCGCAGTCGTGGACGAACGCGTCGCGCAGCGCCACGATCTCGCCGCCGCGCGTGAGCCCCAGCTCGACCTCGTGCCACTGGTCGCGCTCCTGGGTGACGGCGAGGAGGTGCTCGCGACGGCTCTCGACGAACCGCACGGGACGGTCGAGCGCCCGAGCCAGAAACGGCACCAGGATGTCCTCGGGATAGACGATCGCCTTGGGGCCGAAGCCGCCGCCGATGTCCCGCGTGACGACGCGCACCGCGTGCTCGGCGAGCCCGAGGTATCGCGCCACGAGCCGCCGGAGGATCTGGGGCGCCTGCGTCGTGGACCACAGGGTGAGCTGGCCGAGGTCGGCGTCCCAGCGGGCGGCGATCGCCCGCGTCTCGAGGGCCATACCCGCGCCCCGGTGCAGGCGGAAGCGCTCGCGCACGATCACCTCGGCCCCGGCGAGCGCGCCCGCCGGGTCGCCCACGCGCTGGGTGAAGCTCGCGGCCACGTTGCCGCCGGGATGGACGCGCGGCCCATCGGGCCGGAGCGCCTCGTCGAGCGTGGCGACGGCGGGCAGCGGCTCGTATTCGACGTGGAGCGCCTCGAGCGCGTCCTCGGCCTGAGCCGCGCCCTCGGCGACGATGACGGCCACCGCCTGACCGGCGTAGGAGACCACCTCCCGCGGCAGGACCTCGGGGCACACCGGCGCCGTCAGGCTCGCGTGGGGGACGAGCAACGGCAGGCGGCCGAGCGCCGCCACGTCGGAGGGGACCAGGACCCGCACGACCCCGGGCCGCCGCCGCGCCGTGTCGGCGTCGACCGTCACCAGGCGCGCGTGGGCGTGCGGGCTCCGGTGGACCGCGACGTGGAGCATCCCGGAGAGCGCGACGTCGGCGACGTACCGGCCACGGCCCGTCACGAGGCGCGCGTCCTCGCGGCGGCGCACCCGGGCGCCGAGGAGCCGCTCGCTCAGCGCTTCGCCTTCGCCGTCTGCACCATGAGGTCGTAGATCTCCTTCAGGCGCGGCTGCGAGCCCACCACCTCGTCCCCGACGGTGGACAGGCGCTTCATCAGCTCGGCCTGGTCGGCCGCCGGGAGCTTGATCAGCTCCCCGCCCTTGTCCGTCCAGGTCTGGCGGCCCTTGGTGTTGAAGTCGACGGTCCAGTCGAGCAGCTCCTTCTGCACGGCCTCGCCTTCCTCCACGAGGACCTTCTGCAGATCCGGCGGGAGCTTGTCGTACCAGAGCTTCGACACCATCGCGATCGAGGTGATCATGGCGTCGTGGGTCTCGGTCACCGTCTTGAGGATGTCGTAGTACTTGAACGTCGTGAAGATGGTGATGCCGGTCCGGTTGCCGTCGATGGCGCCGCGCTGCAGGGCCGGGAAGACGTCGCTGAGCGGCATCGGCGCCGCGGTGGCGCCGAGCCGGGTCAGGGGCAGCGTCTGCATCGGCGAGGCGAACACGCGGATCTTGAGGCCCTTGAAGTCGTCGAGCTTGCGGATGGGCTTGCGCGTCGCGTACGAGGTGGGCCCGTACACGATGAGCGAGACCCCCTTCATCCCCTTGGCCTCCCCCAAGGACAGGACGGCCTCCCGGAACTTCGGGTCGCCGATCACCCGGTACGCGTGCGCCATGTCGTCGAAGACGCCGGGCGCGGCCAGCACCTGGAAGCGCGGGTCGTGGCCGACGACGAACTCGGGCGGTCCGATCCACGCCTCGAGCGTGCCGAGCTGGAGCCCCTCGATCATGCGCGGGATGGAGCCGATCTGGCTCGCCGGATAGATCTCGACCTTGATCCGCCCGCCCGCCCGCTTCTCGACGCGGGCGCCCCACCGCTTCTGCCACTCGTGCTGGACGTCGTTGATGGTGGCGTTGCCGATCTTGAGCGTGTAGGTCTGGGCTGCCGCCGGCATCACGCCCAGCGCCAGCGCGGCGCCGGCCACCACCACCGCCATCCCGCTCCATCGAGTCCATCGCGTGCGTGTCATCGGGGCCTCCTTTGGATTTCGCTCGCCTCGGGGTTCACACCAGTCAGCGCACGAAGCGCGTCAGCGACAGCGACAGCCACGGCACGTAGGTGACGATCATCAGCGCCGCCGTCTGGATCGCGATGAACGGGCCGAGCCCGCGGGCGATCCGGGCCATGGGCGCCTTGAAGAGCGCCTGGCTCACGAAGATGTTGAGCCCGAACGGCGGCGTGAACATGCCGATGGAGAGGTTGACGGTCAGGATGATGCCGAAGTGGATGAGGTCCACGCCGATCGCCTGGACGATGGGGACGAGCAGCGGCGTCAGGATGAGCGTCGCCGACGTCGGGTCGATCAGGCAGCCCACGATCAGGAGGAAGACGTTGATCGTCACCAGCAGGAGCCACGGCGGCACCGCGAGCCCCTGGATCGCGCCGACCACCGTCTGGGGGACACCGCTGATCGTGAGCAGCCACGAGAACACGCCCGACGCGGCCACGATGATCATGATCTGCGCCGTCAGGAACGCCGAGCCGACCGCGATGTCCCAGAGGCGCGCCCAGGTGATGTCGCGGTAGACGTAGCGGGTGACGAAGATGCCGTACACCCCGGCGATCCCGGCCGCCTCGGTGGGCGTGCAGATGCCCGTGTAGATGCTGCCGAGGATCACCACCGGGGCGCCGAGCGCCCACACCCCCTCGCGCGTGCTCCGCCAGAACGCCCCCCAGCGGAACCCCGCCCGCCGCGCCAGACGCTGGCGGCGGGCGTAGACGACGATGTAGAGCGCGGTGAGGACGCCGATCAGGAGCCCGGGCAGGACGCCGCCGATGAACAGGGCGGCCACCGACTGCTCGGCGGCGGCGCCATAGAGGATCATGAGGATGCTGGGCGGGATGATGCTGGCGATGGCGCCCGACGAGGTGACGAGCCCGAGGGCGAACTTCTCCTCGTAGCCGTCGGCCCGGAGCGCGGGGTACATGAGGCGCCCGACCGCGGCCACCGTAGCCGGGCTCGAGCCCGAGATGGCGCCGAAGAACTCGCAGGTCCCGACGGTCGTGAGGGCGAGGCTGCCGCGGACGCCCCCGAACATCGACCGGACCCAGCGGATCAGCCGATCGGAGATCCCGCCCTGCCCCATCACCTCGCCGGCGAAGATGAAGAACGGCACGGCCAGGAGCGCGAACTTGTCGACGCTCCCGAACATCATCTGGGGGATCACGGTGAAGGGCACGTTCACGAAGAAGGCGAGCAGGACGGCTGCCGTGACGAGCAGGATGAGGAAGACCGGCAGCCCGAGGGCGAGCAGCACGAACGGGACCAGCGCCATCGCCCAGCCCATGGGGATTATTCGCGCACGAAGGCGCGGAAGCGCCACACCAGCACGGCCACGATCAGCCCGAAGCTCACCGGGAGGGCGCCGTAGGGGATCACCATCGGGATCCCCGCCACCACGCTCTGCTGTCCGGTGCCCGCGACCACGGCGGCGACCCGAAGCGACTGCACGAGCACGAAGCCGGCGGCGACGAGAAAGACGAGGGTGGAGACGAGGTTCAGCCAGCGGCGCGCGCGCGGCGGCGTCAGGTGATGGACGGCGTCCATCCGGAGGTGCTGGTTCTCCCAGGTCACCAGCGTCGCGCCCAGCATGACGCACCAGATCATGATGAAGACCAGGATCTCCTCGGCCCAGATGATCGGCTTGAAGAAGACGTAGCGGCCGACCACGTTGGCGAAGTTGAGCGCCACGCCGGCGAGGATGAGGGCCCCGAGCGCGGCGCGGATCGCTCCGAGGATGGCGCTCACGGTCGGCGGCCGGCCCGCTGCTCCCAGAGCGCCGCCAGCGCCGCCCGGTCGATCTTGCCGTTGGCGTTCTTGGGGATCGCGTCGACGACGGCGGCGGCGGCCGGCACCTTGAAGGCGACGAGCTTCGCCCGGCAGTGCTCGAGCAGCGACGCCTCGCGGGTGCTCCGCCCGGGCCGGAGGGCGACGAAGCCCACCGGCACCTCGCCGTAGATGTCGTCGCGCACGCCGAGCGTCGCGGCGTCGGCCACGTCGGGGTGCTCCAGCAGACAGTTCGTGATCTCGAGCGAGGCGATGTTGACGCCGCCCTTGATGATGATGTCCTTCTTGCGCCCGGTGATGTAGACGTAGCCGTCCTCGTCCCGCCGGGCGAGGTCGCCGTTCCGGAAGCCGTCCTGGGGAATCGGCACGAGCGCGCCCGGCCCCTGCCAGTAGGCCGACGCCAGCTGACGGCCGCTGACGACCATCTCGCCCTCCTGGCCGGGCGGCAGCTCCCGCCCCGCGTCGTCCAGGATGCGCACGCGCATGTTGAGGGTGGGCCGGCCGATGGAGCCGAGCCTGCGCTGGCCCGGGGCATTGCCGCACATGAAGCCCGTCTCGGTGCCGCCGGCGAGCTGGACGATGG
This sequence comes from Candidatus Rokuibacteriota bacterium, assembly GCA_016179875.1. Lineage (GTDB taxonomy): Bacteria > Methylomirabilota > Methylomirabilia > Rokubacteriales > CSP1-6 > GWA2-73-35. Next base: position 6,270 of record JACPCH010000034.1, on the reverse strand, counting down.
GGATCCCATAGGTCGTCTCGAACTCCACGTGCTTCTCGACCGACAGCGGCGCCGTGCTCGAGGTGATGAAGCGGAGCTTGGGCAGATCGGCCGCCGTCACGGCGACCGGCCGCGCCAGCAGCATGTTGATGACGGTGGGGATGCCGACGGCGACGGTCACCCCGTAGTCGCGCAGCCAGTCGAAGAACCGCGCCTGGGAGAACTTGCGGGCGAGCACCAGCGTGGCGCCGGTCAGCATCGCCGGCCCGATCGACAGGATCTGCGGCGAGGACCAGCTGAAGTGCCGGTAGTCGAGGATCGTGTCGGCCTCGGTCAGCTCGAGGCGGTCCGTCGGCGACTCGCACATCGCGTAGTACGCCTCGTGGGTCCAGATGGCGCCCTTGGGGGCATCGGTGGTGCCCGACGTGTAGTCGATCAACGACCAGTCCTCCCGCGCGGGGCGCGCCGCCACCGGCGCGTCCGACGCGGCCCGGAGCCGGGCGAACAGATCGTCGGCCGGAGGATCCGGCGCACTCCACGCCCCGAAGGGGACCCACCGCGCGCCGCCTCCGGGCGAGAGCCCGTTCACGATGACGCCGGCGCGGAGCGCCCCCCAGAAGACGACCAGCGCCTCGATCGCGTTGTCGGAGAGGACGGAGATCCGGTCTCCGCGGCGCACGTCTTCGCTCGCCAGGAAGTTGGCGAAGCGCCGGGTCAGCGCCTCGAACTCGCCGAAGGTGATCCGCGCGCCCTGGTCGGGGCTCTCGATGAAGACCTTGCCCGGGCGCCGGCGCGCGTGCTCGCCGAGCAGCGTGTCGACGTCGGTGAACACCCTAGAGCCCACGCTCGGCCAGGAACTTGGCGTAGTCGCGCTGCCCGGCCTTCGCCTTCCGGATCTGCTCGGGCGAGTAGAACCGGTCGAGATCGACCACCTCGACGTTGTAGCGGGCCCGCTCGAAGGCGTCCTTGTAGATGAAGGGCCGCGTGGCGTCGATCCCCATCGCCCCGGAGAACCGGATGTTGGCCTGCGTCCATTGCCGGTCGCCCGCCGAGCTGCGCTCGGCCGGCTGGAAGGTCTGGCCGAAGCCGCCCTCGCAGACGGTCAGGATGTCCTCCCGGGGGTTCACCCGCGTGGTCATCGCCCACAGGACGTCCTCGATGCTGTAGATATCGACGTCCTCGTCGACCACGATCCCGAGGCGCGCCCCCAGCGAGATGGACAGGGCGGCGGTCAGGATGTTGCGCTGGAGCCCCTCGTCGCGCGCGCGGCGCTTCCGGACCTGGAAGATCACCCCGCCCCAGTCCGTCATGCCCATCGGAATGTGGGTGTCGATGCACAGACCGGGCACGATCCGGTCCGCCAGCTCGAGGAAGCAGGCTTCCCGCATCAGCCCGTCGATGAAGTGCTCGTCCATGCCGTGGACGATGAGGCCGTAGTAGAGCGGCCGGTCGGCCCGGTGGGTGATCGCCGTCGCCTGGAACTTCGGGGTGCGGTACGCCTTGCCCATGTAGCCCGACCACTCCGGGTGGAACGGATGGACCCCCTGCTCGCCGTCCTTCTCGGCGAGCGGGCTCTCCCACACCTTCTGGGTCGTGTCGAGATAGCCCTCGATGACGTACTCGGCGTTGGCGATCGACCAGGCGTCCTGCGTCCGCGCCTTCACCAGCTCCACCGGATACCCCTGCAGCGCGCCGGCCACGCCCAGCTCGTCGCAGCCCCGCGGCAGGATCACGTAGGTGAAGCCGGCGCCCGCCATCGCCGTGCACGCGGGCGGCACCCCGATGTTGATCGTCACCGGAATCGGCCCCTTGCGGAACCAGTGGGTGGCCACCTGGTCCATGTGGGAGCCCGGGGAGATCTGGAAGCTCGAGTAGTCGGGACCGCGGAAGTTCATCCGGTTGTAGCCGATGTGCGAGCCGCCCCAGAAGTACTCGCCGCGGACCACGGTGGTGCCGGCGCCGAGCGTGCGCCCGGGGTCGCTCTGGGCGTGGGAGATCATCGGGACGACGTCCCACACGTCGAAGTCCTTGGTCAACACCACGTCCTGGCAGGGCCCGTCCTTCACCTCCACGGGGGGAATGGGATCGCGCAGGGCCTCGGCGGCCCGGTGCTTGAACTTCCGTGGGTCGTCGACGCCGAACAGCCGGGCGACGCGCTCGGCGCTCGCGAAGATGTTGTTGCAGATCCGCGCGTTCGGGTAGCCCTTGACCTTGTTGAAGAGCAGGGCCGCGCCGCCGTCGAAGTGCTTCTGGATCGCCGCGACCTCGAGGTGGGGATCGACCTCCACGTCGGTCGTGACCAGCTCGCCGACGGCGTCGAGGTGCTCGAGGGTCGAGCGCAGGCTGGAGATGTCCTTCTTCATCGGGCGTCCTCCGTGGGCGCGGGCCCTACGACGTCCGCGCGAACTTCTGGAAGGTGTGGCAGCCGGCGGGGGCGAGCCCGCGGCTCACCGCGAACGTCCAGGTGACCTCCGCCACGTAGATGTCCCCGCGCGCGTCCACGGCGATGCCGTGCGGCGCCGCGAAGCTGCCCGCCGCGCAGGCGTCGGGGCCGCCCCAGCGCGTCAGGACGCGGCCGTCCCGGTCGTAGACGCTCACCCGGCCGTACCGAGCCTCGTGGACGGGCCCGTGGCGCTGCGAGGTCTGGCCCGTGTGCCACCACAGCTCGGAGACGTAGGCCCGCCCCGCGCCGTCGAACACGAGGTGGGTCGGGCGCTGGGTGTCGGTCCACTCGGTGAGGTACTCGCCGTCCGGGCTGAAGATCTGGATGCGGTCGTTCTCGCGGTCGCAGACGAAGATGCGCCCGTCCGCGGCGGCGGCGATGCCGTGCGGCAGGTGGAACTGGCCGGGGCCGGTGCCCGAGACGCCCCACGACCGCCGCAGCTCGCCGCCCGGCGAGAACTGGTGCACCCGGCAGTTCCCGTACCCGTCGGAGACGTACAGGTCCCCGTTCGGCGCGACGGTCAGGTTCGTCGGCCGGTTGAACGGGCCCGCGGCGCGCGGGATGTTGATCGAGTCCTTGCCGTCGTAGCCGGTGTCCGACGGCGTGCTCATGGTCCCGAGCGTCATCAAGAGCTTGCCGCCCGGCGTGAACTTCCGCACGGTGTGGTTGCCGTCGTCAGCGCAGTAGACCGTCTGGTCCGGGCCGACGGTGATGCCGTGGGTGCGATAGGTGAACTCGCCCTGGCCCCACGAGCCCAGGAACCGGCCGTCCCGGTCGTAGACGATGACCGGATGCTCGCCTCGGCAGATCAGGTAGACCCGGTCCTCCGCGTCCACCGCGACGCCCGCGACGTCGCGGTGCTCGTAGCCGGCGGGCAGCTGCTCCCAACCCTCGACGGCCTCGTACCTCGGCGAGCTGTTCATGTCATCTCCCCTCGAGCTGGTTCCAGAGTGCGGGAAGGCGCGCGAGCGCCGGCGCCCCGAGCGGCCCGCGGGCCACGCAGGCGGCGGCGTACTCGAGCTGCTCGAGGCTCGAGTAGCCGAGCAGCACCGTGGAGACGGCGTCCGTGGCGAGCGCGAAGCGTAGCGACGCTTCGACGAGGCTCTCCGCGTGGCCCTCCTCGACGAGCGCGGCGAGCCGGCGGGCGCGCCGGACGTCCGTCGCGTAGTCGGCGCCCGTGGCGATGGGCTCGACCGCCGGCACCGCGATCGGATGCCGGGCGTCGGCGCCGCTGAGGGCGCCTCCCGCCAGGACGCGGATCACGATCGCCCCGGTGCCCCGCGCGCGCGCGTTCGCCAGGAGCCGGCCGAAGTCCTGCGCCGGAAAGCCGGCCGGCACCGCGTGGCCAGCGCTCGGATTGAGGAGGTTGTAGCAGACCTGGGCGGTGTCGACCGCGCCCGCGTCGAGCACCTGGTGGAGCGCCGCGGTGTCGCCGAGGGCCGTGATGCCGAAGAACCGCGTCTTGCCCTGCGCGACGAGCTTCGCGAGCGCCGGGGCGGCGGCGTCCAGGACTTCCGTCGCCGAGAGGGCGCGCGGGTGTGCGGTGGCGGTGATCGGATTGTGGAGCTGCAGGAGGTCCACGTGCTCCCGGCCGAGGCGGCGGAGGCTCGCCTCCAGCGAGCGCGCGAGCGCGCCGGGAATGTCGATGAGCTCGGCGGGCGGGATGCGGACCTTGGTCCCGACGAGGGCGTCGGCACGCAGGGCGCGGAGCGCCTGGCCGAGGTGCTCCTCCGACTGGCCGTCGCCATACAGCGGCGCCGTGTCGAAGTAGTTCACGCCCAGCTCGAGGGCCCGGGCGACGGCGCCCTCGCGCTCGGCCGGCGCGCCGCGGATGAGCAGGCCGCCGACGTTGCCGCAGCCGAATCCGAGGGCGGAGACCCGCAGCCCCGTGCGTCCGAGCGTTCGGTAGTCCATCGGGCCCTGAGAGTATATAAGATGCTTGGCGCCCTGACGGTTCGCGGTTCGCGGGGCCCGGAGGATCGGCATGACGGCAGGGCTCAAGCAGGTCGCCTGGTTCGACTGCCCCGGCGGCGGGCAGGTGGTGGTGGACGGCACCGTCGCGTACGTCGGCCACATGAAGGCGCCCCACGGGACGACGCTGGTGGACGTGAGCGATCCGGCCGCGCCCCGGCGCCTGGCCACCCTGGAGGTGCCGCCGGGCACGCATTCGCACAAGGTGCGCGCGGCCAACGGCCTCATGCTCGTGAACCGCGAGGCCCAGCCGGCGGACCAGCCGCCGCCGGGCGTCGCCGGCGGGCTCGGGATCTACGACGTCTCCGTGCCGCGCCGGCCGCGCGAGATCGCCTTCTGGCGCTCGGGCGGAAGCGGCGTCCACCGGTTCACCTTCGACGGCCGCTACGCCTACCTCTCCCCCGAGATGGACGGCTACGCCGGCAACATCGTCCTGATCCTCGATCTCGCCGATCCGGCCCGGCCCGAGGAGGTCGGGCGCTGGTGGATGCCGGGGCAGTGGGTGGCGGGCGGCGAGACGCCGTCGTGGCCGGGCCGGCACCATCGCTGTCACCACCCGATCCGCCTGGAGGACCGGCTCTACGTGAGCTACTGGCACGGCGGCTTCGTGATCCTCGACGTCGAGGACCTGGCCAAGCCCCGGTTCGTCTCGGGGCTCGACTGGAGCCCGCCTTACCTCACGCCGACGGGACGGAAGTGCCCGTGGCGTGGTTTGCGTACGGCCTCAGGATCGTGGACATCGCCGACCCGCACGCGCCGCGCGAAGTCGCGCACTTCCTGCCGGCGCCGCCGGCGGGGCACGCGCGCGTGTCCAGCAACGACGTGTTCGTGGACGACCGCGGGCTGCTCTATCTCATCGACCGCGGGCGCGGGCTGCACATCCTCGAGCGCGTGTAGACGTCGCGGCGGGCCGCCGCGACCACAGGAGGAGCGACGTGACGAAGTTCAAGGTCGTGACACCGGCCGGAGTCAGCTACGGAGCCGCGGGCCTCGGCTACTCGCTGGAGCTGGAGGCCCTCGGCCCGCTCGGGGCCGAGATCGTCGAGATCCCCGCCGGGACGGAAGACGAGTTCGTCAAGGCCGCGCGCGACGCCGACGCCCTCTACGCCAAGGGGCGGCGTATCACCAAGCGCATGATCGACGGCCTCGAGCGGTGCCGGGTGATCTCGCTCGGCAGCGTCGGCGTGGACTCGGTGGACGTCGCCGCCGCGACCGCCCGCGGCATCCCGGTCACCAACGTGCCAGACACGTTCATCGAGGAGGTCGCCGACCACGCCATGATGCTGCTGCTGGCCACCTTCCGCCGGCTGGTCGTCCAGGACCGGCTCGTCCGGGACGGACGGTGGAAGGAAGGGCGGCCGATGCTGCTCAAGCTGCCCCGGCTCATGGGCCTGACGCTCGGCTTCGTCGCCTTCGGCCACGTGGCCCGCGCCGTGGCGATGCGGGCCCGGGGCTTCGGCGTGCGCATGCTCGCCTACGACCCCTACGTGGAAGAGCTGGTCATGAGCCCGTACGGCGTCGAGCCGGCGAGCCTGACCGAGGTGCTGCAGCGCTCCGACTTCGTCTCGATGCACGCGCCGTCGACACCGGACGCGCATCACCTGCTGCGGGAGGAGCACTTCAGGCTCATGAAGCCGACGGCGCTCTTCATCAACACCGGGCGTGGCCCGACGGTGGACGAATCCGCGCTCATCAAGGCGCTCCAGGAGGGCTGGATCGCCGGCGCCGGGCTCGACGTGCTGGAAGAGGAACCGCCCGCCCCGGCCAACCCCCTGCTCAAGATGGACAACGTGATCCTCACCGCGCACGTGGCCTCGGCGTCCGCCCGCTTCGACCCGGCGCGGCTCCGGCGCGTGGGCCGGGAGCTCGCGCTGGTG
>JACPCH010000033.1 GCA_016179875.1 Candidatus Rokuibacteriota bacterium | reverse complement strand
GTCGAGCGTGGACACGTCGGACACGCGCACGCGCTCGCCGTTCTTCCAGGCGCCGCCGCCCCGCCGCGCCGTGTAGAGGTCGCCGCGCGCCGGGTTGTGGACGACCCCGACCGTCACCTCGCCGCGCTCCTCGAGGGCGATCAGCGTCGCCCACAGCGGGATGCCGCGGACGAAGTTCTTGGTGCCGTCGATCGGATCCACGATCCAGCGCACGTCCGTCGACCCGCGGCCGCCGAACTCCTCGCCCAGCACGCCGTACTCCGGGAACGCGCGGCCGAGGATCTCGACGATCGCGCGCTCGGCCTCGCGGTCGGCCTGGGTGACGGGCGTGGCGTCGGCCTTCAGCGTCACCTCGAAGCCGCCGCGGAAGTACCCGAGCGCGATCTCGCCCGCCGCGCGCGCCGCCTCCACCGCGGCGTCGAGCGCGCGGGCGCTCACGTCGCCGGCTCCTCCGCCGGGAACGGCTCGCCGCGCTCGGCGAGGACCTTCGCGTACACCTCGAGGGCGTCCACCACGACCGGCATGCCGCCGTAGGTGACCATCTGGAAGATCACCTCGGCGACCTCGCGGCGCGTGGCGCCGACGTTCAGGGCCGCGTGGATGTGGGCGCGCACCTCGTTCGGCCGGTGCAGCACGGTGAGCGCGCCCACCGCGCACAGCTCGCGCTGCTTCTGGGAGATCACCTCGCGGCTGTAGAGCGTGCCGGTGAAGAACATGGACAGCTCGCGTGCCAGCTCCTTGTCGAACTTCTTCCACAGCTCGTAGCCGACGCCGCTCTTCATCGAGTGGAAGAGCATCCGCGCCGTCTTCTGCGTGCGCTCCTTCAGCACCTTCTCGTCCATGGTCGTCAGTCTCCAGTCCGGGCGGGTCAGAGCCGCGCGAGGATCGTCGCGAGCGTGTCCGGCGCCGAGAGCATCGGCCCGTGATCGGTGTCGAGGTCCACCGGGGCCACGCCGAGCCGCGCCGCGTACTCGGCCGCCCGCGCCGGCAGCACCGCCTGGTCGCGGAGGCACCGGATGTAGGTGCGCGGCACGTCGAGCGCGTAGAACCCGCGCATGGCCACGCGCTCGACCCACGGCTTGAACGGCTGGGGCGTGAGCCGCGTGAGCGCCGCCACCACCCGGGGGTCGCCGGGCGGCAGGCCGTTCATCCAGCGCGCGTGCTCGACGACCGCCGGGTACTGCACGGCGCCGCCGCCGGAGGCCGCGAGCCCGGCCAGCAGCGGCCGCGCCGGGGCCGGCACCTGCGTCGCCAGGAGCGAGCCGCCGTCGGGCAGGACGACGGCGGCGACGAATACCAGGTGTCGCACCCGCGACGGCACCAGCTCGGCGACCTTCGGGATGACGACGCCGCCCATCGAGTGGCCGACGACGATCGCGCGGTCGAACCCGGCGAGCATCATCGCGTCGGCCACCGCGCGCGCGTAGCCGCCGACCGACGCCCGGGCGCGCTCGTGGGCGCGGCGACCGTGACCCGGAAGATCCACCGCGAGCGTCGCGTGCCCGGCGCGCCGGAGCGGCGCCTCCACGTGCTCCCAGCACCACGCGCCGTGGCTCATCCCGTGCACGAACACGAACTGCTTCCCGTTCATGGTACCCTCCGGCTCGGGACGGCGCGCGCCGTCACAATACCGTAGCGACGAGGACCGCACAATGCTGAACCCCCACGTGTTCCGCGCCTACGACGTGCGCGGGCTCGTCGGCAGCGACGTCACCCCCGACGTCTTCCGCGCGGTCGGGCGGGCCTACGCGACGCTCATCCGGCGCGCCGGCGGCGGCGCGGTCGCGGTCGGCCAGGACAACCGGCTGGCGTGGACGTGGTGGACGTCGGGCTCGTCACCACCCCGATCCTCTACTTCGCGGTCGCGCACTGGCGGCTCGCCGGCGGCGCCAACATCACCGGCAGCCACAACGCGCTCGAGTACAACGGCGTCAAGATGGTCCACCGCGGGGCGGCGCCGCTCACCGAGGAGGAGATCCAGGCGCTGCGCCGGATGATCGAGGCGGGCGCCCTCGCCGAGGGCGCCGGGGCGCTCGCGGCGCGCAGCCCGCGCGAGGACTACCTGGCGACGGTCGCGGGGCTCGTGCGCCCGGCGCGCCGGCTCCGCGTGGTGGTGGACGCCGGCAACGGCGTGGCCGGGCTCTACGCCCCCGAGCTGCTGCGGCGCATCGGCTGCGACGTCGTCGAGCTCCACTGCGAGTCGGATGGCCGCTTCCCCCACCACCTGCCCGACCCCGAGGACGAGAAGAACGTGGTGGACCTCCAGGCCAGGGTCAAGGAAGCCGGCGCCGACCTCGGCGTCGCCTACGACGGCGACGCCGACCGGGTCGGGATCGTGGACGACCGCGGGCGCCGGCACGAGGCCGACCTGATCCTCATCCTGCTCTCCCGCGATCTGCTGGCTCGGCACCCGGGCGCCGCCGTCGTCTTCGACGTGAAGTCCTCCCAGTCGCTCATCGACGACATCCGGCGGCACGGCGGCGTGCCCGTCATGTGGAAGACCGGCCACTCGCACCTCAAGCGCAAGATGCGCGAGGACGGCATCCTCCTCGGCGGCGAGGTGAGCGGCCACATGTTCTTCGCCGAGGGCTACTACGGCGTGGACGACGGGATCCTCGCCTCCTGCAAGATCGTCGAGATCGCCGCGCGCGCCGAGGGGCCGCTCTCGCGCCTGTTCGACTCGGTGCCGCACCTCTGCGCCACGCCCGAGCTGAAGGCGCCCTGCCCCGACGCCGAGAAGTTCCGGGTGATCGAGGAGCTGACGCGCGAGCTGCGCGGGCGCTACGAGACGATCGACATCGACGGCGCGCGCGTGCTCTTCCCCGGCGGCGGCTGGGGCCTGGTGCGCGCGTCCAACACGAACCCGTATCTCACGCTCCGGTTCGAGGCGAAGACCGAGGCGGAGATCGCGGCGATGAAGCGCGTGATCTACGACGCGCTCCGCCGCTACCCCTTCGTCACCCTGCCGGAGTGACCGCCCCGGCGAGGAGCTGGCGCACGGCGGCCAGCACGTCGGGGGCGCGCGGGCAGCCGCGCTCGCCCCAGTGCCCGCCCGGATCGAGCAGCACGGCCGTGAGCCCCGCCGCCCGCGCGCCGCACACGTCCACCGAGTAGAGGTCGCCCACGTAGGCGGCCTCGCGCGCGGCCACCCCCGCGCGGTCGAGCGCGAGCGCGAAGATGCGCGGGTCGGGCTTCTCCACGCCGACCACGGACGAGTCGATCACGAAGTCGAGGCGCCCGGCCAGACCCAGCGTGTCCACGATCCCGCGGATCGCGCCGTTCGAGTTGGAGACGACCGCCGCGCCCAGGCCGGCCCGGCGCAGCAGGTCGAGCGCGGGCGCCGCGCCCGGGTCCGGCGTGTCCCACGGACCGACCGGCGGGTTGTGGGTGCGCCGCCACTCGGCCATCCCGGCGATCACCGCCTCGTCGCCGACGCCGAGCGTCTCGAGGATCAGCCGCACGTAACGCGCCGCCGAGTCCCGGCTCTCGGTCGACGTCCGACCGGATGCGGGCGCGAAGACCTCGTCGTCGAGCCGGACGCGGGCGCGCCACTCGGCGCGTTCCACCGCCTCCGGCGTCACGCGCACGCCCCGCCGTCCCAGCTCGGACGCGATGGCCGCGTAGTTCATCCGGATCAGGGTGTTGCCGGCGTCGAAAAACACGGCGCGGAGCCGGCCGGTGCGCGCGTCGCCCATCGCAGGAAGGATACAATAGACCCCGGTGACCGCTCTCGCCATCGCCGCGCGCTTCACGCACCTCGCCGCCTCCGTCCTCCTCGCCGGCGCGTCGGTCACGCTCCTCCTCGCCGGACGCTCCGACCGTCCGACGGCCCGGCGCTGGGAGGCGCGCGTGCTCGGCGGGGCGCGCGCGCTCGTGCTGGTGGCCCTCGCCGCCGGCGCCGCCACGCTCGCGGTCCAGACGGCGCTGCTCGAAGGCCGGCCCGCCGCCGCGCTCGAGCCGGCGGCGCTCGGCCGGGTGCTCCTCGAGACGCAGGGCGGCCACGTGTGGCTCGTGCGCCACGGCCTGCTCCTGCTGCTCGCGGCGTTCCTGGCGGTGCGCTGGAACGTGGACGAGCGCCTCGACTGGCAGGCGGCGCGCGGCGAGGCCGCGCTGCTCGGCGTCGCGGCGCTCGGGCTCTCGACGGCGTCGGGGCACGCCGCGGCCGTGGAGGGCGCGCCGGCGGCGATGCTGGCGAACGGCGCGCACCTCGCGGCGGCGGGCGTCTGGATCGGCGGGCTCCCGGCGCTCGCGCTCCTCTGCGCGGCGGCGAGCCGGGAGGCCGGCGCCGACGCGCGCCCCTTCGCGGTCCTCGCCGCGCGCCGGTTCTCGCGCTGGGCGCTGGCCGCGGTGCTGGTCCTCGTCGTCTCCGGCGCGCTCAACGCCTGGACGCACGTGGGCTCCGTGGCCGGATTCGTCGGCACCACGTACGGGCGGCTCCTGCTCGCGAAGCTCGCGCTCCTCGTCCCGATCCTGGCCCTCGGCGCGGTGAACCGCGCCCGGCACCTGCCGGCGCTGTCGGCGGACGCGGCGACGACCGGGCGGCCCGCGATGCGCCGGCTCGGGCGCTTCGTCGCCGTCGAGGCCGTCCTGGGGCTCGCGCTGCTGGGTGTCGTCGCGACGATGGGCGTCACGCCGCCGTCGCGGCACGAGGCGCCGGCCTGGCCGTTCGCGTTCCGCCTCTCGCTCGCGCCCCTGGAGGACGCGCCGGCCCTGGGCACGCGCGCGCTCGTCGGCGGCCAGGTCGCGGTGCTGGGCGCCGTCGCCGCCGCCGCGGCCTGCGTGATCCGCGCGTGGCGCCTGCCCCTCCTGGCCGGCGCGCTCGTCGTCCTCGGCGCGGGCGCGGCGCTGGCGCTGCCGCCGCTCGCGATCGACGCCTACCCGACGACGTACCTCCGGCCCGCCGTGCCGTACCAGGCCGCGTCGGTCGCGTCGGGCGCGGCGCTCTATGGCGCGCACTGCGCCGGCTGCCACGGGCGCGGCGGCGCCGGCGACGGGCCCGACGGCTGGCGCCTGCCCCGGCCGCCCGCCGACCTGCGCGCCCCGCACACGGCCCAGCACACCGCCGGCGACCTCTTCTGGTGGATCAGCCACGGCATCCCGCGGGGCGGCATGCCGGCGTTCGGCGCGCGGCTCGGCGAGGAGGAGCGCTGGGACCTCGTCAACTTCGTGCGCGCGCTCTCGTCGGCCCACGCCGCGCGGCGGATGGGCCCCGTCGTCGAGCCGGACCGGCCGTGGCTCGTCGCCCCCGACTTCACGTTCAGTGTCGGACCGACCCCGTCGCGCACCCTCAAGGAGTACCGCGGCCGGCGCAGCGTGCTCCTCGTCCTCTACACGCTGCCGGGCTCGCGGCCGCGCCTCGCCCAGCTCGCCGCGCAGTACGGCGCGCTCGCCATGCTCGGCGTCGAGGTGGTCGCGGCGCCGACGGACGCGCCGCCCGACGCCGTCCGGCGGCTCGGCGCCGAGCCGCGGATCCTGTTCCCCGTCGCCACCGAGGGCGCCGCCGAGATCGCGGCCGCCTACCGCCTCTTCGCCGCCACGCCCCACGCCGAGCTGTTGATCGACCGCCAGGGCTACGTGCGCGCGATCGCCCGGGGCGGCGGCGGCGCGGCGGCCGAGCCCAACACCCTGCTCGCCGAGGTGCAGCAGCTCAACGAAGAAAAGGTCGCCGTCGCGGCGCCGGAGGAGCACGTGCACTGATGCGGGCGTGGAAGGCCGTCGTCCTGCTGAACCTGGCGCTGGTCGTCGGCGTCGGCTGGGGCTACCTCTTCTGGGGCTTGCGCGCGGCGCGGCTCGAGCGCGAGCTCGGGGCGGCGCGCGCGGCGGCGGCCTCCGGTGTCGAGCGCGAGTGGCAGGTGGAGGGCGTGGTCCGCGCGATCCTGCCCGAGATCAACGTGCTGGTGATCACCCACGGCGAGATCGCCGGCTACATGCCGCCCATGACCATGGGCTTCCGCGCGGCCGCCCCGAAGATTCACGAGGGGGTTTCCGTCGGAGACGCGGTACGATTCACCTTGCGCGGGACGCCGCCCAACGTGGCCATCACCGCGATCCGGAGGACACCCTGAGGAGGCCCGCGTGCCGAGGCTGATGCTCGCGCTGGTCCTGGCCGTGGCGCTCGCGGCCCCCGCGGCGGCGGCCACGCTCTACGTCACCAACACCCGGTCCGACTCGATCTCCATCATCGACACGAACACCTTCGAGGTGGTCGGCACCGTCCCGCTCGGCAAGGGCAAGCCGAACCGCGTCGCGTTCCATCCCGACGGCCGCACGGCCTGGGTCGTCTACGACAAGAGCCACGACCTCGGCGTGGTGGACGCGGAGACACACACACTGCTCAGGCGCGTCCGGATCGGCGGCAACCCCTACAACCTGACGTTCTCGCCGGACGGCCGCACCCTCTACGTGCTCGACTGGTCGAGCGACACCAGCCAGGACGAGGTGATCGCGTACGACCTGAAGGCCGAGAAGATCGAGTGGCGCGTGGAGGTCTCGACGTGGCCGGCGCACGGCATCTTCGCGCGCGACGGCAAGCTCCTCTACGTGTCCGGCGAGACCGCGGGGGACGTGACGGTCGTGGACACGGCGGCGCGGACGGTCGCCCACCGGATCGTCCACGGCGGCGGCGACGCCATGGGGCTCGCGCTGACCGCGGACGGCAAGACGCTCTACGCCGCGGCCGGCGAGAACAAGGCGGTCCTCAAGATCGACACGGCGACCCACAAGACGCGCGGGACGATCGCGCTGCCGGGCGTCGTCCACGAGGCGGCGCTCACCCTCGACGGCAAGTTCCTCTACACGACGCTCCGCAAGGCCAACCGGATCGTCGTGGTCCGGACGGAGGACGACCGGATCGTCGCCACCATCCCGCAGAAGGGCTACCCCGACCTGGTGACGATGGAGCCGTCCGGGCGGTACGCGCTCGTCACCAACCGCACCGCCGACCTCGTGAGCGTCATCGATCTGCAGACGCACGCGCAGGTGCGGACGATCCCCGTGGGCCGGGCCCCCCACGGCATGGCGCTCCGCCCGCGCTGATGTGGCCGATCGCCGCGGCGTGGGCGGACCACGGCGGCCCGCTCCGGGACATGCCGGCGAGCCCGCTCACCTCGGCGCTCGTGTTCGCGGGGCTCGCGCTGCTGGTGGGTGCGGTGGTCGTCGTCGTGATCGCGGTGCTGACCCGGAAGCGCCCCGGGGCGTGAGTCGCCGGCTCGCCGCGGCCCTCGCCCTCGCGCTGCTCGCCGCGCCGGCGACCGCCACGGCCCACGCGTTCCTCGTGAAGTCCCAGCCCGCACGGCGCGCCGCGCTCGGCCACCCCCCGGCCCGGGTCGAGCTGTGGTTCAACGAGCGGCTCGAGCCCGCGTACTCGCGCGTCAGCGTCCACGACGCGGCCGGCGGGCGCGTGGACCGGGGCGACGCCGCCGTCGGCCCCGACGACCCGCGGCGCCTCAGCGTGTCGCTGCCCGCGCTCGTCCCCGGCTGGTACCAGGTGAAGTTCCGCGTCCTCTCGGTGGACGGCCACGTGGTGGAGTCGGGCTTCCCGTTCACGGTGAAGCCGGCGCCGTGAGCTTGCGCCGGCCCGGCCTTCTGCGGTATCGTCCGTGCCCGTGATGCCGACGTCCCGACTCGCGCGCGCGCTGCCGCTGGCCCTCGCCCTCGTCGGTCTCCTGCTGGCCGGCGGCAGTCTGCTGCACGTCCACATCGGCGCCGAGCCCGGGGTCTGGAACCACGACCACGACGCGAGCCTCCTGGCCGCGTTCGGCCTCGGCGCCGCGCTCGTCAACGGCCTGCCCGGCGTCGCGTTCGTCCTCGTCGTCACCCTCGCCCTGGCCCGCGCCGCCGCCCGCCTCGGCGAGGCGCCGTGCTGCCTCGCCGACTCCCGCGCGCCCCCGTCCCGCTAGCCTGACCGCCCCGTCCGCGTAGCTCCCGACCGCCCGCGCGCCTCGCGCGCGCCCGCGGCCCACGAGCCATCTCCAACGGGAGGACCACCATGCGTGTCATGGCATTCGTGTTGGCGTTCGCGTCCGCCGCGCTCGCCGCGACGCCCGCCGCCGCCCAGGAGGCGGAGGCGCTCCGGCGCGAGCTGGAGCAGATGCGCCGCCAGTTCGAGACCGCGCAGCAGGAGTACCAGAAGGCGCTCCAGGCGCTCACCGAGCGGCTCCAGCGTCTGGAGGCCCGGCCGCCGGCCGCCGCGGCGCAACCGGCAACCGTCCAGGCGCCGCCCCCGAGCCAGCCGACGCTCGCCGACTATGCCCGGCCGCGCGAGCCGTTCGCACTCGGCGCGCGCCGGGGGCCGGGCCAGCTCCTGTTCGACATCGGCATCGTCGGCGACTTCACCGGGAACCTCACGCAGCGCAACGTGGAGAAGGCCGACCGCGGGACGTTCGCCGGGCGGGAGAACCGGTTCTTTCCGCGCGAGGTCGAGGTCAACCTGTTCGGGCGCGTCGACCCGTACGCCGAAGGCCACGTCCGGTTCGAGTTCGCCGAGGAGTTCGAGGACGGCCAGCGCGCCACCCAGGCGAAGCTGGCCGAGGCCTACCTCACGCTCCTGACCCTTCCGTTCGGGACCAGGCTGACGCTGGGACAGGTCCCCGTGCGCTTCGGACTGCTGAGCCACCTCCATCGGGAAGCGCTGCCGCAGCCGGACCCGCCGCAGGTGCTGCTCCGGTTCCTCGGGGAGGAACAGTTCCGTGAATCGGGGGCCGAGCTGTCGTGGGTTCTCCCGACCCCGTTCTACGTCGAGGCGCTCGCCGGCGCGTTCGACGGCGACAACGAGGCGGCGTTCGGACGCGGCAGCCTGAGGTCGCCGCTGCTGTTCGGCCGGCTGCGGACGTTCGTCGAGCTGGGCGAGTCCGGCGCGCTCCACGTCGGGGTGTCGGGCGCGCGCGGCGAGACGGGCGACCGCCTGCGGAGCATCCTCGCGGGCATCGACCTGAAGTACAAGCACACCCCCGACGGCTGGCGGCACCCGCTTCTCACGCTCGGCGGCGAGGCGCTCTATTCCGTGCGCGACGCGCTGGTCGCCGACGAGGCCACGTTCGCCGGCGACACGCGCACGCGCCGCCGCCTCGGCTGGTACGCCTGGGCCGAGATCCAGCCCTGGAAGCGCTGGGCCGGCGGCGTCCGCTACGACTCGACCCAGTTCCCGGTCGACCCGGGGCGCGAATGGGCGGTCGAGCCGTACGCGAGCTTCATGCCGTCGGAGTTCCTGCGCTTCCGGCTCGCCTACAAGCACACGGAGCGCTCCCATCGCGACGGGTTCAACGTGAACGACAGCAGCGCCCGCATCGTGGACGAGCTGCTGCTCCAGGCCACCTTCTTCCTGGGCGCCCACGTGGCGCACCCCTTCTGACAGGAGACCGGATCATGCCGCGACTGCTCCGAGGAATCCTGGCCGCCCTGTCGTCGCTCGGCGTGCTCGTCGCCGGCGCCCCGGCCGACGCCACGGTCCGCGCCGTCGCCTCCACGCCGGA
Source organism: Candidatus Rokuibacteriota bacterium (assembly GCA_016179875.1). Lineage (GTDB taxonomy): Bacteria > Methylomirabilota > Methylomirabilia > Rokubacteriales > CSP1-6 > GWA2-73-35. The sequence goes on along the minus strand of JACPCH010000033.1, from coordinate 1,182 downwards.
CCTCAAGTCGCTCACCGAGCTGGTCGGTGGCGGGCTCGTGGAGGTGGACGCGCTCGCCCGCGGCAACCAGAACGTGCACGACGTCGAGGTCCGGCCGAGCCTGATGGTCAAGCTGAGGCGGGCCGACCTGCTCGTGGTCAATGGTCTCGAGCTGGACGGATGGGCGGAAGCGGTCGTTCAGGGCGCGAACAACCCGCGGCTTCTCGTCGGGGGTGTGGGCCGGGTGGACGCGTCGCGAGGGGTCCCCGTGCTCGAGGTCCCGGCCGGCAGGGTCGATCGATCCATGGGGGACGTCCACCCTCAAGGCAACCCCCACTACACCCTCGACCCCCAGACCGCGGCCATCGTCACGGCGAACATCGTGGAGGGGTTGACGCGCGTGGCGCCCGCGGACCGCGAGGCGTTCGAGACGCGACGGCGGGAGTTCCTCGGGCGGCTGGGAGCGGCCCAGGCGCGCTGGACGAAGACGCTGGAGGCCTTCCGGGGAGCCAGGGTCGTCGTCAACCACAACTCGTGGATCTACTTCCTATCGCGCTTCGGCCTGGAGCAGGCGGGGACGGTCGAGGACCGGCCGGGCATCCCTCCCTCGCCGGGACACCTCGCGCGTCTGATCCAGCAGATGCGGCAGGAGCGGATCAAGGTGCTGATCCTCGAGCCGTGGGGCGACCGGAAGCTCGCCGAGCGCGTCGCCAACGAGGCCGCCGCCAGGGTCGTGGTCCTCGCCCACACGGTGGGAGCCGTCAAGGGCGTCGAGTCGTATCTCGACCTGTTCGACTACAACGTGAACGCGCTGGCCGAGGCGCTCAAGTGATGACCGGCGACCTCGTCGCGCTCATGTGGGCGCCGTTCCTCATGTGCCTGGTGCTGACCGGCATCCACGCCTACCTCGGCATCCACGTGATCGCCCGCGAGGTCGTCTTCGTGGACATCGCCCTCGCCCAGATCGCCGCCCTCGGCGCCACGCTCGCGTTCCTCCTCGGGTTCACGCTGGAGTCGCGGGTCTCGTACGCCGCGGCGCTCGCCGCGACGCTGCTGGGCGCGCTCGTGCTCTCGCTGACGCGGAGCCGCGAGCGCCGGGTCTCCCAGGAGGCGGTGATCGGCGTCGTCTACGCGGTGTCCGCGGCGGCGGCGATCCTGGTGGTGGACCGGGCGCCCCACGGCGCCGAGCACCTGCGCGCCATG
>JACPCH010000019.1 GCA_016179875.1 Candidatus Rokuibacteriota bacterium | reverse complement strand
TTCTGGTTCCTGCTGGCGATCCTGTTGCTGTTCGCCCTCGCCTTCGCCCAGTTCCTCCCGCTCGTGAGGATCTGCCCCGCCGGCCAGAGCTGCTGATATAATCCGGGCGTCCGCTCAGGCCGGTCACCCTCACGCCCCGGAGGCCACCCGATGTTCCGTCACGCCGTCGCCCTCCTCGCGCTCGCGGCGCTCGTCGCGGCGCCCGCCGCGGCGCAGCAGGCGCCCGCGAGGGCCCCGCGCGCCGTGATCACCATGGAGAAGGGCGGGCAGATCGCGCTCGAGTTCTTCCCGGCCGACGCGCCCCGGCACGTCGAGAACTTCGTGAAGCTCGCGCGGCAGGGGTTCTACGACCGCCAGCGCGTGCACCGCGTGGAGGCGGGCTTCGTCGTCCAGTTCGGCGACCCCCAGTCCAGGACGCTGCCGCTGGACCACCCCGACATGGGCACGGGCGGCCCCGGCTACACCGTCAAGGCCGAGTTCAACCCCCGGCCGTTCGACCGGGGCGTGCTCGGCATGGCGCGGGGCGACCATCCCGACTCGGCCGGCAGCCAGGTGTACCTCATGCTCGGCCCGGCGCACTTCCTGAACGGCCAGTACACCGCGTTCGGGCGGGTGGCGAGCGGCATGGAGGTCGTGGACCGGATCCGCGTCGGCGACCGCATCACGTCCATCAAGATCATCCAGTGAGGAGGCGACCGTGAAGCAGACCGCCGTCATCGCGCTCGACCGGGGCGGGGAGATCCGGATCGAGTTCTTCCCCGCCGACGCCCCCAGGACCGTCGAGAACTTCGCCACGCTGGCCCGGCAGGGCTTCTACGATGGGCTCACGTTCCACCGCGTGGTGCCGGACTTCGTCGTCCAGGGCGGCTGCCCGAAGGGCAACGGCACCGGCGGCCCCGGCCACACCGTCAAGGCCGAGTTCAACGCGCAGAAGCACCTGCGCGGCTCGGTGGCGATGGCGCGGAGCCAGGACCCCGACTCCGCCGGCAGCCAGTTCTACATCACCTACGGGCCGACGCCGCACCTCGACGGCAACTACACGGTGTTCGGCCGCGTGGTGGCGGGCATGGAGCACGTGGACGGCATCAAGCAGGGCGACCGCATGCGGTCGGTGACGATCGTCGAGGAGTAGCGTGGCCTGGTCGCTCCTGATCCGCGGCGGCGCGCTGCTCGACGGCACCGGCGGGCCGCGATGGGCGGCCGACGTCGCCGTCGAGGGCGACCGGATCGCCGCGGTCGGCCCCGGACTTCGCGGCGAGGCGCGGCGGGTGATCGACGCCGCCGGCCACGTGGTGGCGCCGGGCTTCATCGACGCCCACTCGCACTCCGACCTCTTCTACTTCGGCTGCCCGTCGGCGGAGTCGAAGGTGCGCCAGGGCGTGACCACCGAGGTCGTCGGCATGTGCTCGTTCTCGCAAGCGCCGGTGCATCCAGCACGGCGCGCGGCCGTCGCGTCGTGGGCCGGCGGCGTCGGCGCCGCGCTCGACCTCCGCTGGGAGACCTTCGGCCAATACCTCGACGCGCTCCGCGCCGCCGGGCCGTCCGTCAACGTCGCCCACTTCGTCGGCCACGGCGCCCTGCGCCTGGCGGCGATCGGGCCCGAGAGCCGGCCGGCCGGCGCCGCCGACCTCCGCGCGCTCGAGCGCCTGCTCGCCGAGGCCCTCGACGCCGGCGCCTTCGGCTTCTCGACCGGGCTCGTCTACCCGCCGAGCGCCTACGCGACGACCGCCGAGCTGATCGCGCTCGCACGCTCCATGGCGCCGCGCGGCGGACTCTACTTCAGCCACATCCGCGGCGAGTCCTCGACGCTCGAGGACGCGATCGCCGAGGCGATCCGCATCGGCGAGGAGGGCGGCGTCGGCGTCCAGATCGCCCACGTCAAGGCGGCGGGCCGCGAGAACTGGGAGAAGATCCACGCGGCGCTCGGGCTGATCGACGCGGCGCGGGCGCGGGGCGTGGACGTCTCGGGCGACGTCTATCCGTACCACGCGGGCTCGACCAAGATGGACAACCTCCTGCCGGCGTGGGTGCACGACGGCGGGATCGGCCGGCTCCTCGAGCGCATCGACGACCGGCCGACGCGCCGGCGGATCGTCGAGGAGTGCCTGCAAGACGGCGAGCGCTGGCGGACCCTCTCGATGGGCGCGATGGGCTTCGACGAGATCTTCGTCGCCACCTGCGCGCGGCGCGAGCTGGAGGGCCTGAGCCTGGCCGCGCTCGCGCGGCAGACGGGCACGACGCCGGCGGAGGCGATGCTGACGCTGCTGGCCGAGCAGAAGGCGACGGTCGCGATGGTGGCGTTCTCGCAGAGCCCGGAGAACGTCGCGCGCGTGCTGGCGCACCCGGCCGTCATGATCGGCTCCGACTCGATCGGCCTGTGGGCGGGCGAGGGCGCGAGGCCGGGCAAGCCGCACCCCCGCGCCTACGGCACCTTCCCGCGCGTCCTCGGCCACTACGCGCGCGAGCAGAGGCTCTTCCCGCTCGAGACCGCCGTGCACAAGATGACCGGGATGTGCGCGGCGCGCCTGCGCCTCCGCGACCGCGGCCTCGTGCGCGAGGGCTGGGCCGCCGACCTGACGGTGTTCGATCCGGCGACCGTGAACGACGAGGCCACGTTCGCCGAGCCCCACCGCTACCCGGCCGGCATCCCGTACGTGATCGTCAACGGCGCCGTCGTCGTGGACGGTTCGCGCTTCACCGCCGCCGCCACCGGCCGGGTGCTCACGCCCGCCTGACGGTCGCCGCGGCGCGGGGCCTCGTCCCGCCTATCCGGACCCGCGCGGGAGCCACTCGTAGGCGAAGACGCTCACGCGCCAGCGCGCGGCGGGCGCGGGCGCGGCGATCTCGAAGTACGAGCGGCCGCCGGCCGGGACGTCGCCCGTGACGTAGCCGATCGACGTGGCCGTGACGACGCCCGCGGCGTCGAGGCCCTCGACCAGCAGGCGCACGCGGTAGGCCCACTCGCCGTGCCGGTTGTGGACGTAGCCCTGCAGGACGGGCCGCCCGCTCCGCGAGGTCGCGGGCGAGAACTCCACGCGGAAGTACCGCTCCTCCGGCCGTCCGCCGCCGAAGTCCTGGGCGAGGCCCGCGCCGGCCGCGACCGCGAGCGCCGCGAGCGCCAGGACGAAGATCCTCGGACTGTGCGTGGTCATGGTGCATCCCTCCACGCCTTGAGACGCGCGAGCGGTGCGGGCGGTTCCCGGGCGTCAGGGAGCGGCGTCGCGGTCGGCGAGGATCGTGCAGCGCGGGTGCAGCCGCAGGGCCGTCGCCGGCACCGCGGGCGTGATCGGCCCGTCGAGCGCCCGCTCGAGCGGCGCGCGCTTGGCGCGGCCGCTCACCAGCACGACGACCTCGCGCGCCTTCAAGATCGTCCCGATCCCGAGCGTGACGGCGCGGTCGCTCACCGCGCCCTGGATCACGTCGTCGCTGAGGATGTAGCGCACGGTCTCGGGCCGGAGGGCGACCGGGCGCGCCGGCGAGTCGAACGCGCTGCCGGGCTCGTTGGACGCGAGGTGGGCGTTCGGGCCGAGGCCCAGCATGACGAGGTCGAGCCCGCCGGCCGCCGCGATCGTCGTCTCGTAGTCGCGGCACATCGCCTCGAGATCCGCCGCGCCCACGCCGAAGGGATGGCAATTCACCGGGGGCACGCCGGACCACGCCAGGAACTCGCTCGTGATCTGCCGCCAGAAGTAGCCGTCGGCCGGCGCCGGGGGGCACAGCTCGTCCACCGCGAAGACGCGCAGCGCGCCGTAATCGACGGGCGCGTTCGCCTGACACTCGCGCAGGAGCCCGTACATCCGGCGCGGCGTCCGGCCCGCGGGCACCGCCATCGCGAGGCCCGGCGTGGCCGCGACGCGCTCGCGACCCTGTCCGCCGCCGCGACCCTTTCCGCGAAGACCTTCGGGGTGATGAACTGCGCGTTCCGGGTCTTCAGGTCGGCCTCGGTGACCCCACGGGCCACGGAGCACTTCCCTCAGACGTACACCGGCACGCGGTGCGCGACGACCTCCTCGAACATCTCGCGGAGCGGCGCCATGCCGACCGGGAGCACGGCGGCGGCGACGTCCTCCTTCATGAGGTAGGCGGCCTCGCCCGCCAGGAAGATCTCGGGCTGGTGGCCCGCCTCGACCGCGCCGAGCGCGAAGGTGAAGGGAAAGCCCGCGCGGGTCGGGTCGTCACTGCCGGCGGTGCCGACGTACAGGATTCTGGCCATGGGCGGTCTCCTTGTTCGGGAGCTTGAGTATATGCTGGAGCGGTTGGCGGAGGCGACGACATGAGGCATGCGTTCACGGGGCTGACCGTTCTCACCGTCGTCGGGCTCGCGGCTCTGGCGTGGGCGCAGCAGGCGCCGGCGCCGCGCCGCTACACGATGGAGGAGCTGCACCGGAGCGGCGGCGTGCCGCGGGGCTGGAAGTTCACGCTGCCCGCCGGCGATGCCGCGAAGGGCCGCGGGCTCTTCCGCGAGCTCGAGTGCTACAAGTGCCACGCGATCAAGGACGGGGGCTTCCCGCCGGCGGGCGGCGACGCGAAGAGTGCGGGACCCGAGCTGACCGGAATGGGGGCCAACCATCCGGCGGAGTACTTCGCGGAGTCCATCCTGGCGCCCAACGCGGTGCTCGTGGACGGCCCGGGCTTCGTCGGCCCCGACGGGCGCTCGATCATGCCCGGCTTCGCCGACAGCCTCGGTGTCACCCAGCTCGTCGACCTGGTGGCGTTCCTGAAGAGCCTGACCGGCGCTGAAGGGCACGCGCACGGCGCCGCCGCGATGGAGGGGACCGCCGGCGACTACGTCGTCCGGCTCGCCTACGCCGCGCCCGGCGCCGGGCACCTCATGGTCTTCGTCAGCGACGCGACGACCGGCGAGCCCGTCCCGTACCTGCCGGTGACCGTCACGCTGCGCGGGGAGGGCCTGAAGCCGCGCACGGTCAGGCTCGCGCCGATGGTCGGCGCCCAGGGGTTCCACTACGGCGCCAGCGTCGCCGTCGCCGACGAGACCGAGACGGCCACGATCGCCATCGGGCGGACGACGATGCGGGTGATGCCGTCGGCGAAGGGGCGCTTTGTCCGGCCCGTGACGATCCGGCTCGACTGGAGCCCGTAGTGGCGCGGCCGCGGCTCCGGATCAAGTCGAAGGTCTGGCTCGAGGCGAACGGCCGGATGATCTTCTCCGACGGCCGGCTCCAGCTCCTGGAGGCCGTCGCCGAGCTCGGCTCCCTCCGCCAGGCGGCGCGCGGGCTCGGCATGTCCTACCGCGCGGCGTGGGGGCTCCTGAAGGTCACGGAGCGCGCGCTCGGCGCCCCGCTCCTCGCGGTGACGATCGGGGGCCGCGCCGGCGGCGGCGCGCGGCTCACGCCCGAGGCGCGCGCGCTCGTGCGGCGCTTCCGGCGGGTGAAGGCGCGGGTCAACCGCGCCGCCGACGGCGCCTTCGCCCGCGCCTTCCGGCGCTCCCGCTAGGCTCTTGCACGGCGCCGGGGTGTTGGCCTATCGTTATGTCTGTTCAGACATAACGACCCGGGGGAGGCCCGAGATGGTCGCGTGCCGGCTCGTCGCGCTCGCTCTCACGCTCGGCCTGGCCGCTCCGGCCGGCGCCCAGTCGAAGACCGTCCTCCTGTCCACGACCACGTCCACCCAGGACTCCGGGCTCCTCGACGTCCTGGTGCCGCTGTTCGAGGGGAAGACCGGCTACACGGTGAAGACGATCTCGGTCGGCACGGGGCAGGCCCTGGCCCTGGCGGCGCGAGGGGAGGCGGACGTCACCCTCGCCCACGCCCCGGCGCTCGAGAAGAAGTACGTGGCCGAGGGCCGGATGCTGAACCGGCGCCTGGTCATGTACAACGATTTCGTCGTCATCGGGCCGGCGGCCGACCCGGCGGGCCTCAAGGGCGAGCGGAGCGCCCTGGCCGCCCTCAAGAAGATCGCCGCCGCCGGCGCCCGCTTCGTCTCCCGCGGCGACCGGTCGGGCACCCACACCCTCGAGCTGGCGCTCTGGAAGCAGGCGGGCGTCGAGCCGAAGGCGCCCTGGTACATCGAGTCGGGGCAGGGCATGGGCGCGACGCTCGGCATCGCCGACGACCGCAAGGCCTGCACGATCACCGACCGGGCGACGTACCTGGCGTTCCAGAAGCGGGTGACGCTCAAGGTCCTGGTCGAGGGCGACCGGCCGCTGCTCAACATCTACTCCGTCATGGAGGTCAATCCCGCGAACGGCCCGCGCGTGAACGCGGCCGGCGGCAAGGTCCTCGCCGACTTCATGCTCTCGCCGGAGGTCCAGCATGTCATCAAGACCTTCGGTGTGGACAAGTACGGCCAGCCGCTCTTCGTGCCGATCGCGGGCAAGAAGGACGAAGACTTCTAGATGGACCTGCTCTGGAGCGGGCTCCGGCAGGCGTTCGCGCTGGTCACGGGCGGCGACCCCGAGGTCTGGGCGATCCTCCGGCTCTCGCTCCAGGTGTCGGGCAGCGCCACGCTGATCGCGCTCGGGCTCGGCATCCCCGCCGGCGCCGCGCTCGCGCTCGCGCGCTTCCCGGGCCGGGCGCTGGTCGTGAGCCTGGTGAACACGGGCATGGGGCTGCCGCCGGTGGTGGTCGGCCTGTTCGTCACGCTGTTCCTCTGGCGCAGCGGCCCGCTCGGCGGCTGGGAGATCCTCTACACGCCGGCGGCGATCGTGCTCGCCCAGGCGGTGATCGCCGCCCCGATCGTCACCGGCATCACGCTGGCGGCGGTCCAGCAGGTGCCGGAGAAGTTCCGGCTCCAGCTCCTGGCGCTCGGCGCCTCGCGCGCGCAGATGGTGCGGGTGACCCTGCGCGAGGCGCGGCTGCCGATGCTGGCCGCGGTGATGGCGGGCTTCGGCGGCGTCATCTCGGAGATCGGCGCCTCGCTGATGGTCGGCGGCAACATCAAGGGCCAGACGCGCACGCTCACGACCGCGATGGTGCTCGAGACCGGCAAGGGCAACTTCGAGGTCGCCATCGCGCTGTCGCTCCTGCTGCTGGCGCTGGTCTTTCTGGTCAACTGGGCGCTCACCGCGATCCAGCAGCGCCGCGCGGGATAGGGCGCCCGCCCTGTAAGATGAGGGCGTGAGGCGACGCTCCTTTCTCCTGGCGCTCGGCGCGGCCGGGCTCGCGCGGCGCGCCCGCGCCGCGGACGCCGCGCTGACCGTCTTCGCGGCGGCCGACCTCGTGTTCGCCCTCCGGGAGATCGTGCCGCGCTTCGAGAAGGCGATGGGTGCCCGCGTCACGCTGGTGACCGGCTCGACGGGGAACTTCGCCCAGCAGATCCGCCACGGCGGCCCCGCCGACGTCTTCTTCGCCGCCGACGAATCGTTCGTGGACCGGCTCGTGACCGAGGGCGTCCTCATTCGCGAGACGCGCACGCTCTACGCCCGGGGCCGCCTCGTGCTGGCGACGGCCCGGGCGTTCGGCGCGAACCTGACCGGGCTCCAGGGTCTGCTCGACCCGACGGTCCGGCACGTCGCGATCGCCAACCCCGTCCACGCGCCGTACGGCCGCGCCGCGGAGCAGGCCTTGCGGAAGGCCGGCCTGTGGGACGCGCTCCGGCCGAAGCTCGTGTACGGCGAGAACATCCGGCACGCGCTCCAGTTCATCCAGACCGGCGCCGCCGAGGCGGGCATCGTCGCGCGGTCGGTCGCGAACGTGCCGGAGGTCCAGTGGACGCCGGTGGACCCGGCGCTCCACGCGCCGCTCAACCAGGCGGCGGCCGTCGTCCGCCGGAGCCCGCGGCCCGAGCTCGCCCTCGCGCTCATCCAGTTCGTCGTCGGCGCCGAGGGGCGCCCGGTCATGAAGCACTACGGGTTCGTCCTGCCCGGGGAGCTCTGAGGGGCGCATGGACCTGTTCCCCCTCGCGCTCTCGCTCCGCGTCGCGCTCATCGCGACGGCGCTGACGTTGCTGCTCGGGATCCCGGTCGCGCTGCTGCTGGCCCGCCGGCGCTTCCCGGGGCGCAACCTCCTGGAAGCCGTCGTCGTGCTGCCGCTCGTGCTGCCGCCGACCGTCCTCGGCTACTACCTGCTGCTCCTGATCGGGCGCCGCGGCCCCGTCGGCGCGGCGCTGGCGGCGGCGGGGCTCGAGCTGGCGTTCACGTGGCGGGCGGCGGTGCTGGCGGCGGCCGTCGGCTCGATCGCGCTGGTGATCAAGTCGGCGCAGGCCGGGTTCGAGAGCGTGGACCACCAGCTCGAGCAGGCCGCGCGCACGCTCGGGCGCTCGGAGTGGAGCGTCTTCTGGTCGGTGACCCTGCCGCTGGCGTGGCGCGCCGTGCTGGCCGGCGCCGTGCTGGCGTTCTGCCGCGCGCTCGGCGAGTTCGGCATCACGCTCATGGTCGCCGGGAACATCCCGGGCCGGACGCAGACCCTGCCGCTCGCGATCTACGACCGCGTGCAGGCGTACCAGATGGACGAGGCCAACGCGCTCGCGCTGATCGCGCTCGGCGTCGTCGTCGTGCTGGTGTTCGGGCTGAGCCGTCTGGCGCGGCTCCGGTACTAGGCGATGGTGTCGGTCGCGATCACCAAGCGGTATCCCGGGTTCACGCTCGACGTGCGCTGGGAGGCCGACCGGTCGGTGGTCGGGCTGTTCGGCCCCTCGGGCGCCGGCAAGACGCTCACCCTCCAGTGCCTCGCGGGGCTCGTGACGCCGGACGCGGGGACCATCGTCGTGGACGGGCGCGTCTTCTTCGACGCCGCCGCCGGCGTGAACCTGCCGCCCCAGCGGCGCCGCATCGGCTACGTCTTCCAGGGCTACGCGCTCTTCCCGCACCTCTCCGTCGAGGACAACGTCGCGTTCGGGCTGCACGGCCTGCCGCGCGCCGAGCGGCGGCGGCGCACCGGTGACGTGCTGGAGCGGCTGGGGCTGGCGGCGCTGGCGCGCCGGTTTCCGCGCGGGCTGTCCGGCGGCCAGCGCCAGCGCGTGGCGCTCGGGCGCGCGCTGGCGATCGACCCGGCGCTGCTCCTGCTCGACGAGCCGCTCTCGGCGCTCGACGCGCCGCTGCGCCGCGCGCTGCGCGACGAGCTGCGCGAGACGCTGAGCGGGCTGGGCACGGCCGCGGTCGTCGTCACCCACGACGTCACCGAGGCCTACCGGCTCGCCGACCGGATCGTCGTCTACGAGGACGGGCGCGTGATCCAGTCGGCGCCCCGCGCGCAGCTCTTGTGGCAGCCCGCGTCGGAGGCGGTCGCGCGCATCATGGGCCTCGCCAACGTGCTCCACGGCACGGTGCTGAAGTCCACGCCCGAACGGATCCAGATCGGCTGGCGCGGCCAGACGCTGGAGGCCGTGAACTCGCCGACGCGCTCGTACCTGCCGGCCCCGGGGAGCCCGATCGCGTTCTTCGTCCGGCCCGAGTACGTGCGCCTGATCCGCAAGGACCGCGGCGCCCCCGACGCGGCGCACCACATGAACGTCATGGCCGCGCGCATCGTGGGCGAGGCCGACTTCGGCACCGTGTGGGCGCTCCGGCTGCGGCTCGACGCGCCGGGCGAGCCGGCCCAGGGCGACTTCGACCTCGAGGTGGAAGTGCCGCACCTCGTGTACGAGATCCTCGAGATCGAGCGCGACCGCCGCTGGCAGCTCTCGATCCACCGCGGCTCCATCCACGTGCTGCCGGCGTGAGGCCCGCCGCGGTCCTGGCCGTCGCCGACGTCCGGGTGAGCTACGGCGGCGCCGACGTGCTCGACGTGGCGGCGCTCGAGGTGCGCGCCCACGAGGTGCTCGGCGTCATCGGCCCGAACGGCAGCGGCAAGTCCACGCTGCTCCGCGTGCTCGGCCTGCTCGAGGCGCCGGCGCGCGGCGAGGTGCGGTGGCGCGGGCGCGCCGTCCGCGCGGCCGACGCGCTCGAGGCGCGGCGGCGGATGGCGACGGTGTTCCAGGAGCCGCTGCTGGCCGACATGACGGTGGCCGCCAACGTCGCCCTCGGCCTCGCCTTCCACGGCGTCGGCGGCGACGAGCGCGAGGCGCGCGTGGCGCGCTGGCTCGCGCGGCTCAACGTCGCGCCCCTCCGCGACCGGCGCGCGCGCACGCTCTCGGGCGGCCAGGCCCAGCGGGTGGCGCTCGCGCGGGCGCTCGTGCTCGAGCCGGAGGTGCTGCTGCTCGACGAGCCGTTCGCGGGCCTCGACCAGCCGGCGCGCGAGGCGCTCATCCCCGACCTGGCCGCGATCCTGCGCGAGCACCGCGTGACGACCGTGCTGGTGACCCACGACCGCGGCGAGGCGCAGGCGCTGGCCGACCGCGTCGCGGTGCTCATCGGCGGGCGCGTGCGCCAGCTCGACGCGACCGCGGACGTGTTCCACGCGCCGGCCTCCGAGGAGGTGGCGCGCTTCGTCGGCGTCGAGACGATCGTGAGCGGCCGCGTGGTGGCGCGCGAGGCCGGCGTGACGCTCGTGGACGTGGCGGGGCGCCGGCTGGAGCTGGCCGCCGAGGTTCCGGCCGGGGCGCGCGTGAGGCTCGGCATCCGGCCCGAGGACGTCACGCTGGCGCGGCCGGGCGACGCGGCGCCCGCCTCGAGCGCGCGCAACCGCTTCGCGGGCGCGGTGGCCCGCGTCACGCCCTCGAGCCCGTCGGTGCGCGTGCTGGTGGACTGCGGATTCCCGCTCGTGGCGGCCGTCACGCCGCGCTCCGTCGCCGATCTCGGCCTCGCGCCGGGCGCGCCGGTCGTCGCGACGTTCAAGGCGAGCGCGGTGCACCTGATCGCGGCGGACGTGTGGCTTGACACCGTCGCGCGCCCGGGCGTATAAGGAAACCGACTGCACCCTGGAATCACGGCACCTCCACCGCGAAGGAGGCCTCGCATGGACCAGGAGACCCTCATCGAGCGACTCATGGCCGAGAACGAGGAGTTCCGGCGCCTCCGCACCGAGCACCGCGAACACGATCGGGAGCTCGAGGCGCTCAAGGGAACGGCCCCGCTCTCGGCGGACCAGCAATGGAGGATCAGCGAGCTCAAGAAGCTGAAGTTGATGGCCAAGGACCGGATGGAAGCCATCATCCGCGCCCAGCCACGGGCCGGCGTCAGAGCCTGACCCCTCGGTCGTTCCGCGGCCTCACCCACCTCTCGCCGGAGGGGGCCGCGCGCATGGTGGATGTCTCGGACAAGCGCGAGACCGTCCGCGAAGCGGTCGCCCGTGCACTCGTGCGAATGCGCCCCGCCACGCTGCGCCTCGTCCGGCGCGGCGACGCCCCTAAGGGCGACGTCCTCGGCGCCGCGCGCCTGGCCGGGATCATGGCGGCCAAGCGCACCCCGCAGCTCATCCCGCTCTGCCACCCGCTCCGCATCACCGGCGTGGACGTGACCTTCCGCGACGACGTGCGTCGCGGCGAGCTCGCGATCGAGGCGCGCGTGCGCACGGTGGACAAGACGGGCGTCGAGATGGAAGCGCTGACGGCGGCGGCGGTCGCGGCGCTCACCGTGTACGACATGGTGAAGGCGGTCGAGAAGGGCGTGACGATCGCGCGGATCCAGCTCGTCGAGAAGTCCGGCGGCAAGTCCGGCCGCTGGACGCGCCGCCGCGCCCGGGCATGAAGACGGCGCTCGTCCACTCCGACGCCTGGCAGCGGTTCGACTACGGCCCCGAGCACCCGCTGCGCATGGAGCGCCTCGGGCTCACGTGGCGGCTCATGGAGGCCTACGGCCTCACGACGCTCCCGCAAGCCACGGTCCAGGCGCCGGAGCCCGCGCCCGAGCGCGTGATCGCCAGCTATCCCGGGCGACAACCCCGTGTTCCCCGGGCTGTGGGACGCGGCGCGCGTCGTCGCGGGCGGCTCGCTGCTGGCCGCCGAGCTGGTCGCGAGCGGGCAGGCGGCGCGGGCCTTCCACTTCGCGGGGGGCCTGCACCACGCGTTCCCGGGGCGCGCGTCGGGCTTCTGCTACGTCAACGACGCGGTGCTGGCGATCCGCCACCTGCAGGCGCAGGGCCTGCGGGTCGCCTACGTGGACATCGACGCCCACCACGGCGACGGCGTGCAGGCCGGCTTCTACGGCGACCCGAGCGTGCTCACGATCTCCACCCACGAGCGCGGCGACTACCTCTTCCCCGGCACCGGCTTCGTCGAGGAGACCGGGACCGGCGCGGGCGTCGGCTACGCGGTCAACCTGCCGCTGGAGCCGCATACCGACTCGTCCGTGTACCTGCCGGCTTTCGATCAGGTGGTGCCCCAGCTCCTCCAGGCCTTCAAGCCCGACGTCGTCGTCGCGCAGCTCGGCATCGACTCGCACCGCACCGACCCGCTGACGCACCTGGAGCTGGACGTGCAGGGCTTCGCGGGCGCGGTCGGGCGCATCGTGGCGCTGGCGCCCCGGCTCGTCGCGCTCGGCGGCGGCGGCTACGACCTGCCGAACGTGGCGCGCGGCTGGACGGCGGCGTGGGCGGCGATGAACGGCGTCGAGCTGCCGGGGGTGCTTCCGACCGCGTTCGCGCCCGACATGCGCCGCTACGCGTTCGAGACCGCCTCGCTCTGGGACGCGCCCCACGCCCAGCCCGAGCCCCGGCGCGTGCGCGCCGAGGAGTACGTGCAGCGCCAGATCCAGTCGATCCGGCGCCTGATCTTCCCGGTCCACGGGCTGTAGGAACACAGCGGCCGTGAACCCGATCTTCCAGTGGGTCGTCACGCACACGGTGTGGAAGCGCCGCCTGCGCCGCTGCGCGCGGTGCGGCCACGAGCAGCTCGTGCGGGCGGGCGCGCGCGGCCAGACGGTCGCGTGCGGCAAGTGCGCGGCGCCCCTGCCGCCGCCGTCCTAGCCCGTCTGCGCCACCCGCCCGGGCGCGCCATCGCCGTTCGCGAATGATGCGCGCCGGGCGGCCGCCCGCCGACTCGGCTTAAAATCACGGGGTGGCTCGCTGGAGGATCGTCCCGCTGATCCTGGCGCTCGGCGCGGCCGCCGCGCTGGCCCACGCGCAGCCTGCCGCTCCGCCGGTCGAGCTGCGCGACGTCACCGTCGTGCCCGGCGACGCTGCGGTCACGGTGATGATCATGACGTCGGGCCCGCCGAAGCCCACGGTCGCGCTGATGGACGGTCCGTGGCGCATCGTCCTCGACTTCGAGGGCTGCGAGTACCGCTGGGCGAAGAACGCCGTCGCGGTCGGCCGCGAGCCGGTGAAGGAGATCCGCGGCAGCCAGTACCGCAAGGGCATCGCGCGCATCGTCATCGAGCTGACGCGCCGCGTCCCGTACACGATCGAGCCGCACGCGGAAGGGCTCCGCGTCGTCCTGGGCGTCGCCGCGCCGCCCGCGACGGCCGCGGCGCCGCCCGTCGCGAAGACGCCGGCGCCACGGGCGCCCGTGCTGAAGGCGCCCGCCCCGGCGCCGGCGCCGCCTCCCGCCGCGCCGCCCGTCGCGGCGCGCCCGCCCGAGCCCGAGGGCCCACGGCTGCAGGGCATCGTCTGGCGCGACGAAGGCTCGGTCGCCTACATCGCCGATCCCGCCACGAAGCAGATCAAGCGCTACCAGGTCGGTGACCCGCTCGGCGACGCGGTGGTCGAGGCGATCGCCGAGCGCTCGGTGACGCTCCGGACGCCGCGCGGCCCGCTCGAGCTGAAGCTGGCGCCGCTCCGCCCCGCCGCGCGCTGACCGGCGGGTTTCCCGCTCTCCCGGGCTGCGGTACAATCGACCCGGCGTTGCACCGCCGACCATGAAGTTCACGCTGCGCCTCGTCGTCGCGATCTGGGTCTCCGTGCTGGTCGTGATCGCGGGCTTCGCGGTCCTCCAGGTGCGGGAGGAGCGGGCGCGGCTCGTGACCGACCTCGAGCGGCGCGCCGTGCTGCTCGGCGAAGGGCTCAAGGAGGCGATCGAGCCCGTGGTGGGCCGCGGGTCGGCCACGGCGGTCGAGCGCATCCTCAAGAAGTTCGGCCGGCCGCGGCGCGGGATCGCGGTGTACGACCGGTTCGCCACGCTGCTGGTGGCGACGCCCGACCTCAAGCCCGTCCTGCCGCCGTCGCTCCCCGAGGTGACCGAGGCGATCGGTGACGGCGCCGTGCGCCAGCGGCTGACGAGCGTCGGCGGGCGGCCGGCGTACGTGTACGCGACGCCGCTCTTCCGCGACGACAAGCCCGCCGGCGTCCTGGCGGTCGTGCTCGACGCCGCCCACGTCGACGACGCCGAGTGGGCCGTGGGCCGCCAGAACGCGATCCGTTTTCTGCTGCTCGCGCTCGTCGTCTCGCTCATCACGCTCGTGATCGTGCGGACCACCGTCATCCAGCCGATGGCGAAGCTGTCCGAGTGGACGCAGGCCCTCCGCCGCGGGACGCCGCTCCCGCCGCCCGAGGCGCCCGACGCCCGCCTCTTCGGGCCGCTCGCCCACGAGGTCTCGAGCCTCGCCAAGAGCTACTACCACGCGCAGAGCGCCGCGGAGCAGGAGGCCGCCCTCCGGCTCCTGGGTGACACGGTCTGGACCGAGGAGCGGCTCAAGCAGTTCGTCCGGCTGCGCGCGGGCGAGCGGCCGCTCGTGGTCGTCTCGAACCGGGAGCCGCTGAGCCACGTCCGGCGGAACGGACGGATCGAGCGCCACACGCCGGCGAGCGGCCTCGTGACCGCGATGGAGCCCGTGATGCGCGCCTGCGGCGGCGTGTGGGTGGCGCACGGCAGCGGCGACGCCGACCGGCAGATGGCGGACGCGCGCGGGCGCCTGGGCCTGCCGGAGGACGACCCGCGCTACACCCTGCGGCGCGTGTGGCTCACGCCGGAGGAGGAGGCGGGCTACTACTACGGGTTCGCCAACGAGGGGCTCTGGCCGCTCTGCCACATCGTGCACACCCGCCCGGTGTTCCGGCCCGAGGACTGGGACCACTACGTGGGCGTCAACCGGAAGTTTGCCGCGGCCGTGCTCGAGGAGGTGGAGGGGACGGAGGCGCCGCTCGTCCTGGTCCAGGACTATCACTTCGCCATGCTGCCCGGCCTCGTCAAGGCCGAGCGGCCCGACGCGCGCGTCGCGATCTTCTGGCACATCCCGTGGCCGAACTTCGAGGCGTTCGGCATCTGCCCGTGGCAGCGCGAGCTCCTGCTCGGCATGCTCGGCGCGGACCTCATCGGCTTCCACACCCAGTACCACTGCAACAACTTCCTGGAGACGGTCGAGCGGACCATCGAGGCGCGGATCGACTGGGAGCACTTCTCGGTCCTGCGGGGCGAGCACGAGACGGTCGTCAAGCCGTTCCCGATCAGCGTGGCGCCCGAGTTCGTCGACGAGCCGCCCCGGACCTCGCGGGAGGAGCTGCTGCGCGAGCTCGGAGTATCCGTCGAGTTCCTCGGGGTCGGGGTCGAGCGGATCGACTACACCAAGGGCCTGCCCGAGCGCTTCCGCGCGCTCCACTGGTTCTTCGAGCGCTACCCGGAGTACCGCGAGCGCGTCGTCTTCGTCCAGCTGGCGGCGCCGAGCCGCTCGACGATCCCGCGCTACCAGGAGCTGCAGCGCGAGGTCGAGGACACGATCCGCGAGGTGAACCAGGCGCTCCAGACGCGGAGCTGGCGGCCGATCATCTACCTCAACCGGCACCACGAGCACCGGGAGATCTGGGCCTACTACCGGCACGCGGACTTCTGCATGGTGACGTCGCTCCACGACGGGATGAACCTGGTGGCCAAGGAGTTCGTTTCCGTCCGCGACGACGACGGCGGCGTGCTGATCCTGAGCCGCTTCACCGGCGCCGCGCGCGAGCTGCGCGACGCGGTCCTCGTCAACCCGTACGACATCGCGGAGACCGCCGAGGCCATCCGGGCGGCGGTCGAGATGGCGCCGGAGGAGCGCGCGGCCCGGATGGCGCGGATGCGGCGCACGGTGCGCGAGCACAACATCTACCAGTGGGCGGGCCTGCTGCTGAGCGAGCTGACGCGGATCCCGATGGAAGTCGCCGAAGCCAAGGACGCCTGAGCCTGCCGTCGCGCCTCCTCGCCCGCCTGGCGCGCGCGCTCGGGCCCGGCCGCGCGCTCGTCGCGATCCTGGACTACGACGGGACCCTGACGCCCATCGTCGGCCGGCCGGAGGCGGCGCGGCTCGCGCTGGCGACGCGGGCGACGCTCGCGGCGCTCGCGGCCCACCCGCGGGTCACACTGGCCGTCCTCTCGGGACGCGCCCTCGCCGACGTCCGGCGCCGCGTCGGCGTCGCGGGCGCCGTGTACGGCGGCTGCCACGGGCTGGAGATCGCCGGCCCCGACCTGCGGCGCCGCCATCCGGCCGCGCGCCGCGCACCGCTCGCCGCCGCGCGCCGGATGCTGGCGAGGGCGGCGCGCGAACTGCCGGGGGCGCGGGTCGAGTGGAAGGGCCTCGCCGTGAGCTTCCACTACCGGCAGGTGGCGGCGGCGCGCCGCGGCGAGGCGCACGCGGTCGCGGCGCGGGTGGCGCGCCGGTGGCCGGGCCTCGTGGTGGTCGCGGGCCACCGGGTGTACGACTTCGTCCCGCGCGTCGGATGGACCAAGGGCCACGCGGCGCGCTGGATCGTCGCGCGCGCGACCCCGGGCCGGCCCGGGCGCGCCGCCGTCGTCTACGCCGGCGACGACACCACCGACGAGGCGGCGTTCGTCGCGCTGAAGGGGCGCGCGGTGACGGTGCGGGTGGGCCCGGGGCCGACGGCCGCGGACCACCGGGTGCGGGGCGTCCGGGACGTCCACGCGATGCTACGCTGGATCGTCGCGGCGCTCGCGTGACGCGGCCGGAGGCATGAGGTCCAGTGCGGCCGGCGCCCTCGCCGGACGGGCGCGCGGGCTCGTGAAGACCAAGGAGGACGGGAGCGTCACGATGGACGTGATCCGGCAGGCGCCCGCGCTCCGCCGCGCCCGCGCGGCCCTGTGGACCGACGAGCGCGTCGGGGTCCGCGACGGCCTTCTGCCCGTCGCCGAGGCGTTCGCGAGCGTTCCGGTGGCGCGGCTGGAGCGGGAAGGCTGATGCGCGCCACCACGCACCCGTTCGTGTTCACCGGCTGCGTCGAGCTTCGGGAGGCCCTCGACGTGCACGCGCTCGACGAGCGCGAGCTGCTCGATCGCCTGCGGGAGGCGCCGGCCGACTCGATCTTCTTCCACACCCACGGCTACTTCCTGCGGCACCGGCCGTTCACGACCGCGTGGGGCAACGACTTTGCCCGCTGGGCCGCCGTCGAGCTCCACGACCCGGTGCTGGGCGAGCGCCTCGCGGTGGTGGACCCGTTCGCGTTCCCGGCGCTCGACGGCTTGCGCGAGGAGCTGGTGACGATCGTCGACCGGCACGTGCGCGACCTCGGCGCCGTGGTGCGGCTGCCGTGGGGCCGCGGGTTTCATTTCCAGCAGTCGCACGTCGTCGAGGTGCCCCTCGGCGTGCAGGCGACGACCCTGCGCGAGTTCCGCGACGCGCTCTCGACGGTGGACGCGAGCGCGATCTACTTGCACATGGTGGACGCCCGGGCCCGGCGCGGCCGGGGCGCCGGCGACTTTGCCGAGTGGCTGCGCGCCGCGCTCGGCCGGCCGGCGCTCGCCGAGCAGGTGGGGCGGATCGACGCGTACCTGACCACGCTCGAACGGGTGCGCGGGCGCCTGCTCGACCTGGTGGACGCGGTGCTGGAGGAGGACGGCGAGTGAGCCGGATCGGCGAGTACAGCCAGGTCGCGCCGCCCGGCACCGTGGACATCGTCGAACGTCTGGCGGCGCGCGTGCGGGGGCGCCGCTTCCTGCACGTGAGCGGCGGCCGGCTCGGCGGCGGCTCCGCGGCGACGCTCCGCGCGGCGATCCCGATCCTCGACGACCTCGGCATCGACACCCGCTGGGAGATCACCGGCGGCGACGTCGCGTACTACGCGACGGCGCGGGCGCTCCAGGCGGCGCTCGAAGGCGGCGAGCGGGTGCTGACCGAGGCGGGGCTCGAGCACTACCTGGCGATGAACCGGGTGAACGTCCGGAGGCTCGACCTCGACGCCGACCTCGTCCTGGTCCATGACGTCCAGCCGGTCAGCCTGGTCGAGGCGCGCGCCGGCGGGCGCTGGATCTGGCGCTGCCACTTCGACTGCTCGGGCGCGCAGCACGGCGCCTGGTCGTTCCTTCGGCCCCTCGTCGAGCGGTTCGACGCGGCGATCTTTTCCCTGCCGCAGTACGCGCACCGGCTCGGCGTGCCCGCGTACGTCGTGGCGCCCTCCCTCGACCCGCTGTCGGACAAGCACCGCGACCTCGGCCCCCGGGAGATGCAGGCGGCGCTGGCCTCGCTCCGGGTGGCACCGGACAAGCCGCTGCTGCTCCAGGTCGGGCCCTTCACGCCGGGCTACGATCCGCTCGGCGTCGTGAACGCCTACCGCATCGTCAAGACGCACCACGACGTCCGCCTGGTCCTCGCGGGGACCGCGGAGGGCGACCACGAGAGCCGCGAGATCCTCGCGAACCTGCGCGAGGCGGCCCAGCAGGACCCGGACATCGTGGTGCTCGAGCTGCCGGCCGACGCGTATGTCCAGATCAACGCGCTCCAGCGCGCCGCCGCGATCGTGCTCCAGAAATCGGTGCAGGAGGGGTTCGACCTCGGCCCCGCCGAGGCGATGTGGAAGGGCAAGCCGGTCATCGGCGGCGCGACGGCCGGGAACGCCCAGCAGATCCTCCACGACGTGACGGGCTATATCGTGCGCTCGGTGGAGGGCGCCGCGTTTCGCATCCGGCACCTGCTGAACAATCGCGAGCAGATCCCGCGCATGGGCGCCGCGGGCCGCGAGCATGCCCGCCGGGCGTTCCTGCTCACGCGCCATCTCCTCGACTACCTGGCCTTGATGGTGCACCTGGCCCCATGATGGACACCGGTGTGACCCCCGCGCCGCCGCCGCTCGACCGGCAGCTCGCCGCCCTCGGACCGCGGGAGATCGCCGTCGGCCTGCCGACGTACAACAACGCGGCGACGGTGGCGACGGTCGTCGCGGCGGTGCAGGCCGGCGTCCGGGCCCACTTCCCGGACGCGTCGGCGCTGGTCGTCAACGCCGACGCCGGCTCGCTGGACCGGACCCCTGACGTGCTGGCGGCGTCCGGGGTCCCGCTGGTGCTGGCGCGGCACGAGGCGCCGAGCGGCGAGCGGGCGGCGGTGCCGTTCCACGGCATGCCGGGCCGCGACGCGGCGCTGCGGCTCACGCTCGACGTGGCCCGGCGCGTCGGCGCCCGCGTCCTGGTCGTGCTGGAGGCCGACGTGACCTCGATCGACGAGGCGTGGATCGAGCGCCTCGTGCGCCCGGTGTGGGACGAGAAGGCCGACCTGGTGGTGCCGGCGTACGCGCGGCACCGGTACGAAGGCACGATCACGAACCTCCTGCTCGCGCCGCTCGTCCGGGCGCTCTTCGGCCGGCGCCTCCGCCAGCCGCTCGGCGGCGCGTACGCGCTGTCCGGACGCCTCCTGGAACACGCGCTCGACCAGCCCGGGCGGCCGAGAGCAGGCCGCGACCTGCTGGATCTGTGGCTTGTCGGCACCGCGATCGCCGACGGCTTCGCCCTGCGGGAGGCCTGGCTCGGCCCGCGGCGCGTCGAGTCGCGCACGCGCACCACGGACCTGCCCGCGCTGGTGGCGCAGTCGCTCGGCGCGGTGTTCACCGTCATGGAACGGTACGAGTCGCTCTGGCTCGGCGTGCGTGGCAGTGAGCCGGTGCCGGCGCCCGGCGAGGCCGCGCCGCTCGCCACCGCGCCGACGCCGGTGGACGTCGAGCGACTCGTCGGCGCCTTCCGGCGCGGCGTCCGCGACCTCGTCCAGATCTGGGAGCTGATCCTGACGCCGGAGACGCTCGGCGACGTGCTGAGCCTCGACGTGCGCGAGGCGGCTGCCTACCGGTTTCCCGACCCGCTCTGGGCCCGCGTGGTGTACGAGTTCGCCCTGGGCCACCACTTCGGCGTCGTCCACCGCGACCACCTGCTCCGCTCGCTCGTGCCGCTCTACCTCGGACGCACCGCCGCCTTCGTCAACGCCACCCAGGCCGCGAGTGTCCCGGCGATGGAGGCGGCGCTCGAGCAGGTGGGCGCCGCCTTGGAGGGCCAGAAGCCGTACCTCGTGGAGCGCTGGCGCTAGGCGATGAGCCCGCGCCCGGCCGGCCCCAGGGACTGGTACAAGGACGCCGTCTTCTACGAGGTCCACGTCAAGGCCTTCGCGGACGGCAACGGGGACGGCATCGGCGATTTCGTCGGGCTGACCTCGCGCCTGGACTACCTCAAGGACCTCGGCGTGGACTGCCTGTGGATCCTGCCGATGTACCCGTCGCCGCTCCGCGACGACGGCTACGACATCGCCGACTTCTACGGCATCCACCCCGCCTACGGGACGGTCGAGGACTTCCAGACGTTCCTGGACGAGGCGCGCGCGCGCGACCTCCGCGTCATCGCCGACCTCGTCATGAACCACACCTCCGACGCGCACCCGTGGTTCCAGGCCTCGCGGTCCGACCCGGCGTCGCCGTACGCGGACTACTACGTGTGGAGCGACACCGACGCGCGCTACCGCGACGCGCGGATCATCTTCGTCGACACGGAGAAATCCAACTGGACGTTCGACCCCGTCCGCAAGGCGTACTACTGGCACCGCTTCTTCAGCCACCAGCCCGACCTCAACTACGACAACCCCGCCGTCCGCGCGGCGATGCTCGACGTCATGCGCTTTTGGCTCGACCGGGGCCTCGACGGCTTCCGCTGCGACGCGGTGCCCTACCTGGTCGAGCGGGAGGGGACGAACTGCGAGAACCTTCCCGAGACGCACGAG
>JACPCH010000018.1 GCA_016179875.1 Candidatus Rokuibacteriota bacterium | reverse complement strand
CGCGTTCCTCGTGCTCGAGGACCGGATCAGCGTCTTCACCGAGTCCTGGCCGCTCGTGATCGGCGCGATCTTCGTGGTCTTCGTGCTGTTCCTGCCCAAGGGCATCTGGGGTACCCTCTTGGGGCGGCTCTCACGCAGCTAGCCCGTCCGGAAGGAGGATTCTCATGGCCGTGAAAGTGCTCGAGCTGCATCACCACGGGATCCGCGTGGGCCACACCGACGACGCGGTGAAGCAGGCGCTCGACTTCTACCAGACCGTGCTCGGGCTCGCGCCCGACCCGGGCCGGCCGTTCATCCCGACGATCCCCGGCTTCTGGATGGACGTGGGCGGCCGGGCCCAGATCCACCTGATGGGCGTCGACGGCCAGTCGAAGTTTGCCAAGGGGCCCGGCCAGGATCCGGCCTCCCCGCACGTCGCGCTGGCGGTGCCCGACATCCAGGAGGCGCGGCGCGAGCTCGACCGGCTCGGCGCGGACTACTGGGTGGCCGAGGGCATCGTCGGGCCGGAGTCCCAGCAGCTCTTCCTGCACGACCCGTTCGGCAACCTGATCGAGCTGCACCAGGCCGGCACCTGCCGCTGCAACAGCGCGAGCCGGCCCGCCGTCAAGGGCATGAGCTGACGATGGCCTTGTTCGCCCTCACCCCCGAGCAGCAGGCCGTCGTCGAGCGCGCCGCCCGGCTCACGCGGGAGCGGATCGGCCCGCGCGCCGACGCCTACGATCGGGCGGGCCAGAACCCGGTCGAGAGCTGGCGCGATCTCTGGCGCGAGGGCTACCTGGCCGTCGCGATCCCCCGCGCCGGAGGCGGCCTCGGTCTCGACATGCCGACCTACGCCGCGGTGCTCCGCACCGTCGCCCAGGGCTGCGCCAGCACCGCGATGACGCTGCACATGCACTCGACGGTCATGCGCTTCATCGACGCGCTCGGCACCGACGCGCAGAAGCGGCGCTACTTCGACGAGGTCGTCCGCTTCGGCCGGCTCTTCGGGAGCTTTGGCAGCGAGCCCGCGGTGAGCCTCTCGCGCACCTTCCTCATGGAGACCGCGATCCGCGCCGACGGCGACGGCTTCGTGGTGGACGGCGTCAAGCACTTCTGCACCATGGCGCTCGGCGCGTCCCACTACATGGTCTGGTGCGCGCTCGACGGCGAGCCGGACATGGGCAAGGCGCTGGTCCTGGCCCTGGTGCCGGCCGACGCCGCCGGCCTCGCCACCGACGGCCGGTGGGACACGCTCGGGATGCGGGCCACCTTCAGCCCGTCGGTCACCTTCACGAAGGTGCGCGTCCCGGGCGACGCCACGCTCGGCCGCCCGGGCTCCGCCGTGCAGGTCGGGGTCGTCGAGAGCTTCGGGCTCGGCTACGCCGCGATCTACGTCGGCATCGCCCAGGCCGCGCTCGCCTTCGCGGTGGACTACGCCAAGAAGCGCGTGGTGAAGCCCGAGAACATCGCGGTCGCGCAGGACCCGGCCGTCCAGCGCCACATCGGCGAGCTCAGCGCCCACCTCGACGCGGCCCGGCTCGTGCTCGCCCAGTCGGCGGCGGAGTGGGAGGGGGCCGACGTGCCCGAGCGCGGCCTGCTCGCGAACCGCGCCAAGTACCTCGCCACCGAGGTCGCGCTCCGGGTCACGTCCGACGTCATCCAGATCGTCGGCGGGCGCGGCGCCTACAAGGACTACCTGGCCGAGCGGGCCTTCCGCGACGTGCGGACGGCGACGCTCATGCCGCCGACGATGGACCGGATGATCGAGACGATCGGCAAGAGCGCCCTCGGCATCCAGGAAGGGATGTTCCACTTCGGCACCGGGCCGCAGGGCGCGTAGCCGCGCGCCGCGCGGAAACCTACACGCCCAGGAAGCGCTGCTGGATCGCGGGCTCGCGCCGGAGCTCGTCGGGCGTGCCCTCGAACTCACGTCGAGCGACTGCTCCACCAGGAGGATCGTCGTCCCCCGCCGCTTGATGTCGGCCAGGATCTGCGTGAGGTTCGCGACCAGCAGCGGCGCCAGCCCTTCCGTCGGCTCGTCGACCAGCATGAGCTTCGGCCCCGCCACCAGCCCGCGCGCGATCGCGAGCATCTGCTGCTCGCCCCCGGACAGGAACCGGCCCTTGTGGGCGATGCGCTCGCGCAGGCGCGGGAAGTACCCGAACGCCTCGTCGAGGAGCGTCCCCCCGTCGCGCACGCCGGCGCCGAGCATGCCCAGGCGCAGATTGTCGAGCACCGTGAGGTTCGGCAGCACCCGGCGCTCCTCCGGCACCCACGCCAGGCCGTGGCGGACGATCGCGTGGGTGGCGAGGCCGGTGATGTCCTCCCCGGCGAGCCGCACGCGGCCCCGGCGGGGCGGCACGATCCCCATGATCGAGCGGAGCGTCGTCGTCTTGCCGGCGCCGTTGCGCCCGATCAGCGTCACGACCTCGCCGGCGCCGACGGCGATCGAGACGCCCTGCAGGACGTGGGCCTCGCCGTAGTAGGTGTGGACGTCCTCGACCGCGAGCAGCGGCGCGGCCGTCACGCCTTCGCCCCCAGATAGGTCCGCTGGACCAGCTCGTTGGCCCGAATCTCGCCGGGCGTGCCGTCGGCGAGCACCTGGCCCTGGTGGAGCACGGTGATCCGGTCGGAGACGTTCATCACGAGCTTCATCTTGTGCTCGACCAGCACGATCGTCCGCCCGGCGGCGAGCCTCTTGATGAGGCGCATCGTCTCGTCGGTCTCTTCCGGGCTCATCCCCGCCGTCGGCTCGTCGAGCAGCAGCAGGGCCGGGTCGGCCGCGAGCGCGATCGCCAGCTCGAGGTGACGCTTCTCGCCGTGCGAGAGGTGCGCGGCCAGGAGCCCGGCCTTCGCCGCCAGTCCCATCGTCGCCAGCAGCTCCTCGGCGCGCTCGCGCGGGCCGGGGAGCGCCGCGGCGCGCGACCAGAAATCGAAGGCGCGCGCGGGCCCCTGGGCGGCGACGCGGACGTTTTCGAACACGGTGAGATGGGGAAAGATGTTCGTGATCTGATAGCTCTTGGCCACGCCCAGGCGTGAGATCGCGTGCTGGGGCAGCCCGGTCACGTCGCGGCCCCGGAGCCAGATCCGGCCCGCGGTCGGCGCCATCTCGCCCGAGATCAGACGGAAGAACGTCGTCTTCCCCGCGCCGTTCGGGCCGATGATCGAGCGCAGCTCGCCCTCGCGGACGGCGACGTCGACGCGATCCACCGCGAGCAGGCTGCCGAAGCTCCGGGAGAGCTGCTCGGTGCGCAGCAGGATCCGGTCGGTCATGGGCGCCGCAGTATGGCGTGCGGGCTTTCGGCGTGTCAAGGCGGCGCGCGGGCTAGCGTTCCTCCGCCGGCGCCGCCGCCGCGCGCCCGGCCAGCCAGGTCTCGGCGCCCGCCCGCAGCGCCTCGCGCTCGCGCGCGTCGAGCCCGGCCGGATCGAACCGGTACCGGTAGTGGAGGTGGACGAGCGGGGCCAGCGCCTCCTCGCGGATCCGCGCGATCCACGCCGTGACGGGCTCGGACGGGCGCCGCGCGAGTCCGCCCTCGGCGAGCCGCCGCTCGATCCGGTAAAACTCGGAGTCCTCTCCGGGGCGGCGCGTCGCCGCCGGCGCCGCGGCGGCCGCGCGCGCGCCGGGACCCGCGCGGCGGCGCGCCCAGAGGCGCCAGGCGAGCAGCAGGACGAGCGGGATCAGGAGCCAGCCGACGTACTGGCCGACGCCGTCGCCCCCTTCGCTCCAGCGCCAGCGCGCGAACAGGAACCCGCCCCACGCCCACAGATCGCCGAGCGGTCCGAGGACCGAGGCGGTGCTGTCCTCGTCCACCCACACGGCCGGCGTCGTGTCCACCTCGCGCCAGGCGCCGCCGACCCACGCGACCGCCCACGCGTGGGCGTGCCGCCCTCGCACCACGTAGCGCTGCTCGAGCCGGCTCCACTCCTCGACCGCGAACCCGACGGCGTAGCGCGCCGGGACGCCGGCGGCGCGGAGCAGCAGCACCGTCCCCGTCGCGAAGTACTCGCAGTGACCCTTGCGCGTCTCGAGGAAGAACTCCTCGAGGGGCGTCCCGGCCGGCGTCCGCTCGGGCCGCCAGGTCGTGTAGCGGAAGCCCCGCCGGAAGTAGTCCGTGACCGCCCGCACCGCGTCCTCCGGCGCCCGGGTCCCGAGCTCGAGCTCGGCGGCGACGCGGCGGATCACGGGGGCGTCGCGCGCCGGCAGCCGGAGGTCGCTCTCGCCCGGCGGGCCGTCGAGCGGCGCCCCGGCGCCGAAGCGCGCCGTGTAGGTGACGAGCCCCAGCCCCTCCTCGACCTTCACCGCGCCGAGCCGGTTCCGGCCCATGCCGACGACGGCGAGCCGGTCCACCTGGAACGCGCCGGCCGGGAGCGTCAGCACGCCCCGGCCGCGGTGCAGGTACGCCGCCACCCGCACCGCGCGGTCCACGCGCTCACCCGGCTCGAACTTCCACGTCTCGCCGTCGGCCTCGGGCTGGACCGGCGTGAAGCCCGCCCCCGACGCGAACCACGCCGGCGTGCTGTACACGTCGTAGCTCGCCTCGCGCAGGAGGAGCGGCACCCGGACGCCGGGGCCCGGCTCGACGCGCAGCACGATCCGCTCCGAGAGCTTGAGCCGGCCGAGGTGGCCGAGCGCGGTGGACGCGCGGAACGGGTCGGTGTCGCGCCGCACGAGGTTGAAGACGTACTCGAACACCGTCTGCTCCAGCGCCGCCTGCAGGCGGTGGAGGCCGAGGTGCCCGGCCCAGCCGAGGACGGCCGCCACCAGCAGGAGCGGCGCCCAGGCCAGCGGCGAGAACCGGCGCGAGCGCGCGGGCCAGAGCGCCCAGCCGGCGAGCGCGCAGAGGCCCGCGTAGAACGCGAGCGTCCGCACGTTGGCGGCGCTGGCGGCGAGCACGCAGAGCGCGACGTAGATGTGCGTGACGTCCACCGTCCCCGGCGCGGCGCCGGTCCGCGCGGCCTGCCGCCGCAGCGCCCAGAAGAACGCCGTGAGCGGGATGCGCCGGCTCGTGCTGTAGACCTGGCAGCCGACGAGCGGCACCAGCAGGAGCGGCAGCCACTGGAACAGCAGGGTGATCGCGCGCGGCCCGCCGGGGACGCCGCGCGCCGTCCCCGTCGTCGCGAAGAGGTACACGGCGCCGCCCAGGAACAGCAGGGCGCAGAGGTCCGCGACGCGGTTGAAATCGCGCGGCTCGAGCTCGAGCCGCCACGTCACCACGCGCGAGCCCTCCAGCAGCACGGCCACGGCGAGCCCGAACAGCAGGAGGCCGGTCTGCCAGCCCCAGAAGAGCACCGCGGCGCCGAGCAGGAAGGGCGGCGTGCTCACAGCCGCGCGAGCCCCTCGCGGACGCGGCCGGCGACCAGGCGGTGGACGCCGGCCGGGACATCGGCCGCCGCCGCCTCGTCGGCGACGACGACGAAGACCCGGGTCGGCGTGCCGAGGGCCTCGAGGTGGCGCACGAGCTCGCGGCGGGGCGCGTCCCAGCCGAGCAGCACGGCGACGCAGCCGGAGAGCGCGTCGTGGCGCTCGAGCACGGCGCGGTGGAGCGCGCGGAACGGCTTGTCGCGGCAGGGGCGCACGCCCGCGAGCACCTCGAGCATCCGGTCGAGGTGGCCGAGGCCCCGCCCCGCGGTGAAGCAGTAGGCCTCGGGGCCCACGAACATGAGGTCGAGCAGCGACTCCTGCGTGTCGATGGCCACGGCGATGGACGCGGCGAGGGACACCGCCTCCTCGAAGGCCTCGCCACCGTCGGCGGCGCAGAAGGTGTCGAGGACGAGCGCGTGGCGCACGAAGAACTCGTCCTGGTACTCCTTCACCACCGGCTGGCCCACGCGCGCCCAGCTCTTCCAGTGGATGCGGCGCAGGGGGTCGCCGGGCCGGTAGTCGCGCAGCGCCGCGAACTCCTCGGAGTCGCCGACCGAGGTCGCCAGCGCCACGCCGCCCGGCTGGTACCGGCGCGTGCCGGGCAGCGCGATGTCGGGCAGCGGGTAGCGCCGCGGCAGGACGAGGAGCGCCTGGGGCGCGGGCACGGTGACGAGCGCCTGCACGAGGCCGAAGGGATCGGGCCGCGCGATCGTGACCGAACGGAAGGCGACGCGCCCGCGGCGCGTCGGGCGGATCTCGATCTCGACCTCGGCCTCGCCGCCGGCCGGGATCGGGGGCACCGGGCGGCGCGGGATCGCGGCGCCCTGGTTCCGGGCGACGAGCCACATCCAGCGCGGGTAGCCGACGGCGCGGTCGAACCAGTTCCGCCGCTCCTCGCCCGGCTCGCGCGCCCCCACCCATTCGTCGAAGCTCGGGCGCGGATCGGCGAGGTCGTCGAGGAGGACCAGGCCCGCCTGCCGCCGGCGCGTCGCGTTGCCGATCACGACCCGGTAGGTGACGGGCTCGCCGGCCGACGCGTAGCGTGGCAGGATCCGGCGCGCGGTGAACGACGCGCGGAAGCGGAGGCTCGCCAGGACGGAGATCGCCAACAGCGCGCCGGCGAGCGTGAAGACCTGGTAGCCGACCGTGCGGTTGGTGTCGAGGCCGACCACGCCCGCGGCGCCCAGGACGCCGAGGGCCAGGAGCCCGCCGCGCGTCAGCCGCCGCCCGGCCCGGTACTGGAAGGACGACACGGACCGGAACCAGCGCCACCAGAGCCGCCTCATCGCGCGGGCCCTAGGCCGGCACCGGCACTTTCTTGACGATCTCCTCGACGAGCGCGGCCGTGGTGACGCCGGCGAAGCGCGCCTGCGGGTCCACGACCATGCGGTGGGCGACGACCGGCACCGCCAGCTCCTGGACGTCCTCGGGGGTCACGAACTCGCGGCCGTCGAGGAGCGCCAGGGCCTGGGCGGCCTTCATCAGGGCCAGCGAGGCGCGCGGGCTGGCGCCGAGCTGCACGCCGGGGGCCGCGCGCGTCGCGCCGACCAGGTCCACCACGTAGCGCTTGAGCTCGTCGCTCATGCGGACGCTCGCCGCGCGGCGGCGCATCGCCAGCACGTCGTCCCGCGACACGCAGGGCGCCAGGGCGTCGATCGGGTGGCGCTCGACCTGCGCCGCGAGGATGGCGACCTCCTCCTCCGGCGCGACGTAGCCCAGGCTGAACTGGAGCGCGAAGCGGTCCATCTGCGCCTCGGGCAGCGGGTACGTGCCCCGGAACTCGACGGGGTTCTGCGTCGCGATCACGAAGAACAGCTCCTCGAGCCGGTAGGACTGGCCCTCGATGGACACCTGCCCCTCGGCCATCGCCTCCAGCAGCGCCGACTGGGTGCGGGGCGAGGCGCGGTTGATCTCGTCGGCGAGCAGGATGTTCGTGAAGATCGGGCCCGGGTGGAAGTGGAAGGCGTGGTCCCGCTGGTCGAACACCGACATGCCCAGGATGTCCGAGGGCAGGAGGTCGGGCGTGAACTGCACGCGCTTGAAGGTGGCGCCGATCGAGCGGGCAAGCGCCTTGGCCAGCGTGGTCTTGCCCGTGCCCGGGTAGTCCTCGAGGAGCACGTGTCCGCCGCTCGCGAAGGCGGCGAGCAGCTTGC
Organism: Candidatus Rokuibacteriota bacterium; assembly: GCA_016179875.1. GTDB lineage: Bacteria > Methylomirabilota > Methylomirabilia > Rokubacteriales > CSP1-6 > GWA2-73-35. Next base: position 3,376 of record JACPCH010000018.1, on the reverse strand, counting down.
GGAGCGCGCCCGCCTGGCCCTTCATCACCGTCTCGATGTTCCGGGCGAGCTTCCGGAAGACCTCCTGCTCCGGCAGGCTCATGGCCCACCTTACCCTTTTCGCCGGAGCGCGTCGACGAGGTCGAGGACCCGGAGGATCTCCCGGCCGTCGCGGACCATCAGGCGGTCGCCGGCCTGGCCCCAGCGCAGGAGGCCGTCGCGGTCCACCACGAACGTCGAGCGCCAGGCGACGTTGCGGTCGGCGTCGAGCACGCCGTAGGCGCGGATCGCCGCCCGGTGCACGTCGGCGAGGAGCGGGAACGGGAAGCGGCGCGCCTCGGCGAACGCCGCGTGGCAGAACGGGGTGTCGCCGCTGATGCCGAGCAGGACGGCGCCGCGCCGCGCGATCTCGTCGGCGACCTGGCCCAGGTCGCCCAGCTCCGGCGTTCAGATGTTGCCGAAGTCGTAGCAGTAGAAGACGAGCACGACGTCCGCCGTGCCCCTGAACCCGGACAGGCGGACCTCGCCGCCGCCCGTCGAGGGCAGCGCGAAATCGGGCGCGGGCTGGCCGAACCGGAGGCCGGTCATATCGCGTTACGGTATCATGCCGCCCGCGAGGGGACACCACCGTGACGACACCGACCGCCGGCGTCATCGGCCTGGGCTTCGGCCGCGCCCACATCGCGGCCTTCCAGGCCCGGGGCTGCCAGGTCGTCGGCCTGTGCCAGCGCGACGAGGCCGCCGCGCTCAAGGTCGCGAAGGCTCGCCGCGTTCGAGTGGATCTCGTCCGCTGGCACTTCGGCGAGTGGCGGCGCGGCGTGGGGCAGGCCGGGATCGCGCATCCGGCGCGCCCGGCGCCCGGCGTCGCGCGGCCGCCCGGCGCCGAGGACTACTGCGTTCGAGGACGGGCTCCGCGCGGCCTCCTACTTCTTCTTGCGCTGTTGCTCGACGCGCTCGATGCGGTCGCTCCGCTCGACGCTCTTCTCGACGCTCTTGATGATGCTGGATGAGCCGCTGCCGGAGCTCGCGGCGCCGGCGAAGGCGCTGGCGCCGACGCTGACCGGAGCCGGCATCGTCACGACCGGGGCCGCCGGCGCGGCGACCGCCGCGGGCGCCGACAAGCCGCCGCCGCCGACCGGGGCCGGCGCCGTCACTGCCGGGGCCGCCGGCGCGGCGACCGCCGGGGCTGCCGGCGAGCCGCCGCCGGTCCCGCCGCCACTGCTGGCGCCGGAGACGCCACCGCCGCCGGCCGCGCTGCTGCCCGAGCCGCTCTCGCTCTTCTCGCTCTTCTCGCTCTTCTCGCCGAGCCGGGGCGCGCTGCCATTGACGGCGGCGCCGCGCTCGAGCGCGCCGATCTCGCGTGCGCCCCGCTCCACCGCGGCCTGGACGAGCGGCGCGGCGGCGCCCGCCGACGGCGTCTTCGGGGTCACGGAGAACTGCGTCGTGATGCGCTTGGCCTCCTCGCGCGTGATCGCCTTCACGGACGAGACCGCGTCGGTGACGGTCACGCGCTGCTGGACGCCCACGCTCGTCACCGGACCGATCGCGCGGCCCGCCGTGGTCAGGCGAATGACGTCGACCAGCCCGCGCAGCACCGTGATCGTCGACCGGTCGGCCCGGACGGGAACCTCCGCGATCACCACGGTGCCGCGGACCGCGGCGACCGCGTTCGGCGTGCGAATCTCGACGGACTCCCCGGGGTTCATCCGGCTCTTCACGACCGCGACCGCGATCTGCCCGTACGAGAGGCTGATCGTCGAGGTCCCGGGGCCCTCGGAGATGACCAGGACCGACCGCTCGCGCGCCGTCACCGTCGCCTTGCCACCCAGCAGGATGCGCACGACGGCGCTGTCGCCCGTCACGATCCGGTCCCGGACGAACACCTGGTCCTTGAACTTGAGCGCCGCCGGCTGCGGGAGCGACGCGCGCGCGACCGTCGCCGCGCCCTCGAGCGTGGTGACGATGCCCACCGCGCGCTCCTCGGCCCGGGCCTCCGTCCACGGCACGACCATCGCGATCGCGCCGACCAGCGTTACCTGAAGTGTCCGCCTGATCATGTCCACGTGTCCCTCCGCCGGCCGTCGTGGCCGCTCACGCGTTCGACAACCGCGAGCCTCAAGCAGCAATGACGATGCCACCGGGTTTGCGGAACGGCAGCGAGGCGCCGGGAATTTCCCCGTCCGGCCCGACGGGCAAGCGGTCGATTTATCAGCTACTTGGGGGGTGGCCTGCCAGGAGGGTCCGGACGCCCCGGAGGGGCGCCGGGCATTTCAGGAATCGAGGCTGGTCAGTTTCGAGACAGCCTGACGCTCGGCGTGACACGCTGCCGCCAGCGGCCACGCCGAGCGCCACCAGGCGGGCGGGCGCCTCAGGCCTTCGCGCCCGCCGCCTTGACCGCCGCCACCACCTTCGCCGGCAGGTAGGGCACGCTGCGCAGGCGCACCCCGATGGCGTCGAAGACGGCGTTGGAGATGGCCGGCGGCGGCAGGCACGCGGCCGGCTCACCCACGCCCCAGGGCGGCTCGGTGGGCCGGTTGATCAGCTCCATCACGACCTCGGGCACCTCGGGGAAGCGCAGGATCGGATAGCTCGCCCAGTCCACGCTCGTCACCCGCGAGCGGTTCCACTTCAGCTCTTCCTTGAGCGTCCGCGAAACCGTCTGGATGATCTGGCCCTCGATCTGGGCGCGCACGCCGTCAGGGTTGATGATCTGCCCGCAGTCGTGGGCGACGTGGAAGCGGGTGCAGCGGATCGCCCCGGTCTGCCTGTTGACCTCGACCTCCGCGACCCCGGCGACGTAGGTGCGGGCGTTCTCGTACTTCACGTAGGCGATGCCGCGCCCGCGCGCGATGGCGCCGGACTGGTCCTTGCGGGGCGACGGCCGCCCGTCCCACTTGGCCATGCTGGCCGCCGCGCGCAGCACGGCGATGCCGCGCGGATCGGTCAGGTAGCGCAGCCGGTACTCGACCGGGTCGGCCCCGGCCGCCGCCGCGCACTCGTCCACGAACACCTCGTTGGCGTACGTGTTCTGCATGCGTCCCGGCGTCCGGATCCACGAGGGCCGGAACGGCGTGGAGTCGAGCCGGTGCGCCACCGCCTTCTGGTGCGCGAACGGGTACGACGGGTCCAGGTTCCGGTGGATGTTCCCCGGGTTGATGGCCTCCTTCTGTGGAATGCCGGCGTGCGTGGCCGCCAGCGTCCGCGGCCACTCGGTGATGTCGGCCTTCGGCACCCACAGCTCGGAGTCCCAGCCGACGATGTTGCCCTGGGCGTCGAGCCCCGCGGTGATCTCGACGAGCGTGGGCGGGCCCTTCGGGTCCCAGCCGTGCTCGTCCTGGCGCATCCACTGGACGCGCACGGGCGTGCCGACCAGCTTGGAGATCAGCGCGGCGTCGCA
>JACPCH010000017.1 GCA_016179875.1 Candidatus Rokuibacteriota bacterium | reverse complement strand
CTACAACGAGCGGATCGCGGTCGCGATCTTCGGTCGCCTCCCGCGCCATCTCGCGACCCTCGAAGCCTGGCTGCGGGCGATGACGGCCAGGATGCCCGCTTCCCGGTAGGGACTGCGGGACCCAGGGCGTGGAACTGTGCGTTCATAGAGAGGTATCGCTCCCCGGTCCACGTTGCAGCACGTCCAGCTCTCGCTGGCTCAGATCCACGCGGCCCTCGCCTACTACTACGACCACCAGGCGACGCTGGACGCCGAGATCGCCCGCCAGGAGCAGACAGCCCGTCAGCTCCAGAAGGAGGCCGGAGACTCACCCCTCGCGGCACGGCTCAAGGCGCGCGGCCTGCTTTCTTGAGCGTTCGCTTCTGTGCACGTGCCTCGCGCCATCACCGAGGGCGGGCTCGATTTCCTCAAGCTTCGCCCCGTTCGCGACCTGGGCCTTCCGATCGTCGTGGTCTCGGGGGTCGTGACGGAAAGCCAGGCGCGAGACTGTCTGCGCGGCGCCGTCGCCGCGTGAGCGCCGTCGCGGCTTCATCGTCTTCGTGCGCGAGCTGCCGCTGACGTGATCGTCGAAGAGGGCTGCCTCGTCACTCCACCCTCATCAAGACCGCCAAGCCGTGGTCCTTCCTCTCGTGGAACACCACGCTGAGCCCGGCTGCTCGGGCCTCCAGGTCGAGCGCGTCCGGGAGGAACTGATGCTCGAAATGAATGCCGGGACTCCCCAGCCAGATGACATCGGTGGGCTCGGGACGCCAGCCTGAGCGCGCGAGCCGCGCGACGAGGGTCGTGAGCGCGAGCGGCAGCCGCCGCGGCGAGTCATCGGACATGACGTAGCTGATCAGGATACGGCCGCCGGTGTCCGCGAATAGGACCCCAACGATTCGTGACTATTTTGGCGATTTTCGAATGCGCCCCACGACATTTCACGGGGTTACGCGGCGCTCGCGCCCGAAAACCGTCAGGGCGCCGTGGAAGTTGGGCTAGCTGCTAGCGCGCGCGAGATCTCGGTTACGTCGAGATCGGCACGCTCCGTGGGCTCAGCAGCAGCCAGCCAGAGAGAGAGACGCTGCTGTCATGCCGCCCCGCCGAACGTCGCCACCGGGACTACACGGCCTTTGGTGAGCTGGCGCCGGTGTCGCCGAATGCGCTCGATCTCGCGGAGCGTACTCGCCGTCAGATAGCTTTCGCCGCAGTTCGGACAACTGACTACCGGAACCCTCTCGACCAGAAAGGCGGTCTTGCCCTTTCCGAAGCTGCGGGTCATCCTTCGAATCCGGGCCCCCTTCTTGCCGCACACGTCGCACACGATAGTCATCACTCACCCTCGACCATGTATACGGTCAGGATCACGAGCCGGCGCGTCCGGCCAATCTTGGCGACGACGACCATAGGGGCGCCGTCCACGGCTGGCCCCCCCACCAGGTACTTCCATTCACGGCGCTGACGATCGCGCTCAACAGGCACCTCTCGACATCGAATACCGTGAGCTCGTCATCCTCCATCGCCTCCACGGCGTGCACGGTCACGACGTAGTGGCCCTCGCGCGCTAACTTTCGCATCCGCTCGAGGATGCGTTCGAACACCGAGCCCTCCCTCTGTCAACCGCTGTCGGCATCACCCCGGCTCGGGAACCGCGAACTCGGCGACGCCGGCGTGAACCATGCTCCCCCCGCCCGGCGTCGGCACGTCAAGTGTGCGCGTTCGGAGACACCTCGCGCCGTAGAATGGGCGCCATGGAGGCGATCGTCGTCACCGGCTCCGTCCGCGTCCCCGCGCACGCCCTCGAGGTGCGCGCGGTGCGGGCCTCGGGCCCCGGCGGCCAGAACGTGAACAAGGTGGCGACGAAGGTGGACCTGCGCGTGGACCTCGGGGCGATCGAGGGCCTCGCCGAGGCCGCGCGCGCGCGGCTCGCGGCGCTCTGCCGCCACCGCCTCGACGCCGACGGCCGGCTCATGGTGACGAGCCAGCGCACGCGCAATCAGGCCCGGAACCTGGAGGACGCGCGGGAGAAGGTCCGCGCGCTCGTCGCCGCCGCGCTCCGCGAGCCGCGGGTGCGCCGGCCGTCGAGGCCCGGCGGCGCGGCGCGAGAGCGGCGGATCTCGGAGAAGAAGGCGCGCGGCGCCCTGAAGCGAGGGCGCGCGCGGCCGGACGACGGCTGGTAGCCGGCCCCGGCGCCTCGCCGGCTAGAAGCCGAGCCTCCGCACCTCGTCGCGGAAGCGCGCGACGTTCCGGAGCTTGATCGCCTCGTAGCCGCGGATCAGGTCGGGCAGGTTCGCGAGCGTCACCGCCCGTTCGTGGCTCTCCGGCGAGAGGCCGACCAGCGCCTTCTCGACCAGCTGCCGGTACTCGCCGACGAGCGCGCGCTCGACCCGGCGCACCTCGGCGCGGCCGAAGACGTCCCAGGCCGTGCCGCGGAGCCCCTTCATCGCGCGGAGGAGCCGGAACACGCCGTCGAACCACGGCCCGAGCTTGATCTTCCGCGAGAAGCCGAGCGCGCGGAGGATCGGCGGGTGCAGGTGGTACTGGAGCCGGACGCCGCCGGGGAACTCGCTCTCGAGCACGCGGCCCAGGCCCGCCTCGAGGTGCAGGCGCGCCACCTCGTACTCGTCCTTGTAGGCCATCAGCTTGAACAGGTGGCGCGCGACGCCCTCGGCGAGGCGCGTCTCGCCAGGCACCGCGCGTGCTTCCGCCTCGCGCACGTGCCGCACGAACTCCGCGTACGCGCGGGCGTAGGCCGCGTCCTGATAGGCGATCAGCTCCGGCACGCGGATCTCGAGGAGCCGCCGGAGCTCGCCACCCTCCACACCGACGGCGTCGACGAGGGCGCGGGCCTCGGCGGTGAGCGCGCGCGCGACCTCGACGGCGCCGACGCGCGGGCGCTTGACGGTCGCGACCCACGCCGGGTCGGCGACGAGGAGCCGGCCGGCGCGGAAGGCGTGGGTGTTCATCGCGACCGACACGCCGTTGAGCACGATCGCCTCCTCGAGGGCGGCGGCGCTCACCGGGATCGCGCCGGCCTGCCACGCGGCGCCCAGCACGATCATGTTCGCGGCCATGTGGTCGTCGAAGAGGGCCTCGGCCAGGTCCAGCGCGTCGAGGAAGACGTTCTCGTCCTTGCGGGTGACGCGGTTGACCGAGGCGACCAGCCCGGTCGCGTCGGGGAACTCGACGTCGGTGTGCGTGACCATGGCGCCCGTCGGCACCTGGCTGGTGGAGACCACCGCGATCGTCTTCTCCGGCCGCGCGTGGTCGAGATTGACCGGCGCGGTGGCGACGAGGACGTCGAAGCCGAGGTAGCAGTCGGCCCCGCCGGCCCCGATCTTGTTCGACACCTCGGGCGCCCGGTCGAAGATCTTGAGGTGCGACACGACCGGCCCGCCCTTCTGGCTGAGCCCGGTCTGGTCGAGCCCGCGCACGTGCTTGCCGTCGAGCAGCGCGGCGGTGCCCAGGATCTGGTTGACGGTGACGACGCCGGTGCCGCCGATGCCCGTCATGAAGACGCTCGCGTCGCGCGGCACGCGCGGCGTGGGCTCGGGGAGCGCGCGCTCGACCTTGTAGATCCGGCGCTCCTTCTGGCGGGGCTCGCCGCGCGGGACGACGGTCACGAACGACGGGCAATCGCCCTGCAGGCACGAGTAATCCTTGTTGCAGGACGACTGATGGATCTGGGTCTTTCGGCCGAATTCGGTCTCGACCGGGTGGACCGACAGGCAGTTGCTCTTGACCCCGCAGTCGCCGCAGCCCTCGCAGACCGCCTCGTTGATGAAGACGCGCAGCGCCGGGTCCGGGAGCTTCCCGCGCTTCCGGAGGCGGCGCTTCTCGGCGGCGCAGCGCTGGTCGTAGACGAGCGCGGTGACGCCGGGGATGTCGCGCAGGAGCCGCTGGACCTCGTCGAGCCGGTCCCGATGCCAGATCTCCACGCCCGGCGCCCACCGGACGCCCCGGGGGTATTTGTCGGGCTCGTCGGTCATGACGATGATGCGCTTCACGCCCTCGGCCTGGAGCTGGCGGGTCAGCTCGGGGACCGGCATCGCGCCGGCCGCGTCCTGGCCGCCGGTCATCGCGACCGCCGAGTTGTAGAGGATCTTGTAGGTGATGTTGGTGCCGGCGGCGATCGCCTGGCGGATCGCGAGCGAGCCCGAGTGGAAGAAGGTCCCGTCGCCGAGGTTCTGGAAGATGTGCTTCGTCTCGGTGAACGGCGCCATGCCCACCCACTGCACGCCCTCGCCGCCCATCTGGGTGAGGCCCATCGTCCGCCGGTCCATCAGCAGCGCCATGCCGTGGCAGCCGATGCCGGCGCTCGCGATCGAGCCCTCGGGGAGCACGGTCGAGCGGTTGTGCGGGCAGCCCGAGCAGAAGTAGGGCTGGCGCGCCAGCGTGAGCGACTGCGGCCGCTCCCGCAACGCTTGAAGGAGGGCCACCCGGGCTGTGATGGACGCGAGCGATATCTTCCGTTCGAGCCGGGCGGCGACGATCTGGGCGATCCGGTCGGCGTCCAGCTCGGCGTCGGCGGGGACGAGCGGCCGCCCGTCGAGGTCGCACTTGCCGGTGATCCGCGGCCGCTCGGCCTGGTTGTAGAGGACGTCGCGGATGAACAGCTCGCAGAACGCGCGCTTCTCCTCGACGACCAGCAGCTCCTCGAGGCCGCGGGCGAACTCGCGGACGATCCCCGGCTCCATCGGGAAGAGCATCCCGATCTGGAGGAGCCGGACGCCGTGGCGCCGGAGCGCCGCGTCGTCGAGACCCAGCTCGCGGAGCGCCTCGCGCAGGTCGTAGTAGGTCTTGCCGGGCGCGGCGATGCCGAGCCAGGCGTCGGGCGTGTCGAGCGTGATGCGGTTCAGCCGGTTCGCCGCCGCGAACGCCTTGGCCGCCTCCAGCCGCCCGTAGTGGATCTCGCGCTCGGTGTCGAGCCCCCACGGCGGCATGAGCAGCGGGTTCTGCCGCTGCCGCCACGGCCCGCCGTCGTACTGGAAGCCGGGGTCGGCGATCACCACGCGGTCGGGCGCCACCTCGGCCGTGCCGATCTCGTCGGCGACGTTGGTGACGATCTTGAAGCCCACCCAGAGGCCCGAGTAGCGCGAGAGCTCGAAGCCGAGCCGCCCGAGGTCGAGGATGTCCTGGATCGAGCCCGGAAAGAGCACCGGGAAGAGCGCGTCGTAGAAGGCCACTTCCGAGTGCGAGGGGATCGTGGACGATTTCGAGAGCGGGTCGTCGCCGCCGAGCGCCAGCACGCCGCCGAAGCGCGAGACGCCGGCGTAGTTGGCGTGCTTGAAGATGTCGCCGGTGCGGTCCACGCCCGGGCCCTTGCCGTACCACATGCCGAGCACGCCGTCGTACGTGGGCTGCGGGAAGAGGTTCACGAGCTGGCTGCCGTAGATCGCGGTGGCGCCGAGATCCTCGTTGACCCCGGAGATGAAGACCACCTGGTGCTCGCGCAGCAGCTCGGGGTTGCGCTCGAGCGTCAGGTCGAGCCCGCCGAGCGGCGAGCCCCGGTAGCCCGAGATGAGCGTCGCGGTGTTGAGCCCGCGCCGCCGGTCGGCCCGGTGCTGGTCGAGCGGCAGCCGGACGAGCGCCTGGATGCCCGACAGGAGGATGGTCCCCGCCTCCTGGCGGTACTTGGCGTCGAGCGTGAAGTCGGACGTGGTCGCCATGGCCGGTATGATACGGGCCGGTCCGGACGGGCGCAATTCCTCTCGAGCGCGCGCGGTCATTGACACCCCCGCCCCTCGGTGAGCGCGGGCGCCCGGCCCCAGAGCCCGCGCTCGGCCTCGCGGGCCTCGCGCTGGAGCCGCAGGAAGAGCGCCTGGTGCCGGACGTTGGGCGGGATCGTCATGACCTGCGCGTAGCCGAGGCGCACCAGCTCGGCGTTGATCATCGCGCCGTCCACCCAGACGTAGGCGAGCAGCCGCCCGTACCGGTCGTGCGTCTGCGCGTCCAGCTCGAGCCGCACCGGCCGGCCCGCCACCAGGTCACGGTTGACGCAGGCGGCCTCGCGGCCGCCGGGCTCCTCGCCCTTCGTGGGGTGATGGACCTCCGGGGTGTTCACGCCGATGTAGCGCACCTTCTCGACGCGCTCGCCGACCTTGACGTGGATGGTGTCGCCGTCCACGACGCGCACCACCGTGCCCTCGGGCCCGGCGGCGAGCGCCGGCCGGACGACGAGACACAGGGCGAGCAGCAGGAGCGGCGCGGAGGCCCGGCGGGGAAGCGCCACGCGCCCACGGTGTCACGCGGGCGCGCGAGGTGTCAACGGAGAGATACGGCGGGGCGCGGGCGGGGCTCTAGCCCAGGCGGAGCATGGCGTAGCCGAGCGACCGGATCTGGTCGTCCACGGCCCGCAGCGCGCGGCGGTCGGTGGCGCGCCGGTCGGGCGCGACCGGCCCGCGGGGCGCCCCACGACGGTCGTGGCCGCTCCGGCGGTCGGGCCGGGCCCGGCGGTCGAGGATGACCTCGACGTTCTGCTCGGTGGAAAACTCGCGGGCCAGGTACTCGCGGAGCCCGGGGCTGTCACGCGCCACGATGAAGAGGTGCTGGTCCATGCTCACGCGATGTATTTCACATGTCGCCCACGGGAGTCAAGGGGAACGGAGGCGCCGGAGCGCCCGGGCCGCCGCGCGGGCGTCCTTCGAGAGCCGGCGCGGGTTGCCGCGCTTCGCCCGCCCGGGCTCCTCGTCGTCGTCGTCGCGGTCGTCCCCGGCGCCGGCGCCCGCATCGAGGGCCGCCACGAACGCCTCGGCGTCCACGGCGGCACACCCGGCGCGGCGCGCGGCGTCCTGCACCCGGCGGTCCCCGCTGACCAGCGCGGCGCCGCTCCCGGCCCGCCGCGCCAGCTCCATCAGGACGTCGTCGGCCGTCCGCGGCGGCCGCGAGAACACGACCTCGACCTGGCCGCCGGCCGCGGCGCGCGCCGGGCCGGGCGCGCCGTCGAACACGACGGTGAAGCTGTCGCCCGAGGCCCGCGCGGCGCCCGCGACGAGGGCGAGCAGCGCCCGGCGGCCCGCCTCGAGGCTCTCGGCCTCGCGCGCCCGCAGATCGGGATCGCGGCGGATCACGTTGTAGCCGTCGATCAGCCAGCGCATTCCCGTCAGGAGATCAGCCTGAGTATGCCCCGTCCACCTGCCCAGACCAGCCGGCAACAGCGTCGGAGGTAGGCCAGCGCGAGCTGGCTCGGGTGTGTCAGCCCGTACCGCGTCATCATGAAGTGGGCGGACGGGAAGAGCAGACCCAGGACATAGCGCAGGCGGAGACGAACACTCCCCAACGTGAGGAACACCGCGAGTTCCTCGCGTCCGTCGAGGTCCGCTCCTTCCCCGAGCAGGCGTGACAGCCGTCCCTGAAGCACGCCCCGGGGTGGACGGGCGAAGCCCGCGAGAAGCTCCTCCGGGACGGGCGTTCCGAAAAGCTCCCGCACCCTGCCAAGCGCCTGCGACACGAGGAGGCCCACCGTCGCGGAGCCCGCGATCGACGACAAGCGCGACCAGTCCAGGTCGGCTTGCTCGCGTCGCACGAGCCGGTCGACCTCGTAGAACCAGAGGAGCGGGACCGTGCCGTCGGGGTGCATGAGGTGCAGACAGAGGTGGAGCAGCAGATCCTCGCGGCTGAGTGACCAGCTCTCGACGCCCACCGTCCGGCGTTGGAGGCACCGGGCCCACACGCCCTCCATGGCCAGACGATCCGTGAACGGTGGATACGCGATCGTCCAGTGTGGCTCGACGAGGATCCAGCCGTGCCGCTCCTTGGCGAACACCAGCGTGTAGGAGAACGCCTGGGCGAATCCCGGCCGGTGGGTGAGCTCTCGGAACCCGAGGTCGCGAAGGATGCGGCTCACGCGCGGCAGCTCGTCCTTCCGGACGAGGAGATCCAGATCGCCCATAGGCCGCCCGGCGGTGTCCCCGTAGAGACGCTCGGCCAGCGCCAGGCCCCGGAGCGGCACGCAGGCCACGCCGCGCTCCGCGCAGGCGCGCAGCAGCGTGACGAGCTCGGCCTGCAGCATCAGGTTGCGAGCCGCGACGCCGAGGGCTTCGCCTCGCAGGCGCTCGGCCGCGTCCCCGGGAAGCTCGCCGAGCGCTCCCGACCGTTCGAGCGACCGATAGAGCCACGGCCCCAGGCCGTGCGGGAGCGCGTCCCTGACGATCCGGTTCCAGTCGCCGGCCGTACGGCCGTCCGGACGCCCGGGGTCCAGATCGCCCTCATGGAGGAGCTCCACCAGGGCGGGGCTGACGGCGAGCGCGGTCATGCCTCGAGATCGGCCCGGATCGCCCGACGAACTGCGGGGAGCGAAGCCCACGTCCTCGGAAAGGACAGCGACTTCAGCGGGACCTTGAGCGCCAGCCGCGCCGCCTGATCGAGGAGGCGCCCGAGCCGCGCGGGCTCGGCCACGACGGGGTTGAAGGTGTTTCGGACGACCGCGAGAAAGGCCCGGCGTGGCGGCAACGAGCGGATGGCGATCCCCGTCCGGCGAGAGCGCTCCCGCGGAGCATTGAGGACGTAGATCGCCCGGAGCGGGAACGGGCCCGGACCGGGCGCGGTTCCACCGCCGTCGAGCGGGATCACCAGCTTGGTGGTCCCCGCGTTCATCGGCGTGCCGACGGTGGCCCTCCCCAGCAGGCGGCGGGCGACGCCGGGGAGGAGCTTGATTCGCGCCGGCCCGGGATATGCCGACACGCGCCCGCCCCGTTCCGTTGCCACGAGCAGATCGTCGGTCAGCAGGGCGCACCCTTCCTGGAGGAAGGCGGCCCCGAGAGTCGATTTGCCGTAGCCGCAGTCGCCGACGAAGGCGACGGCCTCGCCGTCGATCATCACCGCGGTCGCATGCAAGGGCTCGACCCCCCGCTTGACCAGCGCAAAGGACAGGACCTGGCCGAGCAGATACACCAGGAGTGTCTCTCGGGGGCAGCGATCGAGGACGTGGCACGCGATCCGCCGCCCATCGGGCGAGATCGTGAACTCGGAGAGCCCGGACCATCGCAGGTAGTCCGAG
>JACPCH010000287.1 GCA_016179875.1 Candidatus Rokuibacteriota bacterium | reverse complement strand
GGCACGTAGCGCTCGACGTACACCGACGCGTCGCCGAAGGCCCCGGCGGCCTCGCCGCGCGCCATGCGCAGCGCCGCCGGGAGCTCGCGCTCCTCGCGCACCAGGCGCATGCCCTTGCCGCCCCCGCCCAGCGCGGCCTTGATCATCAGCGGGTAGCCGATCGCGCGCGCCGCCGCCCGGCCGTCGTCGTCGGCCGCGAGCGGCTCGACCGTGCCCGGCACCATCGGCACGCCCAGCTCGCGCGCGATCCGCCGGGCGGCGGTCTTGTCGCCCATCGTGCGGATCGCGGCGGGCGGCGGGCCGACGAACACCAGGCCGGCCGCGGCGCACGCCTCGGCGAACGCGGCGTTCTCGGCGAGGAACCCGTAGCCGGGGTGGACGGCGTCGGCGCCCGCCGCCTTCGCGGCCGCGACGAGCGTGTCGATCCGAAGGTAGCTCTCGGCGGCCGGCGGCGGGCCGATCGGGTACGCCTCGTCGGCCATGAGCACGTGGAGCGCCTCGCGGTCGGCCTCCGAGAACACCGCGACCGAGGCGATGCCCAGCTCGCGGCACGCGCGGATGACCCGGACCGCGATCTCGCCGCGGTTGGCGACGAGGACCTTGCCGATCACCGCATCTCCTTGAGGGCTTCGCGGAGGAAGCTCTCGTCCACGATGGCCTGCTCGGGCACCGCCTTCTTGATGAGCCCCTGCCGGAGCCACCACTCGGTCTGCCGGCCGACGTCGCCGGGCATGAGCCGGCCGTCGCGGTCCTGGTACGGGAAGCCCCGCCGGATGATCGCGGGCGGCGCGCCCGTGTACTTCGCCGTGATCGCCACGACCTCGTCGTAGGCCGGGCCGCCCTTCTTCGTGAGGACCGCGTCGAAGTAGTGGCGCGAGGACTTGACGTAGCCCTTCATGAGCGCCACGGCGTGCCGCCGGTCCTTGGCGAACCTGTCCGAGTACATCACCGTCGCGATCTGCCACGGGAACGTGTCGCCGGTGCGGACGATCGTCACGCCCGCGCCCGCGGCCTCCAGGCGCGAGACGAACGGCTCGGCCGTCGCCACCGCGTCCAGGCGCTTCGCGGTCAGGGCGTCGGGAAGCGCCTGGAGCGGCACCAGCTCCACGTCGCCCGGCGCCATGCCCTCCTTCTCGAGGAACCGGCCGATGTTGTAGTGGAAGGTCGAGCCGATCTGGGTCACGCCGATCCTCCGGCCCTTGAGGTCGCGCAGCGTACGGACGCCGGCGTCGTGGAGGTCCTTGCGGACGAGCAGCGCCGTCAGGTTGTGGTCGGGCCACTCGCGGCCCTTGTCGGCGACGATCCAGATCTGCACGCCGCCGGCGACGACGTTGTAGAGGCCCGCCGTGAGCCCGGTCGCGCCGACGGGGATGTCGCCCGAGGCGAGCGCCACCGCGATCGGCTGCGCCGCCTGGAAGAACACGAGCTCGGGCTCGACCCCGAACTCCTTGAAGTAGCCCTTCTCGACGCCGAGGAAGATGACCGCCGAGGAGGTGAGCTTGAGCACGCCGATCTTCACCCCGGCGGCCTGCGCCGACGCCTCCCCGGCCGCGACGAAGATCAGGACTGCGAGCAGCAGCGCCACGATGCGCGTCATGGATCGATCTCCTTGTTCGATGTTCGCACGATCCGCGTCAGGCCTTCCATGGTATCGCCAGGCGCTCCAGGCGGACGAGCAGCCAGTGGGAGACGATGCCGAGAAACGAGAGCAGCACGATCCCCACCATGAGCTTGGTCGTCTCCATGAGGTTCTGGGCGTGGAGGACGAGGAAGCCGATCCCGGCGTTGGCGGCGATCATCTCGGCGGCCACCAGGAGCAGCAGCGCGGTGCCCGCGCCGAGCTTGAGGCCGGCGAAGATCATCGGCAGGGCCGACGGCAGCATGACCTTGCGGATCAGGCTGAAGCGCCCCGCGCCGAAGCTCACGGCGGCGCGGATCAGCAGCGGATCGGCGTTCCGCACGCCGGTGTAGGTGTTGATGGCCATCGGGAAGAAGACGCCGAGCGTGATGACCGCCACCTTCGAGGCCTCGCCGATCCCGACCCAGAGGATGAGGAGCGGCAGCAGCGCGATCTTCGGGATCGGGAACGTCGCGGCGATCAGCGGCGTGCCGACGGCCTCGGCCAGGCTGAAGAAGCCGACGGCGAGCCCGACCGACACGCCGAGCAGCGCGCCGAGGCCGAAGCCGAGCAGGAGGCGCCGGAGGCTCGTCGCGACGTGCACGAGGAGCTCGCCGGAGGCGAGCATCTCGACCACGCCCGAGGGCGAGGGCAGGAACAGCGCCGGCACCCACCCGGTGCGGGTGACGAGCTCCCAGAGGACGACGACGCCGCGGAGGGCCAGCACGCGCACGACCGGGTGGGCGCGCCGCTCGAGCGCGTGCGTGCGGTCGGGCGCGGACAGGCGCGCGCTCACGCCCCGGCCTCCCGCAGCGCCTCGCGGGCCTCGGACTTGATCAACGACCAGATGCGGTCCGCCGCCGCGATGAAGGCCGGCGCGCCGAGCATCGCCTCGGCGCGCGGGCGCGCGAGCCCGACCGGCACCGTGGCTAGCACGCTCCCCGGCCGGCGCGACAGCACGACGACGCGATCGGCCAGGTACACCGCCTCCTGGATGTTGTGCGTCACGTAGAGGATCGTCGTCCGCGTGCGCTCCCAGATCTGGAGCAGCTCCTCCTGCATGAGCTGGCGCGTCTGGGCGTCGAGCGCGGAGAACGGCTCGTCCATCAGCAGCACCGCCGGGTCCACCGCCAGGGCGCGCGCGATGCCGACGCGCTGGCGCATGCCGCCCGAGAGCTGGTGCGGGTACCTCGCCTCGAAGCCGGCGAGGCCGGTGAGCTGGATGAGGTCGCGGGCCCGGGCCGCGCGCGCCGCGGCGGGCAGGCCCGCCTCCTCGAGGCCGAACTCGACGTTCGCCTGGACCGTGCGCCACGGGAACAGCGCGAACTCCTGGAAGACCATCGCGGTCGCGGCACGCCCGGGCGGCAGGTCGCCCTCGAAGTAGATCGCGCCCGCCGACGGCGCCAGGAGCCCCGCCACCAGGGCGAGCAGCGTGGACTTGCCGCAGCCCGACGGGCCGAGGAGCGCCACGAACTCCTCGGCGTCCACCGTGAGGCTCACGTCGCGGAGCGCCTCGACGCTCGCGCCGCGCCGGTCGGCGTAGGTCTTCGAGACGCGCTCCACGGCGACGCGCATGCCTAGCAGACGGTGGCGGCGTTGAACGGCTCGGGCAGGCGCTCCACCCTCAGCGCCAGCGGAGCCGGCGGGTGTTGAAGCTCGGCGCCTCGCGGTCCTGCTCGCGCTGCTTCCAGGCGAGGATGGCCTTGTAGGTCGCGGCCGCCGGGCCGTGCTGGACGACGATGTACGCGTGGTCGGCGTAGAAGACGCCCTGGTTGACGCCGACGACCACGCCGATGCCGGCCGCGAGGTCGAGCGCGGGCCCGACGTGGCGGTCCCAGAGGTCGCCGCGCTCCTGGCCGGCCCAGAGGAACGAGAGCGGGTGGCTCAGCACGGGGAGCGTGCCGCCGTTCGGCCTGGCGTACGGCTGGAACAGCCGGAGCGGGCCCGCGCCCCGGAGCGCCACCCGCGCGATCTCCTGGGGCCGGCCGGTGGTGGCGGCGACGAGCCAGAGGCTCCGTTCGCCCGGCGTGCCCTCGAAGATCACCGCGTCCCAGCGCTGCTTGCCCTCGCCGCCCCGGCGCGCCTCGGCCCGGACGGGCGCCGCGCCCCAGCCCCTGGCGACGAGCTCGCGCGCCGCCTCGAGGGGGCGGTCGTAGAGCACGACGGCCGCCGGGAAGGCGCCCGTGTCGAGGCTCGCCTCGAGCCGGTCGAGTCCGGGCCCGGCCGCGCCGTCGCCGGTCTCGCCCGGGCGCAGGAACGACTTCAGCGCGTCCTCGAAGATGGAGACGACCTGGAGCCGGTACTCCACGGCGGCCGCGGGGGGCGCGCCCGGGAGCGGGGCCAGGAGCGGGATCAGCGCGGCGAGCGCGAGCCGGATCGTGCGTGTCATGGCACCCTCCCGCGCCAGTATAGTCACCGGCCGAGGCGCTCGGCGAGCCGGGCCACGAACTCGTCGGGCCGGTCGGGGGAGAGGCCGACCAGGCCG
>JACPCH010000016.1 GCA_016179875.1 Candidatus Rokuibacteriota bacterium | reverse complement strand
ATCGGCGGCGGCGCGGTCTACCTCGATCGGGCCCAGCTCTTCTACCAGGTGATCGTCCACCGGCGGCGCGCGCCGTTCGCGGTGGCCGACATCTACCGCACCTACCTCGCCGCCCCGGTCCTGGCCCTCCGGCGGCTCGGCCTCGACGCGCGCCTCTGCGCCACGAACGAGATCGAGGTGGGCGGCCGGCGCATCGCCGGCACCGGCGGCGGCCAGCTCGGCGAGGCCGTCGTCGTCGTCGGCAACGTGCTCCTCGATTTTCCGGACGCGCGCATGGCCGCGGCCTGGCGCGCGCCGTCGCTGCCGTTCCGGAAGCTCGCTCATGAGGGCTTGAGGTGTTACCTGACGACGCTCGCCCGCGAGCTACCGGCGCCGCCGGCCATGGACGCGCTCCGCGAGGCGCTCGCGCGGGCGTACGCCGAGACCCTCGGCGCCCCGCTGGTCCCCGGTGCGCTGACGCCGTGCGAGCAGGCGGCGATCGCCGCCGCCGAGGGCGCGCTGGCCGACGCGGCCTTCATCCTCGCCGGCTCGGGCCGGCGGGAGGCGGGGCTCAAGATCGCGCGCGGCACCTACGTGTACGAAGGGCGCGCGGCGGCGGCCGGCGTCCGCGTCTCGCTGCGGGTACGGCACGGCGTGATCGACGCCGTCGCCGCGCGGGGGATCGTTCCGCGCTCCGCGCGAGTTCTGGTCGGGCGCCGGGTCGACGCGCTCGCCGCGCGGACGGCGACGGGCAACCCGGCCGACGCCGTCGGGGACCTGCTGGCCACCGGCGAGATCGGCGCCTGACCCGGTTCGTCGCGTCCCTTCTCGCGGTGGCGCTTCTCCCGGTGCCGGCCGGCGCGCAGACGGCGGGCCCGTCCGATCCGGTCGCGTGGTGGGTCTGGCCGCTGACGCTCTTCGTCGCGATGGTGCTGCTCGGGATGTTCACGGTGGTCGGGGGACTCGGGGGCGGCACGATCTTCGTGCCGCTCGTGAGCGGCTTCTTCCCGTTCCACCTGGACTTCGTCCGGGCTGCGGGACTGATGGTGGCGCTGGCCGGCGCGCTGGCGGCGGGCCCGGAGCTGCTGCGCCGCAATCTCGCCGACCTGCGGCTCGCCCTGCCGGTCGCCCTGGTGGCGTCCGCGTCGTCGATCGTCGGCGCCAGGATCGGGCTGGCGCTCCCGACGCACGTGGTGCAGCTGGCGCTGGGCGTCATCGTGATCGCGATCATGCTCGTGATGGTGGCGGCCCGGCGCGCGGAGTTCCCGCGGGTCCCGGCGGCGGACGCGTTGGCGCGGGCCCTCGGGATCGAGGGCGCCTACCACGAGGCGACGATCGAC
Source organism: Candidatus Rokuibacteriota bacterium (assembly GCA_016179875.1). Taxonomy (GTDB): domain Bacteria; phylum Methylomirabilota; class Methylomirabilia; order Rokubacteriales; family CSP1-6; genus GWA2-73-35. The sequence goes on along the minus strand of JACPCH010000016.1, from coordinate 7,725 downwards.
CGCGTGGTCGAGTGGCGGGTTCACCGGACGTGGCCCGCCCTCGGCCTCTTCGTGCTGATCGGGCTCGTCGCGGGCATGTTCGGGATCGGGGCGGGCTGGGCGAACGTGCCCGTGCTCAACCTCGTGATGGGCGCGCCCCTCAAGATTGCGGCCGGCACCAGCGTGTTCCTGCTTTCGATCACGGACACATCGGCGGCGTGGGTGTACCTCCACTCGGGCGCGGTCATGCCGATGATCGTGGTGCCGTCGGTGGTGGGGATGATGATCGGTTCCCGCCTCGGGGTGCGGCTCCTCGCGGCGGCCCGACCGCGGACGATCCGGTTCGTCGTGGTGGGCGTCCTGCTCTTCGCCGGCGTGCGCGCCTTCCTGAAGGGGCTCGGGGTGTGGCCATGACGGCCGGCGGGCGTCCCCGGGCGGCGCTGCGGGAGGAGACGCTCTTCGCCGCCGTGCTCGGCGCCGGGACGCTCATGAGCGCGGTGGTGCTGATCGCGGGGTTCCTCGCCTACGTGCTCGGGTGGGTGCCGCCGCGGGTGCCGATCGCGGAGCTGCCGCGCTACTGGGGGCTCGACGCGCCGGGCTGGCTCCGCGCGGTGGGCGCGGAGCCCGGGTGGGGCTGGCTCCGCCTGGTTGCCTACGGTGACTTCCTGAGCATCATCGGCATCGCGATGCTCGGGGGCGTGACCCTCGCGTGTTACGCCGCCGTGCTGCCGATGTTCTTGCGCAAGGGTGACACCGCGTACGCCGTGATCGCGCTGCTCGAGCTCGCGGTCCTGCTGCTGGCGGCGAGCGGCCTGGTCGTCGTCCGCCACTAGTTGAATGGGGGGCCCCGAAATGGCCCCCCTATACCCCCCCACGCTCGGGGCGCCCCGGCGTAGCCGTGGCGCCCCTCGATACTCCGACAGCCTCCTCACCCGGGCCGCACGGGGGGCATCCAGGTTCCGCTTGCCGACGACGCCGGTTTCCGCATAGTCTCCGTGTGCGGGCCTGTATCCTGGATACACGGATCGGGGGGATGCGCGTGGCTCAGGCGGTGGCTCCGCTCAAGCGGCGGCGGCTCGTTGACGACGCGACGCAGACTCTCAGAAACGCCATCCAGAACGGCAGCTTGCGCGACGGCACCCGGCTCCGACAGACCGAGCTCGCCGACCGGCTGCGCATCAGCCGAACGCCGATCCGGGAGGCGCTCGTGCGGCTCCAGGACGAGGGGTTCGTGGAGCTGCTTCCGGGCGGTGGTGTGCGGGTCAAGCTCCTCGATGCGGGAGAGGCCGTCGAGCTGTACGACCTGCGCGAGGTGCTGGACGGCCTGGCCGCCAGGCTCGCGGCGCGGCGCGCCGGAGCGGCCGTCCACGCGCGGCTCGAGCGGACGCTCGACCGGATGGCACGGTGCCTCACGCGCCAGGACGCGAACCAGTGGTTCCCCGCGCACGTCGCGTTCCACGACGAGATCTTCCGCGCCTCGGGCCACGCGCGGCTCCTCGCGCTGCTGGCCGTCGTGCGGCAGTCGATCCGCCACTTCCACCCGCTGCTCCTCAAGACGGAGCATCGCCTGGAGGATGCGCACCGCGAGCACCGTGGGATCTTCGAGGCGATCGTCGCCCGCGACGCCGTGCGCGCCGAGGAGCTGGCGCGCGCCCACATCGCCAACGCGAAGGCGATCGTGCTGGCCGAAGGAGACCGGGATGGCGCTGTTCAAGCTTGAGAAGAAGGCGCCGAAGGGTCCGGCCGGGAAGTGGGACGTGGTCGTCGGCGAGGACATGTGCAAGGCGTGCGGCTTCTGCCTCAGCATCTGCCCGGTGGACGTCTTCGCCTGGCGCACGACGCCGAACCGGCTCGGCTGGTTCCCCATGGTCGTCGCGAAGGAAGCGAACTGCATCGGGTGCATGCTCTGCTACCAGATCTGCCCGGACTTCTGCATCGACGTCGCCGTCAAACAGGCCTCGCCGGCTGTCCGCCCGACCGTCGGGCGCGGAGGCGCCCCGACGGCGAATATGAAAATCGGAGGGCTCCACTGATGGCCACGATCACACGCGCGCGCGTCGCCGAAGGGCTCGTCGCCCCCTGGGTCGAGTGGGAGCGGCGGTGCCCGAAGGGGCGGCGGCTCCTCGAGGCGGGGACCTACGCGCTCACCGAAGGGGCGATCGCCGCGGGGTGCCGGGTCTTCGCCGGGTATCCGATCACGCCGGCGACCGACATCGCCGAGTACATGTCCAAGCGCCTGCCCCAGGTCGGCGGCTACTACATGCAGTGCGAGGACGAGCTGGCCGGCATGCACGCGTGCGCCGGCGCCTCCCTCGGGGGCCTCAAGGCGATGACCGCCACCTCGGGGCCGGGCTACACGCTCATGCACGACGCCTACGGGTGGGCCCTCACCAACGAGATCCCGCTGGTCGTCGTCGACGCGATGAGGGTCGGGCCGATCAGCGGCATCACGGGCGCGCCGGGGCAGGGCGAGTTCTACGTCGCGCGCTACTGCACCCACGGCGGCAACTTCGAGACGATCGTGCTCTCGCCCTCGTCGGTGCAGGAGGCGTTCTGGCTGACGATCGACGCCTTCAACCTCTCGGAGCGCTTCCGCACGCCGGTCACCATCCTCACCGACCAGGTGGTGTCCGACATGTGGGAGGACCTCTTCCTCCCCGACGCCGACGAGCACCTCGACTTCGTCGTGCCGCGCAAGCACAACCTCATGATGCCGTTCTACCCCCTCGGCGGCGCCGACCTCGACGTCCCGCCGAACATCATCGGCCGCGGCACGGGCGTGTGCGTCTCGGCCTACACGCACACCGAGGAAGGCTACGACATCGAGGAGATGGAGGCGCAGTGGGCCCAGACCTACCGCCTCGTGAACAAGATCCGCCACCACCGGGACCAGCTCTCGCGGTACGAGACGATCGGGCTCGAGGACGCGGACGTGGTCGCCGTCGCCTACGGCGCCGACGCGCGCACGGTGAAGACGGCGGTGCTCGAGGCGCGCCGGCAGGGGCTGCGGGCCGGCTTCGTCCGGCCCATCACCCTCTGGCCGTTCCTCGACGAGCTCTACGAGCGCGACTGCCACTACGTCGTCTGCGAGCTGAACTACGACGGGCAGCTGGTGCGCGAGGTCATGCGCGCCGCGCCCGATCGCGCCAAGGTGCACTTCATGGGCAAGAGCGCGGAGCTCCACACCGTCGCCGAGGTCGTGGCGGGGCTCCAGGGCGTGGCCCGCGCGGGGCGCATCCCCGAGCTGCCCTACATCTGGACGGAGGTCCGCTGATGAACAAGCTCGCCGCGAAGTACCTGCGCCCGAGCCAGATCCCGACCAAGGCGTGCCACGGCTGCGGCATCGGCATGATCGAGAACTGGATCCTGCAGGCGATCGACGAGCTGGGGCTCAAGCAGGAGGACGTCGTCTTCGGCACCGGCATCGGCTGCGTGGGGCGGCAGACGTTCGCGACGTGGGGCGGCGACAACTTCGGGGCCACCCACGGGCGCGCGCTCGCGGTCGCCACCGGGCTCAAGCTGGCGCAGCCGGACAAGAAATACCTGATCGTCGTCGGCGACGGCGACGCCGCGGCCATCGGCACCTCGCACCTGATCCACGCGGCGCGCCGGAACCTCGGCGTCGTCGTCATCTGCGAGGACAACATGGGCTACGAGTCCACCGGCGGCCAGTTCTCCCCCACGACGCCGGCGGGCTACGTCACGAACTCGAGCCCGTACGGCATGGTCGAGCCGTCGTTCGACCCCTGCGACGTCGTGAAGGCCGCGGGCGCCACGTTCGTGGCGGAGACGACGGCCACCCAGTGGCATCAGACCGTGAAGATCGTGAAGAGGGCGCTCCAGAACGACGGCTTCTCGTTCGTGCACGTCCGCTTCCCGTGCAACGAGAACTTCGGCGCCTACGCGCTCGGCACCCGCGACACCCTGAAGAACCTCGAGTGGATCTACGAGCACACCCAGGGCCGGAAGGCGGACGGCGGCGCGACCGATTTCGTCTGGGAGACGGGGATCAAGCACGACGCCTCCAACAGCCGGCCGGAGTTCACGAAGCTCCTGCGCGACATGAACGCGCGCGTCCGCGCGGAACGGACGGCGGCCGGCGCGCGCTGATGGCCACCACGACCGCCGCGAAGACGCGGACCGAGATCCTCATCTCCGGCTTCGGCGGGCAGGGCGTCATCCGGATGGGGCAGATCCTCGGCCTCTGCGCGATCAAGCAGGGGCACCGCGTCACGATGCTCAAGAGCCACGGGACCGAGACGCGCGGCGGCTACGTCCGGGCGCAGCTCGTGATCTCCCCGGAGTACGTGGACAGCCCCGTGGTCGAGCACGCGGACGTGTTCGTCGCGTTCTCGGCGCCGGCCTACAAGAAGTTCTACGACTGCTGCAGCGGCCGGATCCTCTACGACCCCGAGCTGGTCGAGACGATTCGCGCCGACGCCCCCGAGCGGCACGTCGCCGTGCCCGCGACGGCGCTCGCCAAGGCGCGCTTCAACAACGTGCTCTTCGCCAACATGATCATGCTCGGCGCGCTGACGCGCCTGGCGGGGCTCGACTACGAGGCGATGAAGCGGGCGATGCTCGAAGTGATCCCGCGCTTCCACGAGCAGAACCTGGCCGCCATGGACGTCGGCTACGACCTGCCGGTCCCCGTGTGATGCGCGCCGCCCCCGTGGCGCGCCCCTGGCACCGGTTCTGGCCCGCGCACGTGCCGCCGTCGCTGGCGTACCCGGACGTGCCCGCGTGGTGGCTCCTCGACCGCAACCTGCCGCGCTTTTCGGGCCGCATCGCCGTCCGCGAGCTGGACCACGAGACCCTGGCGGAGCGACGCGCCCTCACGTACGAGGGGCTCTGGCGGGCCGCGCGCGGCGCCGCCACCGGGCTCCGCGAGCGCGGGGTGGGGCCGGGTACGCGCGTCGGGTTCTGCCTGCCCAACAGCGCCGGGCTGATCGTCGGTTACTACGCGACGTGGTGGGCCGGCGGCGTCGTGGTCCCCGCGAATCCGGCGGCCCGCGAGGCGGAGATCGCCGGGCAGCTCGACGACGCCGGGGTCGCCCTGGTCGTCGGGGCCGGCGGGGGCGCCGCGCAGGCGGCCGCCGAGCGCCTGGCGCTCCCCTTCGTGGACGCCGCGGCGTTCGCGGCGATGGAGGCGCTGCCGCCCGCGGCGCCGGCCGGGTGCGCCCCCGCCGACGTGGCGGTGCTGCTGTACACGGGCGGGACCACGGGGGCGCCGAAGGGGGCGATGCTGACCCACCGCAACATCGTCGCCAACACCGTCCAGTTCGCGGAGTGGTACGCGTTCGCGCCGGGCGACGAGGTGTCGGTGTCCGTGATCCCGATGTTCCACAGCGGCGGGATGTCGGGCGTGATGAACGTGCCGCTCTCCGCGGGCGCGACCCTCCTGGTCATGAGCCGCTTCGCGGCGGCGGCCGTCGCGCGCGCCGTCGGCCGCTACCGCGCGACGCGGCTCTTCGGCGTCCCGACCATGTTCATCGCGCTCCTCAACGACGAGGTGGCCCGGGCGGCGGACTACTCGTCGCTGCGGGCGTGCCGCACCAACGCGGCGGCCCTGCCGCCGAGCGTGAAGGCGGCGTTCGACGGCCTCGTCGGCCGCGAGGTGCTGGTCGAGGGCTACGGGCTCACCGAGACGAGTCCCCTCACGCACGCGAATCCGATCCACCGCGCCAAGGCGGGCTCGATCGGCGTGCCGCTCCCCGACACCGACGCCCGGATCGTGGACCTCGAGACGGGCGCCGACGTCGGGCGGGGCGCGCCCGGCGAGCTCCTGATCCGGGGGCCGCAGGTGATGCGGGGCTACTGGGACCGGCCCGAGGAGACGGCGGCGACGCTGCGGGACGGCTGGCTCCGGACCGGGGACGTCGCGGTGATGGACGACGAGGGGTACTTCGCCATCGTCGACCGCAAGAAGGACGTGATCAACACCGCCGGCTTCAAGGTGTGGCCGCGCGAGGTCGAGGAGGCCCTCTACGCCCACGACGCCGTGAAGGTGGCGGTCGTCGTCGGCGTGCCGGACGGGTACCGCGGCGAAGCGGTGACGGCGTTCGTCGTCCTGAAGGATGGGCGCGCGGGTCAGTGCGACGAGCGCACGCTCGTCGAGTTCTGCCGCGCGCGGCTCTCGACCTACAAGGTGCCGCGCGCGATCGAGTTCCGGGACGCGCTGCCGGTGAGCGGCGCCGGCAAGCTGCTGCGGCGGGCGCTGCGCGAGCAGGCGGCGGCGAAGTGAAGACCGTTGATGGAGGGGGACGGGCATGAAGATCGTGACAGGGTTCGTCGTTGCCGCGCTCGCGCTCCTGGGACCGATCGGCCCGGCGGCCGCGCAGGAGAAATACCCGTCGCGCCCGATCGACTTCATCTGCACGTGGGGCACGGGCGGCGGCGCCGACGCGATGGCGCGGCAGATCGGCTCCCTGGCCCAGCCGGTCCTCGGGGTCGCGCTGCCGGTGTCGAACGTGCCGGGCGCCTCGGGCAACACCGGCATGGCGCAGCTCCTCGCCAGCAAGCCCGACGGCTACACGATCGCCGTGTACATCCAGGACACGCTGATGACGATCCCGATGGGGCTCGCCCGGTACAAGGTCGATGACGTCGAGTGGGTCACCCGCACGCAGGTCGCCGACTCGTTCCTCTTCGTCAAGTCCGACGGCCCCTTCAAGACGATCCAGGACCTCTTCAAGCACGCCCAGGCCAATCCCGGCAAGCTCCGGGTCGCCGCGACGGGGTTCGGCACGGTGGACGACGTGACGGTGCGCTTCCTCGAGAAGAAGGGCTACAAGATGACGACGGTGCCGTACCCGAAGCCGGGCGAGCGCTACGCGGCCGCGCTCGGCGGCCACGCCGAGGTGCTCTACGAGCAGGCGGGCGACGTGCTCCAGTACCTCAAGGCCGGCCAGCTCAGGCCGCTGGTCATCTTCGCCGAGAAGCGCCACCCGGCGTTCGCGGACGTGCCGTCGTCGAAGGAGCTGGGCCTCGACATCACGCTGCCCCAGTTCCGCGGCATCGTCACGAAGAAGGGGACGCCGCCCGACCGGGTTCGCGCGATGGCCGACGCCTTCAAGAAGGCGATGGACACGCCGCACTGGAAGAAGTTCGCCGAGGAGTGGTACTTCGCGCCCGACAGCTACATGGGGTCGGAGCAGTTCGGCAAGTGGGTCGCCGGCGAGGTGGACACGCTCGGCCGCCTCGTCAAGGAGTTCGGGCTGCGGAAGTGAGATGACCGCCCGGCGGGTGGCCGCGCCGCTGCTCGGGGTCGTCCTCGCGGCCGTGCTCTTCCCCGGCACGTGGAGCCTCGACGGCATGGCGCGCGAGGGCCAGCTCGGGCCGGGGTTCTGGCCGCGGCTCGCGCTGCTCGGCCTGGCCCTGGCGTGCGCGGCCAAGGGGCTGGAGGAATGGCAGCGCGCGCGCGTGGGCGGGCCGCGCGCGGGCGCCGGTGAGGGCCGCCCGCCGATCTCCCGCGGGAAGCTCGCGACGGCCATCGCGCTGATCGTCGCCTACGTCCTCCTGGCCCCCGTCGTCGGGTTCGCGATCGTGAGCGCGCTGTTCATCGCCGCCTTCCTCACCCTGGCGGGCATGCGGTCGGCGCCGGCCATCGCGACGAACGTCGTCGTCGGCGTGGTGGCGCTCCTCTACCTCTTCGTCAAGCTCGTCTACCTGCCGCTCCCGAAGGGCGACGGGCCCTTCGAGGCCGTGACCCTCGCCCTGTACCGCGCCTTGCGCCTCTACTGAGGA
>JACPCH010000015.1 GCA_016179875.1 Candidatus Rokuibacteriota bacterium | reverse complement strand
CGCGCGAGGTCGCGGCCGAAGTCGCGGCAGCGCCGGACCATCCCGCGGAAGGTCGTCTCGACGACGTCGGCGCCGAGGTGCGAGACGTCGATCCAGACGCCGCCGTTGGGCGTCCCCCGCCCCTCCGCGATCTCGGTGAACGACGCGCGCGACACGAGGTCGCGCGTCGAGCGCTCGAGGCGGGCGGCGTCGTAGCGCGCCATGAACCGCTCGCCGCGCCCATTCCGGAGGTGCCCGCCGGCGCCCCGGAGCCCCTCCTCCAGCAGCGCCCCCGTCATGAGCGAGCCCGGGATCACGAGCCCCGTCGGGTGGAACTGGACCATCTCCATGTCGCGAAGCGGGAGCCCGGCACGGTACGCGAGGGCGATCCCGTCGGCGGCCTTGTCGGCCGAGCACGCGATGACCTTGTACATCGTCGGCCCGCCGCCCATGGCCAGCAGCGTGGCCCGCGCCCGCACCGCGACGAACCGGCCCGCGCGCACGTCGAGCACGAGCGCGCCCGCCGCCGCGCCGCGCGCGTCGCGCAGCAGCTCGACGGCGCGGCACTCCTCGAGCGCCGAAACGTTGTCGCGCCGCAGGGCCTGCTCGGCGAGGCGGTTCATGATCTCGATGCCGGTGAGGTCGCCCTTGTGGATCGTGCGGTCGTGGGTCTGGCCGGCGAAGGGCTTCTGGTGGATGCGCCCGTCGGCCCGCCGGTCGAAGAGACAGCCGTAGCGCGACTCCAGCTCGAGCACGCGCCCCGGCGCCTCGCGGACCAGCGTCCACGCCAGCTCCTGGTCGTTGATCCAGCCGCCGCCGGCGAGGGTGTCGCGGAAGTGCGCCTCGAGCGAGTCGGGCGCGGCCAGGACGGCGTTGTAGCCGCCCTGCACCATGCGCGTGCAGCCGGCGCGGCCGAGGAGGCCCTTGACCACGACGGTCACGCGGAGGCGCGGCGCGGCGTCGGCGGCGTGGAGCGCGGCGCAGAGCCCCGCGCCCCCGGCGCCGAGGATCAGGACGTCCGTGTCGAGGGTGTCGATGCCCCCATCTTAGTGCATCCGGTGGTCGTCGAAGCCGGCCGACGCCTTGATCCGCTCCTCCGTGCCTGGAACGTACCGCTTCTCCAGCTCCTGGAAGTGCGCGACGCGCGCCATCACGTGGTGGCTCTCGGTCGGGTGCCCGGCCTTCGTCTTCTCGAGCCGCCACTGCGCCTGCTCCTCGTCGCGCACCAGCTCCTCCATCGCGTTCCACACCGCGTAGGTCGCGGCGTGGGCGGCGAAGAGCGTGATGAAGATGAACCGGTAGCCCAGCTCGCCGAGCTCCTTGAACGTGAACGGGTTCGGGTCCGCGTGCCAGCGGAAGGACGACGAGTAGTTGAACGCGAGCGGGAGGTTCGGGTGCGTCTCGCGCATCGCCCGGGCGAAGGCGATCGCGGGCTCGCGCTCGGCGCTCGACAGCTCGGCCCACACCAGGTCCACGCCGGCGTCGGCGTAGGCGCGCCCGCGCCGGATGGCCTCGGCCAGGCTGCCGCCGACGGCGCCGTAGGCGTCGGTGCGCGCGACGATGACGAAGTCGCGGTCCAGGCGGTTCCGGGTGTCGATGGCCGCCCGGTACTTGCCGAGCGCCTCCTCGAAGGGGACGATCGTCTTGCCCGCGATGTGGCCGCAGCGCTTCGGGAACCGCTGGTCCTCCAGGTGGATGCCGGCCACGCCCGTCTTGACGTACTCCTGCACGGTCCGGATGGTGGAGAGCGCGTTGCCGTAGCCGTCGTCGGCGTCGGCGATGATCGGGATCGAGACCGCGCTGGCGACCATCGAGGCGATCCGGGTCACCTCGGTCTGGGTGAGGAAGCCCATGTCGGGCCAGCCGTTGGCCATCGCCATCGAGTAGCCGGACAGGTAGACGGACTTCATCCCCGCCCGCTCGGCGATCTGCGCCCCCAGCGGATCGTAGACGCCGCCGGTGAACAGGTACGGCTCCGTCGTCAGCAACTCGCGGAACGTCCTCCCCGGGTTCTCCACGATCCGGTTCCCTCCCCTTTAGGCCGCGTGGACGGGCGCGAGCGACGTCGCGCACCAGCGGCAGTACGTGTGGGCGTCCATCTCGATGGCGCAGGAGCGGCAGCGCACCGTCCCGCACTCGTGGCAGGGCGCGATCCGCGTCGCCGGCTGCTCGATCGTCATCCCGCACTCGCAGTTCGTGTGCATGACCCGACCCTCCTGCCGACGACTTTCGCCGCCCGGCCGGGTAAAAGCAACGTGATTGTTTTTATCGCCTCGATAAGAGATATTTATCAGTGATGGAGATCCCCCAGGTCGAGGCGTTCCTGGCGGTCCTGACCTTCGGCGGCTTCCGGCGGGCCGCCGACGCGCTCCGGGTGACCCAGCCGGCGGTGAGCGCCCGGATCCGCGCGCTCGAGGACTCCCTCGGCGTGCGGCTCTTCGAGCGCGGCCGCCACGGCCTGGCGCCCTCGGCCGCCGGCCGGGCGCTCCGGCCCCACGCCGAGACGCTGCTCCAGTCGGTCGCCCGCGCCCGCCAGGCCGTGCACGACCTCCGGCCGTCCGCCGGCGGCGCGCTCCAGATCGCGGCCGTCCTGTCCATCTGCACCTACCTGCTGCCCGACGTGCTCAAGCGCTTCCAGGCGGCGCACCCGAAAGTGATGATCACGGTGCGCTCCGGCCACTCGAAGGAGGTGCTCGAGATGGTGCTGCGGGGCGAGGCCGAGATCGGGCTGGCGCGCTCGCTCCACCACCCCGAGGTCGAGACGCTGAGCCTGCGCGACGACCCGCTGATCCTGGTGGGGCGCCCGTCGGCGTGGCCGGCCGGCGAGCGCCGGGCGCGGCTCGAGGAGCTGGCCGACCGGCCGCTGATCTTCTTCGACCGCGGTTCGAGCGACTGGACGCTCACCCACGGCCTCTTCCGCCGCGCCGGGCTCGTGCCGAACGTGGCGATGGAGGTCGAGACGATCGAGACCGCCAAGCGGATGGTCGAGCGCGGGCTCGGGCTCGCGTTCCTGCCGCACCTGGCGGTCGGGCGCGAGCTCCGCCGCCGCTCGCTGGTGGCGATCGAGATCGTGGACGCCGAGCCGATCAGCCGGAGCCTCGACGTGATCCACCCGCGCCAGCGCCCGCTCTCGCCCGAGGCGCGGGCGCTGCTGGCCGCCCTCCGCTCGGCGCTGTCCGAGGCGGGCGGCCCGCCGCGCCGGCGGCGCTAGCCCCACTTCCGCAGTTCGATAAGGAGACGGTGCGGCCCCGGGGTCGCCAAGAGGGCCGAACGGGCCGGTCACCTCGCCGACGCGGCCGCGTTCGAGGCGGCGTGCCGTCCGACACGTTCGCGCCGTACGAGGTCAAGCACTACCGGATCCGCTAACGTCCGGGTGCCGACCAGGCGCCCCCTACTTCGTCAGGCCCACCCTGAAGACCGAGTGCTGGCAGTCCGCCTCGATGGCGGATCCCGTGACGAGCATCCGGGTCCGATCGACAGAGAGCGACCCCGTTCCCAGATAAACCACGAAGCCGGTACCGGCGCAGGGACCGGTGGCCGGCGCGCGGGCTTTCAGGAGGAAAAAGTTGTTGGAGAGCACGATCCCGCTCAGCGTGGCGAACTCCTGGTTGTCCTGAATCACGGCGCCCGAGAGCTTCATGCCGTCGCGGGTGAGCGTAAAGGTGATGGGATCCGGATTATTGCTGCCCCTGGCAAGCCAGAATTCCGGGTTCACGCCGACGATCATGTCGCCGGTCTGGCAGGTCCCCGAGACGCCTCCCGTACAAGACCCAAGGATCGGCACGGCGAACGTCGGCGCGACGCTGGCCGGCACGCCGCCGAAGATGTTGAAAAACGGCCCGGACGCGGGCGGCGAGCCCGGCGAGGTGAACTTCACCGATCTGTCGAACTCGACCGAACTCACCGTGCCGGTCCACGTTCCAACGAGCGCCTGCGCAGTGCCGTCGTCCACCGCCACGACCGAACTCAGCTTGTCGATCTGCTGCTGCAAGCTTGCGTTCTGCGCCTGGAGGGCATTGATCTGCGCTTGCACGGCCGGTAGACCGCCTTGCTGAGCCAGCGCCGGCACTGCGACAAGCACAAGTGATGTGACGAGGAGGGACATGCATTTCATGAATGTCTCCTTTAGAGGCCGACTCCGCCTCCCGCGTGGATCACAGGCTGACCGCTGCTGCGGTCAGCTCTCGCGCCGACGTAGCCGTGGCGGCGATCCTACCACTCCGTCGGGCGCTTCGTTCTCCGGCGAACGCCTCGGCGCTCAGCCGCGAGCGCGCGCGCTCGGTGCTTCGGTTCGGCTTTCCTTCGAGTGCGGCTCGTCGGCTGCGGCGCCTTTGTTAGACGGCGTTGCCGCCTCCCACAACTCTTCTTGAATCATCAGTCATGTAACAGCAGTCGGGGCGGCCCCCCGGGTCAACCCACACGGCGTCGAATGCGCTCGATGGCGGTTCGGCAGAAGATGGCGCTGGCCGAGGACGAAGTCAAGGGCCTTGGCAGCCTAACCGAGGATGGGCGCGACCTGCGCTGGCGCTGCGTGGTGCGCCCGGACGCCGCCCAAGCCGCGCTCTTTGACCGGCTCGGCCTTGAGCTTCCCGAGCGCTTACGGATCAAGCTCGAACTGCGGAAGTTGGGCGCTAGCCTCTCGGCACGACGCGCGCCCAGGCGCGCAGGCCGAACGCCGCATCGGCGAGCGCCGCCGGCGTGAGGCCTTCGCCGTCCACCAGCGGCGCCCACAGCCGGCCGCCCGCCGTCGCGGCCGCCTGGGCCGCGGCCTCGCGCCAGGCCCGGCGCTCGGGGGCGCCGTCGGCGGCGAGCAGGAGCGTCTCCGCCATCAGCCCGTTGAGGTCCACCGGCAGGTCCGGCGCCGTGCCGGCGGGAGCGTCGGGGTCGCGCGCCCCCACGAAGCCGCCCGACCCGCGGTCGTAGAGCGCCGCGACGGCGTAGTCCAGCAGCGCGTCAGCCTGGTCGCGCCAGGACTGGCGGCGGTAGATGCGCCACGCCTCGAGGAACGCGCGCGCCATCCACGCGTTGGCCTCGAGCTGGCCCCGCCCCTCGCCGCGCTGGGTCGCGATGTGGTGCACGTGGTAGGCGCCGCGGTCGGTGACGAAGCGCCGGCGCGCGAAACCGAGCGAGAGCTGGGCGGCGTCGAGGACCTCCGGCCGGCCCGTGGCGCGGCCGATCGCGAGGAACGCCAGGATCGCCTCGGCGTTCCAGGCCGCGACCTTGTCGAGGTTCACCGGGGGCGTGCGCGCGGCGCGCCGCCGGTCGGGCGCGAGCCGGTAGTACGCGGGGTCGGCGCTCTGGGAGCCGTGGAAGCCGCCCTCCAGCGGGTCGTGGAGCACGCGGAGGATCCAGGCGACGGCACGCTCGGAGGCCTGGGTGTAGCGCGGCTGGCGCAGCGCGCGCCCGGCCTGGTGGAAGGCGAGCGCGAGCCCGGCGTTCACCGTGAGGAGCTTCTCGGTGTGCGCCTCGGACCAGTCGGCCCGCTCGGCGTAGCGGAAGAACCCGCCGTCCACCGGATCCCAGAGGTGCCGGAGGATCGCGTCGAGCGTCTTCACGACGTGGGCCCGGCGCGCGGGATCGCGCAGGAGGTCGTCGCGCTCGAGGAGGTACTGGAGCAGGCGCGGGTACGGGAACTTCCTCCCGGTGCCCCACCCGCCCCGCCCGGCGTCCGCCAGCTCGTCCAGGGCGCGCGCGTGGCCCGCGAGCAGCGCGCGGTGGTTGTCCGCCGTCACCGGCGTGGGCGGCGACGGACGGGCGGGAGCCTCGGCCACCGCCGGCGCGCGGCGAGACTCCTCGACCACGCGAGCGAGCACCGCCAGCATGTCGGCCTTCCGGAGCGCGCCCGGGAACGCGAGCCGCACCCGGCCCTCGGCATCGAAGAGCACGGTCATGGGCCAGCCCCGCGCGTAGCGCCGCGTGAGGTCCGGGCGGAGGTCCGAGTCCACGAAGACGCTCACGAAGTGCCGGTTGAGGTACGAGGAGACGTCGTCTGTCTCCAGCGTTTCGGCGTCGAAGTACTTGCACCAGTAGCACCACACCGCGCTGATGACGAGAAAGACCGGCTTGCCGTCGCGCCGGGCCTGCTCGAAGGCCGCCTGCGCGTACTCCCGGTAGCGGACCTTCGACGTGTGGTGGCGATACGCGGGCGCGTCGCGGGGCAGCGCGACCGCCATCGCCAGGAGCGCGAGCCCCGCGAGCGCCGAGGGCAGACGCGCGGCCGCCATCGGGTTACTTCGCCAGCAAGGCCTCGAACAGCCGGCGCCCCGTGTCGCCCATCCACGGCCGGCTGCCGTGGGCGCGGCCGACGAGGAGGCCGTCGCGCCCCACGAGGACGACCGTGGGGGTGGCGGTGACGCGATAGGCGCGCTGCGCGGCGCCGGCGGCGTCGAGCAGGACGGTGCTCGTCACCTTGTTGGCCCGGACCCACGCGGCAACCGTTCCCCGGTCCTCGCCGAGATTGACCGCCAGCACCGTGAGGCCCGCGTCCTTGAACGCCCGGTGCGCCTGCTCGATCGCCGAGGGCAACTCCCTCGCGCAGAAGGGTCAGCCGCTCTCCCAGAAGTACAGCAGCACGGCGCGCCCGCGCAGGCCCTCGAGCGTGACGCGCGTGCCGGCCAGGTCGTCGAGCGCGAGGCTCGGCGCGGCCCGGGGGCCGAGCGGCACGATCTGGAGGTCCCACAGGAGGTCCTCGAGGTCGGGCCCGGCGGCGGTGCTCGGTGCCGCGGGGGCGCCGAGCACCGCCAGGACGAGCCCAAGGACCGCGAGCGAAGTTCTACGGCTTGACGTAGCTATAGCCCATCTCCTGATACTCGGCGACCGCGGTCACGCCGCCCTGGTCGAGACGGATCGAATCGTTCGGAAACTGCTCGATCTGGAGCCTCCGGCTCCTGAGGGTGTTCTGTCAGACGCCGAACTTCATGCCGGAGAGGGTGAGCAGGTCGTAGCGTTTGCGCACCTCCGGGTCCATTCCCTTCTCGATGAAGGGCACCACCCCGTCGCCGTGGACGACGAGGACGAGCGCCTCGATGCTGCCCCAGCCGCCGACGCCCTGGATGTGGTTCTGGATGTTGCCGAGGACGGCCTTGGCCTTCCCCACGTGGTCGCCGCTGTCCGAGCCGTTGAAGTGATAGACGATCTTGTGCTTCTTCGGGTACTCCTTGGTGTGCGACGCCTCCGACACGGCCGCGAGGCCCGCCAGCGCCGCCACCACCGCCGCCGCGATCCACACCGCCCTCGTCGCTCGCTTTCGCATGGCTCCTCCTTCTGATGGAACACCGCACGCCGTTCTATATTCCCGGCTACTCGCCGGCCACCTCCTCGAGCACCGCCATCAGGTCGGCCTCGACCTGGGCCGCGAGGCGCGCGAACTCCGGCGCCGGGACGATCCGCGCCAGGTACAGCGGCCGAAGCGCGACGACCACCACCTCGGCGCTGCCCTTCACGACGAAGACCGCGATCCGGCACGGCGTGAGCGCCCCCGCCCGGGGATCCACGCGGAGCGCCTCCGCCGCGAAGCCCAGGTTGCAGAAGGACAGGACCTGGTAGCGGTCGAACTCGGCCGGCTCGCCCAGCGTCCGGGCGCGGCGCGCGAGGGCGTCGCCGAGATCGCTCGTGCCGCCCGCGACGTAGTTCCGGCGCGCGATCGCGCCGCGGAGTGCCTCCAGCACCTCCGCGTGCGGCGCCCGCAGCCGGAGGACGAGGAACTCGTCCGTCCGCTCGATGCGGCGCGCCGGCTCCGCCGCCGCCGCGCCCGCCGCCGCCAGCAGCAGGGCGGCCGCCGCGAGCGGGCGGGCGGTCCGGCGCCCCCTCATCCCGCGATCACGCGGACGCGCGGGCGCGGGTCGAGCTTGACGCGCTTGACGGCGCGCAGGTGGTCGGCGACGACGTCGAAGGCCGGCGGGCCGTCGGCCTCGCCGATCGAGGCCCAGCCGGTGGCCTTGTAGCGCCGCGCCGGGTCCAGCGGCCGGCCGCCCACCCGGACGTCGCGGATCCGGTGGCCCATCGTCTTCGCGGGCTCGATCGTGTAGGTGAGGCCGCCGAGCCGCACCATGTCCCCGCCCTGGCGGTAGTACGGGTCGGGATGGAAGAGGTTGTCGGCGACGTCCTCCATGATCCCGTGGATCTCCGCGCCCGTCAGCTCACGCACCCAGGTGTTCGGGTAGGTCAGCGCGGTGTGCGTGTAGACGTCCTCGAGCGTGATCGACTGGCCCGGCACGATCGTGACGCCCCAGCGGAAGCCCGGCGAGAACGCGACCTGGGCGTCGTGCCGCGTGAGGAGCGCGTCGAGGATCAGCTCGTCGAATGGGCCGTTGAAATTCCCCCGCCGGTACAGGAGCGATTCCGACACCGCCAGGCGCTCGCCGAGCCGGGCCTCGTGGGGCGCGCGGATCTCGCGAATGAGGGCCCGCATGTCGGGGTCCTCCGGGATGTGCCGCGACAGGACCGGGATCAGCCGGTAACGGTGCGCCACGACCCGGCCGCCGCGCACGTCGAGGTCGAGGCGGGACAGGAACTTGCCGTGGGAGCCCGAGTTCACCACGAGCGTCCGGCCGACGACGATGGGCGCCGGGAGCCCGTCGTGGGTGTGGCCGCCCAGGATCACGTCGAGCCCGGAGACGCGCGCGGCGAGCTTCACGTCCACCGCGACGCCGTTGTGGGACAGCAGGACGACCGCGTCGACCTGCTTCGCGTCGCGGAGCTCCCGGACGAGCGCCTGGATCCGGTCGTCCTTGATGCCGAACGTGAGGTCGGGCACGAAGCGGCGCGGGTGCGAGATCGGCGTGTAGGGAAACGCCTGGCCGATGATCCCCAGCCGCACGCCGCCCACCTCGCGGATCGTGTACGGGCGGAACACCGGCTCCTCCCACCCGGCCTCGCCGACGTTCTGCGCGACGAAGTCGCCGCGGAACAGCCCGCGCCGCTCCCGGTCGCCGAACAGCTCCTTGACCCGCTCGATCCCGTACACGAACTCCCAGTGAGCGGTGAACACCTCGACGCCGAGCAGGTTCGTGGCGCGCAGCATGTCCTCGCCGCGGCTCCAGAGGGACGTGGCCGAGCCCTGGAGCGTGTCGCCCCCGTCCAGGAGGAGCGTCTTCCCGGGCCGCGCCGCCCGGATGCGCTTGACCAGCGTCGCCAGGTGGG
>JACPCH010000014.1 GCA_016179875.1 Candidatus Rokuibacteriota bacterium | reverse complement strand
CCTGACGCCGAACGAGGGCGAGGCGGAGCGCCTCTCCGGCGTGGCGGCGGCCGACGCCGCCGGCGCGGCGGGCGCGGCCCGCGCGCTCCGGGCGCGCGGGGCGGGCGCGGTGATCGTGACGCTGGGCGAAGCCGGCGCCCTCGCGGTGAGCGCCGCCGGCGAGCTGCGGGTGCCCGCGTATCGGGTGAGCGTCGTGGACACGACCGCCGCCGGCGACGCCTTCAACGGCGCGCTCGCCGTCGGGCTTGCCGAGCGGCGGTCGCTCGAGGAGGCGCTCCGGCTCGCGTCCGCCGCCGGCGCGCTCACCTGCACGAAGCGCGGCGCCCAGCCCTCGCTGCCGGCGCGCGCCGAGGTCGAGCGGCTGCTGGCCGCGTCGTAGACTAGCCCGCATATCCCCAGCGCGCGCCGATCGGGCGGGCCCAGACCGCACGCGAGCGCACGGTCTTCACCCCTGGACGACACGATCTCTCTCTACGATCTGACGTTGACCTACTTCGAAGGTCAGTGCCTGCACAATCCGCAGGGGTCGTGTCCCGATTGGTGTGGAAAAAGGAAGTGGCGCATTCTTCCGGTTGGAGAAGTTTGATGTCCACAACCGTGATTTTCTTGCCAAGCGAATCGCACTTGGCGTTTGCGTTCCTAAGTGCCATCTCACGTGCTCCAGTAATTCCACCTCGGGCTGGTGACGCATTGGCCGAGACTTGGTAGGTATCGTCGCCAACCTTCAGCGCCTCTGATTGCCACGCGCAGCCAGAGAATGCAACGGACACGACGATCACGAGCGAGAATAGTGAAAAGCGATAGTTCGCGGCCTCCGGGAGGTGTTTGTGGTATGCACTGTCGTCATCACCTCCGCTGTCTAACGCTCGATCGGGCGGCGCGCCTGGTGGTACACTCGGACGACGTCAAACACGTCAGCGCTCTTGCGGTAGTAGATCCGATACGGCGGGACCGGCTAGGCGTGAACTTGCCTACCATCTCGAAGTCGCACTTTGCGGCCCCGAACATTGCCCGAAGCAAGCATGCCGATCACCTCGGTGATCCGCGCAAGCATACGATCTGCGGCCTCGGGCTTGTCTTGTGCAATCTGCTGATACGCCTGCTTCAGATCCTCCCGCGCGGCCGGTGAAACGATAATTGTCACCGCCTGAACGGACCACCTCGGATCTCCCGCACGACGTCGGCGAGGGGAATCCCCCTCCCCGCATCTAGTTGGTCAAGACCGTCAACGATTCCCGCGTCTTCCTCGAGTGTCAGCGATGGAACGTTGTCGATCGGTTCAACGGCGTAGCGGCCTGGCGGAAGTTCGCGTAACGCCTGCGGGACGTGAGTTCCATCCCACTCGATCACCTTGGGCTTCATTGTCGGACCTCCTGCTGTTGCGGTTTCAAACCACGGAGAAGACTGAGGGGTCTGTCCTGTAAATTTACATCAGATCTGGAGGCCGCGCTGTCGTCCTGAAAGCCGCACGCGCTCGCGGCCAACGCACAGCAGTGCCTGTGCCCAGCGAGAACCCCGGCGGGATAGCCACTACGGTGCCGATCCTCGGCCGCTCGATGGGCGTCAGGATGCGGCGAAGCCCGGAGCTGTCCTTCGCCAACTAGGGCAGACGTGCCCGGAGCGCGCGCACGCGCTCGAGGGCCGAGGCGACGCGCGCCGGATCGAGGCGGCCCCGGGCGAGGGCGCGGCGCAGCGCCGCCAGCGCGAGCTCGGCCGCCGAGCCGCCGTCGGGCAGGCGGTCGTCGGCGATCAGCAGCACGTCGGCGCCGGCCCGGAGGGCGTGGACGGCGGCGTCGCCGACGCCCCAGCGCCGCTCGACCGCGCCCATGCGGAGGTCGTCGGTCACGACCGGGCCGTCGTACCCGAGCTCGCCGCGCAGGAGCCCCGTGATCGTCGCGCGCGAGAGCGTCGCCGGCCGGCGCGGGTCGAGCCGGCGGTTCACGACGTGCGCGGTCATGACGGCGTCGGCGAGCCGCTCGGCGATCAGGAGCCGGTAGGGCGCCAGCTCCACCTCGGGGTTCGCGGTGTCGGTGACGTCGACGAGGCCCTCGTGGGAGTCCTCGTCGCTCGAGCCGTGCCCCGGGAAGTGCTTGAGCGCCGTGAGCACCCCCTCGGCGCGCATGCCCTGGACGAACGCGCGCGCGTGCGCGGCCACCAGCAGCGGGTTGGCGCTGAAGGCGCGCGCCGTCCCGACGATCACCGGGTTGGCCGGGTTGTAGCCCACGTCCACGACCGGCGCCAGGTTCCAGGTGATGCCGGCGGCGCGGAGCATCCGCGCGATGCGGCGCGCCTCGAGCTCGGTGAGCGTGAAGTCGTTGGCGTCGCCGAGCTCCTGGGCCGAGAGCGTGGCGGTGTAGCCGGCGCCCGGTGAGAGGCGCATCACGCGCCCGCCCTCGGCGTCCACCGCCACCAGCGGCCGGCGCCCCGCGCACGCCTCGGCGCGCGCGGCGAGGGCCGCGGTGAGCCGCGCGACCTGGGCGGCGTCCACGATGTTGCGCGCGAAGAGGATCACGCCGCCGACGCGCGCCCGGCAGAGCAGCCGCTCGAGCGCCGGGTCGTCCGGCTCGGTGCCGTGGAAGCCGACGAGCAGGAGCTGGCCGAGCTCGGGCTCGAGCGCGGCCAGCCGCTCGGGCGGGAGCGCGGCGCGGCAGCCGGCGGCGAGGAGGAGGACGAGGAGGCTAGCGGCGGCGCGCCGCGGCAACGAGCTTCTCCACCCGCGCGGGGTCCACCGGCCGCCGGACGTCGCCGTCCTGCTTGACGTAGGTGCCGACGATGAGGCCGTCGGCCAGGGCCAACAGATCCGGCGCGCTCTCGGGCGTGACGCCGCTGCCGACGAGGAGCGGCACGCCGGGCACGGCGCGCCGGACGCGCTGGAGGTCGTCGAGCGGGGTGGCGGCGCCCGTCGCGGGCCCCGAGACCACGAGGGCGTCGGCCAGCTCGCGGTGGACCAGGTCGTGCGCGAGCTGCTCGATCGGGACCGGCGCCAGCGGCACGGCGTGCTTGCCGCCGCAGTCGGCGTAGATCTTCACGTCCGCGCCGAGCAGGCGGCGGTCGCGGAGCGTGCCGTAGGCGTCCCCCTGGATGACGCCCTGGTCGGCGACGACGGCGCCGGCGAAGACGTTGACGCGGATGAACGCGGCGCCCACCGCCGCGGCGACGGCCAGCGCGGCGCGCGCGTCGTTCTTGAGGAGGTTGACGCCGAGCGGCGTCCCCGGCAGCGCCCGGCGCAGCTCGACGGCCACCGCCGCCGTCGCCGCCACCGTCGCGGGCGGGACCGGGCCCATCGTGAACGGCGCGTCGCCGAAATTCTCCAGGAGGAGCGCGTCCACGCCGCCGTCCACGAGCGCCCGCGCGTCGGCGAGCGCGGCGGCGGCCACGCGCTCCATGGAGCCCTCCCAGCGCGGGCTCCCGGGGAGCGGCGCCAGGTGGACCATGCCGATGAGCGTGCGCGCGAGCCGCATGGCGCGTGTAGCGTAACATGGCGGCCGTGGGCCGGCGGGGGAGGCGGGCGCGATGACGGGCGAGGCGCTCTTTTTCCGGGACCTCGCCTGGGTGTTCGCCGCCGCGGTCGTCGGCGGCGGGCTGGCGTGGCTCACGCGCCAGCCGCTGATCCTCGGCTACGTCGTCGGCGGCATCCTGATCGGCCCGTTCACGCCGGGCCCGACGGTCTCGGACCTGCGCACCTTCGAGGTGTTCGCCGAGGTCGGCGTGGTGCTCCTCATGTTCTCGATCGGCATCGAGTTCTCCCTGCACGACCTGCTGCGCGTGAAGTGGGTGGCGCTGCTGGGGGGCCCGGCCGGCATCGCGCTCGCCATCGCGCTCGGGCACGGGGTCGGGCGCCTGCTCGGCTGGCCGCCGCTGCAGGGGATCGTGGTGGGCACGGTCGTCTCGGTCGCCAGCACGATGGTGCTCGCGCGGCTCCTCCTCGACCGCGGCGAGCTCCACACGCGCCACGGCCGGATCATGATCGGGATCACGCTCGTCGAGGACCTGGCCGTCGTGGTGCTGATCGTGCTGATGCCGGCGGTGGGCGCGCTCGGCGGGGACCGGGCCCTGGCGCTCGGCCTCGGGCTCGCGAAGTCCGCGCTGATCCTGGTGCCGTTCGGCGTCGTCGCCGCGCGGGTGGCGCCGGCCATCCTCGCCCGCGTCGCGCGGACGCGCAGCGACGAGCTGTTCCTGCTGGTGGCGCTGGCCCTGGCGCTCGGCACCGCCGCGCTCACCCAGGCGGCCGGGCTCTCGCTGGCCCTCGGCGCGTTCCTGGCGGGCCTCGTCGTCAGCGAGTCGGACTACGCGCACGAGGCGCTGGCGCGGCTCCTGCCCCTGCGCGACGCGTTCGTCGCGCTCTTCTTCGTCACGGTCGGCGCGCTGATCAACCCGGCCACGGTCTGGGCCAACCTGCCGCTCCTCGGCGCCATCCTCGGCCTCGTCCTCGTCGGGAACCTCGCGATCTGGACCACGGTGGTCTGGCTGTTCGGCCACCCGCTGGCGACGGCGTTCCGGGTCGGCGCCGGCCTCACGCAGATCGGCGAGTTCTCGTACGTGCTCGTGCAGGCGGCGCGGACGGCGGGCCACGTGGGGGACGACGTGTACAACGCGGTGCTGGCGGCGTCGCTCCTGACGATCCTCGCCAACGCCGCCCTCGTGCGGGCGGTGCCGGGGGTGGCGGTCGGGCGCACGCTCGCGCCGGGCTGGTCCGGAATCCGCCTCACCGGCGGCCCGGACGCCCTCGCCGGGCACGCCGTCCTGTGCGGCTTCGGGCGCGTCGGGAGCCTCGTCGGCGAGGCGCTCGAGACGTTCGGGGTGCCGTACGTGGCGATCGAGCGCGATCCCGACATCGCGGCCGACCTCCGCGCCCGCGGCGTGGTCTGCCTGTTCGGCGACGCGGCGCAGCCGCACCTGCTGGCGAAGGCCGGCGTCGAGCGCGCCGCGCTCGTCGTCGTCGCACTCCCCGAGATCGACCGCGCCCAGCTCGCGGTCCGGGCGGCGCGCGCGCTGAACGGGAGCGTCCCGGTGCTGGCGCGCGCCCACCGCGGGCCCGAGGCCGAGCGGCTGCGCGAGGTCGGCGCCACCGAGGTCATCGAGCCCGAGCTCGAGACGTCGGCGACGCTCATCCGCCACGCGCTCCGCCGCCTCGCGCTGCCCGACGACGCGGCGCTCGCCTACCTCTCGCGGCTGCGCGAAGCCGTCGAGACGGGCGCGGGGGCCTCCGAGGGTGCGCCGGCCCGACTGCCCGAGGTGCGCGAGCTGGGGCCGGCGGGCGCGCGGCTCGACGGGTGCTCGCTCCGCTCGCTGCGCCTGCGCGAGCGGTTCGGCGTCACCGTGGTGGCGATCGTGCGCGCCGACGGCGAGACGGTGCACGGACCCGGGGCCGACGCGATCGTGCGCGCCGGCGACACGCTCCGCGTGTTCGGGCTCGCCCGCCAGGTCGACGCGTTCCGAGCCGAGGTGTTATAGTGACCGGAACGCCGATGCGGACCTCGCGCGTGTTTTTCGGCTGGTGGGTCGTGGCTTCCTTCGCGGTGATGATCTTCCTGTCCACCGGCATCCGCTTCGCGGTCGGACCCTTCCTCAAGCCGATGGTGGCCGACCTCGGGCTCGACCGCGCGAGCTTCTCACTCGTGATCGCGCTGAGCCTGTTCCTGTACGGCGCCTTCCAGCCGTTCGTGGGCCGCCTCGTGGATCTCCTGGGCGTGCGCCTCGTGCTGGCGACGGGCGTGGTCGTGCTCGCCGGCTCGCTCGCGGCGACGGGGCTGGTGACGCGGCTCTGGCATCTCTACCTGGTCTACGGCGTGTGCGCGGCGGCGGGGCTCGCCGCCACCGGCCACGTCGTGGGCTCCGCGGTGATCGCCCGCTGGTTCACGCGGCGGCGGGCCACCGCGCTCTCGGCGCTCGGCGGCGCCTCGATGGCGGGGATGAGCCTGCTGGTGCCGGCCGCCATGTGGCTCATCCTCCGGGTGGGCTGGCGCGCCACCTACGTCGTCTTCGGCGTCGCCGTCTTCGTGCTGGTTCTGCCGCTCGTGCTCTGGATCGTGCGCGAGTCGCCCGAGGCGATGGGGCTCGCGCCCGATGGGGCTGCGCCGGCAACGGGCACCGTCCTCAGCGTCAGCGCCGAGAGCACCGACGTCGCCGTCGCGGTGCAGACGCCCTCGTTCTGGCAGCTCGCCGGCGGGCTCTTCAGCTGCGGCTTCTCGATGAGCCTCATCTCCGCCCATGGCGTGCCGATGCTCACCGACCACGGCTACACGCCGATGGTCGCCTCGTGGGCGCTCGGCATTCTCGGCGGCACGAGCATCGGGTTCGCGGTGGTGGCCGGCCTGCTCGCCGACCGTCTCGGCCGCCGGCCGATCCTCGCGTGGCTCTACGGCGCCCGGGCCGTGCTCTTCGCGGCGCTCTTCCTCGTGCGCGATCAGCCGCCGGTGCTCTTCGGCGTCGCGGTGCTCGGAGGCGCGGCGATGTCGGGCAGTCTGGCCATGTCCTCGGCGCTCTCGGCCGATATCTTCGGCCGCTTCTCGGTGGGCTCCGTGTTCGGCACGATCTTCTTCGTGCACCAGGTGGGCGCGACGCTCGGCTCGTCACTCGCCGGCGTGCTGTTCGAGGCGACCGGCGGCTACGGCGCCGCGTTCGCCGTCGCCTCCACGTTTCTCGCCGGCGCCTGCCTCCTGAGCCTCACCATCGACGAGCACCGGCGCCCGCTGCCGCGGTTCGCGCCGGTGGCCGGCGGGCGGTAGTGCGCGCCGGGGCGGGGAGGGCGGCGTGGTCGCGCTGATCGTCATCGACGCGCAGCAGGAATACTTCGCGCCCGCCGGCAAGGTGGTGCTGCCGGGCGGCCCCGCCGCCGTGGAGAAGATCGCCGAGGCGCTCGCGTGGGCGCGCGCGCAGGGGCTGCCGGTGGTCCACGTCGTCCACGAGAGCCGGAAGCCCGACGCGCCGATCTTCGCGCCCGGGAGCGCCGCGCTCGAGGTCCACCCGAAGGCGAAGCCCGCGCCGGGCGAACCGGTGGTGCAGAAGCACCTGCCGGGCTCGTTCACGGGCACGCGGCTGGAAGAGCTGCTGCGTGCGCAGGGCGTGGAGCGCGTGCTCCTCGCCGGGTTCATGACCCAGATGTGCGTGGACACGACGGCGCGGCAGGCGGCGCACCTCGGCTTCCAGGTCACGGTGCTCTCCGACGCCACGGCCGCCATGGCGGTGAAGGGGCCCGACGGCGCCGCGATCCCCGCGGACCAGGTCCATCGCACACACCTCGGGAGCCTCTCGGGGTTTCTCGCCGACATCAAGCCCGTCGCCGACGTCGTCACCACGTAGCCGCCGGCGCGCTGCAGGAAGGAGGCCCCCGTGGGCTACGAGACCCTCATCGTGGATCGCACCAACGTCATCGCCACCGTCACGCTCAACCGGCCGGAGACGCGCAACGCGCTCGACCTCGTCATGCGCCGGGAACTGCTGGCGGCGCTCGACGACCTCGAGGCCGATCCGGGCGTGCGCGTCGTCGTCCTGACCGGCGCCGGCGGCCATTTCTGCTCGGGCGGTGACGTGAAGACGATGAAGACGCCGCACACGGCGGCCGAAGGCCGGGGGCGCGTCGAGATGCTCAACAAGATGGTCCTCCGGCTCGTGGACTTTCCGCGGCCGACGATCGCGATGGTGGACGGCTACGCGGTCGGCGCCGGCTCGAACCTCGCCCTCTGCTGCGACCTCGTCGTCGCCTCCGACCGCGCGAAGTTCGGCGAGCTCTTCTGCAAGATCGGTCTCGCGGTGGACGGCGGCGGCACCTGGCTCCTGCCGCGGGTGGTCGGCCTGGCGCGCGCCAAGGAGCTGATCTTCACCGGCGACGTGATCGACGCCGCCGAGGCCGCGCGCATCGGCCTGGTGAACCGCGTGGTGCCGGCGGCCGACCTCGAGAAGACCACGCGCGCGCTCGCCGAGAAGATCGCGGCGGGGCCGCCCCTGGCCCTCCGGATGGACAAGCACATGCTGAACCGCGCCGCCACGCTCGACCTGCGCGGCGCGCTCGACCTCGAGGCCTACTCGCAGGGCCTCGCCATCGCCTCCGAGGACCACCGCGAGGGCGTCGGCGCGTTCTTCGCCAAGCGGCCGCCGACGTTCCAGGGGCGGTGAGGCCATGAACCGCGTCGTCGCGACCGGCATGGCGGTGCCCCCGTGCGTGGTGGACAACCACCTCCTCGCGCGCTGCATGAACACGAGCGACGAATGGATCGTGCAGCGCACCGGCATCCGCGAGCGCCGCGTGTCGCCCGACACCTACCGCATGCTCCAGCAGCTGGCGGCGGCGCCCGACAAGACCGCCTTCATGAAGTCGGTGCTCGACAGCGGGCTCGACGGCTCGATCGACTCGTCGCTGACTGTCACCGACCTCGCGGTCGAGGCGAGCGAGATGGCGCTGAAGAACGCCGGCCTCACCG
This sequence comes from Candidatus Rokuibacteriota bacterium, assembly GCA_016179875.1. GTDB lineage: Bacteria > Methylomirabilota > Methylomirabilia > Rokubacteriales > CSP1-6 > GWA2-73-35. The sequence goes on along the minus strand of JACPCH010000014.1, from coordinate 712 downwards.
CCGCCGACGTGGACTGCATCGTGGAGGCCTCGACGCTGCCCGACTTCGCCTACCCGCACACCGGCTGCGTGCTCCAGGGCCGGCTCGGCCTCACCTCCACGCCGGCCATCAGCCTGCAGCAGGGCTGCGCCGGGTTTCTCTACGGCCTTGCCATCGCCGACCAGATGATGCACGGCGGGATGTACCGGCAGGTGCTCGTCGTCGGCGCCGAGCTGCTGTCGAGCGCCTTCGACTACACCGACCGCGGCCGCGACATGGCCGTGCTGTTCGCCGACGGCGCCGGGGCTGCGGTGCTGCGGGCCGAGCCGGGGCCGCGCGGCGTGCTGTCGAGCCACCTGCACACCGACGGCACCCAGCTCGACGGCCTGTCGGGCGAGCTGTGGGGCTCGTCCACGTTCCCGCCGATCTCCAAGAAGAAGATCGACGACGACCGTGGGCGGCCGCGCATGAACGGCCGCAAGGTGTTCGTCAACGCCGTGCGCCGCTTCAAGGAGGTCGTGCGCGAGTGCCTCGACGCGCACGGCCTCGCGGTCGGCGACGTGGACCGTTTCATCTTCCACCAGGCGAATCTGCGGATCATCGAGGCCGTCGCCGACGGGCTCGCGATCCCCGCCGGGCGCTGCTATAACAACGTCGAGCGCTACGGCAACACCGCCGCCGCCTCGGTGCCGATCGCGCTGCACGAGGCGGTGCAGGCCGGCCTCGTGAAGGA
>JACPCH010000013.1 GCA_016179875.1 Candidatus Rokuibacteriota bacterium | reverse complement strand
GATTCTAACCGACCCGCGGCGGCCGGGACAGCGCGAGCAGCGAGAGGGCCAGGACGTTCAGGCCGGCGGCGAGGACCCAGGTGAGGTCGTAGCCGCCGGTTGCGTCGTAGAGCGCGCCGGCGATCAGCGGCCCCCAGCCGGCCATCGACCCCGCGACCATGAAGAGAAAGCCGACGAGGGCGCCGGCCTGGCCGCGGCCGAAATAGTCGCCCACGATCGCCGGGAAGAGCGTCGAGACCGCCCCGTACGAGAAGCCGAAGAGCAGCGCCGCGCCGAAGAGCAGGGTGAGCCCGTGCCCGGCCAGGAGGAAGCCGAGAAAGCTGACGGCCTGGAGCGCCATCGCGATTCCGACGCCGGCCTTCCGCCCGATCCGGTCGGAGATGCCGCCCAGGACCAGTCGGCCGGCGACGGCGCCGCCGCCGAGCGCCGAGACGACCCAGGCGCCGGTGAGCGGCGAGTGCCCGAGGTCGCGCGCGAACGGGACGACGTGGACGAGCGGGATGAAGACCGGGGTCCACGTCGCGCTGAAGGCGGCGGCGAGCATCCAGAACGCGCGCGAGCCCAGGGCGCGCCGGAGGGGCCAGCCCGGCTCGGCGCGGCCGGCGGCGAGCGGCGCCGGGTCACCGTCGGGGTGGAGCCCGACGCTCTCGGGATCGCGGCGCATCACGCGCGCCACCAGGTTCAGGACGACGAAGATCGCGGCACCGAAGATGACGTACGCCGTGCGCCAGCCGACGGCCGTCACCAGGAGCTGGGCGAGGGGCGGGAGCACGAAGGTCCCGACGCTGCCGCCGGCCGACGCGAGGCCGACCGCGAGGCCCCGGCGCCGCACGAACCACTTCACGACCGTCGTGTTGCACGGCACGTACGCCGTGCCCATGCCGAGCGCCGCGACGCTGCCGTAGAGCACGTACGGCTGCCAGAGCTGCGTCACCAGCGACATGCCGGCGAGGGCCGTGCCGAGCAGGACGCCGCCCACCGCGATGACGGCGCGCGGCCCCCAGCGGTCGGTGAGCCGGCCGGCCGGGAACCCGCACACGGGGTAGAGCACGCCGTAGAGGGCGAACGCGCCCGAGAGGCTGGCCCGGCTCCAGTGGAACTCCTCCAGCAGCGCCGAGAAGAAGATACCGAACGAATACTGCGCGCCATAGGCGGTGAACAGGACGACGAACGCGCCCCCGACGATGACCCAGCCGTGGAAGTACGAGGTGAGCGCCGGCCGCGGCGCGAGCCGAGTGGTGAGATCGTCCGGAGATCCGCGCACGCTCAGGCGCGCCCGTTCTTGCCGTTGAGCTTTGGGAGGAGCTCCGCGAGGAACTTGCCGGTGTAGGAGCCGGGCGTCTGGGCGACCGCCTCCGGCGTGCCCTCGGCGACGATCTCGCCGCCGTCGTCGCCGCCCTCGGGCCCCAGGTCGATGACCCAGTCGGCCGACTTGATCACGTCGAGATGGTGCTCGACGACCAGCACGGTGTTGCCGGCGTCCACCAGGCGGTTCAGCACGCCGAGGAGCTTCTTCACGTCGTCGAGGTGGAGCCCGGTGGTGGGCTCGTCCAGGATGTAGAGCATCTCGCCCGTCGTCCGCGCGCCCAGCTCGGCGGCGATCTTGAGCCGCTGCGCCTCGCCGCCCGACAGCGTCGTGGCCGGCTGCCCGAGGCGCAGGTAGCCGAGGCCGACGTCCTGCAGGACGCGCAGGCGCCGCGCGAGGCCGGCCTGCGCGACGAAGAACTCGACGGCGTCGTCCACCGTCATCTGGAGCACGTCGCTCACGTTCTTGCCGCGGACCTTCACGCCGAGCACCTCGGGCCGGTAGCGCCGCCCCTCGCACTCCTGGCAGGAGACGTACACGTCCTCGACGAAGTACATCTCGAGCTTCTGGAACCCGTCCCCCTGGCAGGACTCGCAGCGCCCGCCCGGCACGTTGAACGAGAACGCGCCGGCGTCGAGGCCCAGGCTCCGGGCGCGGGGCAGCGCGGCGAGGAGCTTGCGGATCTCGTCGAAGGCCTTCACGTAGGTGACCGGGTTCGAGCGCGGCGTGCGGCCGATCGGCTCCTGGTCGATGAGGCGCACGCCCTTCACGTACTCGAGCCCGGTGAGCCCGTCGTAGGCGCCGGGCGGCGCGAACTCGGTCTTGAAGGCCCGCGCGACGGCCCGGTAGAGCGTGTCGTGGACGAGCGTGGACTTGCCGGAGCCCGACACGCCGGTGACGACGGTGAGCGTGTGGAGCGGGATCCGCGCGGTCACGGACTTCAGATTGTGCTCGCGCGCGCCGACCAGCGCGAGGTGGCGCCGGCCGCCGCGGCGGAACGGCGGCACCGGAATCGACTCGCGCCCCGACACGTAGCGGGCGGTGAGCGAGCGCGTGGCCTTCTGGAACTCGGCCTGCGAGCCGCTGAACACGACCTCGCCGCCCTTCTCGCCCGAGCCCGGCCCGAGCTCGACGATGTGGTCGGCCGCCGCGATGAACTCGCGGTCGTGCTCCACCACGACGACCGTGTTGCCCGCCTGCGCCAGCTCCTTGCAGAGGTCGGCCAGCCGGGCGGTGTCGCGGGCGTGCAGTCCGATGGACGGCTCGTCGAGGACGTACAGCGTCCCGACGAGCTGTGAGCCGAGCTGATTCGCCAGATTGATGCGCTGCGCCTCGCCCCCCGCCAGCGTCCGCGTCTGCCGGGCCAGCGTGAGATAGCCGAGCCCCACCCGCAGGAGGAACGTCAGCTTCGCGTTCAGCTGGCGCAGGATCTCGCGCGCGACGACGGTCTCCCACGCGGTGAGCTTGAGGTCCGCGAGCAGGCGCGCCGCGGCCTCGATCGTGAGCGCGCTGAACTCCGGGATCGTCAGGCCCGCCACCCGGACCGCGAGCGCCGCCGGCTTGAGCCGGGCGCCCCGGCAGGTGCCGCAGGGCGACTGGCTGCGGTAGCGGGAGAGGAACACGCGGACGTGCAGCTTGTAGCGGTAGGACTCGATCTCCTCGAAGAAGCCCGTGATGCCGGCGAAGGCGCCGTCGCCCTCGTAGACGACCCGCCGGGCCGCCTCCGGCAGCCGCTCCCAGGGCGTGTCGACGTCGATCCGGCGGCGCCGCGCGGCCTTCAGCAGCTCGCGCTGGTGCCGCTTGCCCGACGGGTGGGTCCAGGGCTCGACGGCGCCGCCGGCGAGCGAGCGCGTGCGGTCCGGCACCACCAGCGCCTCGTCGTAGGTCAGGATGTTGCCGAAGCCCTTGCACTCCGGGCAGGCGCCGAGCGGGTGGTTGAACGAGAACAGCAGCGGCTGCGGCCGCTCGAGCGCGGCGCCGCACCCGCTGCAGCGGAAGCTCTCCGCGAACACGCGGGGGCCGGCGCCGAGCACCTCGACCTCGACCTGGCCGCCGCCCTCGCGCAGCGCCGACTCGACCGACTCCGTGAGGCGCGTGCGGTGGGCGGAATCGAGCACGACGCGGTCGAGGACGACCGCGATCTCGCGCCGCTCGGCCAGGTCGGCGGGCGGCGGGGCGGCCAGGTCCAGGATGTCGCCGTCGACCCGCACGCGCGCGAAGCCGCGCCGGGTCAGGCCGGCCCAGAGCTCGGCGGGCGGCAGCCCGCCGGGCACCGCGAGCCGGAACGTGATGAGCGCCCGCGCGCCGCGGTGGGCCTCGAGCAGGCTGTCCACGATGGACTCGGGCGAGTGGGACGCCGCCGGCGCGCCGCAGGCGGGGCAGTGGACGTGCCCGATCTTGGCGTACAGGAGGCGCAGGTAGTCGTGGATCTCGGTCGCGGTGCCGACCGTCGAGCGCGCCGTCCGCACCGGGTTCTTCTGCTCGAGCGCCACCGCCGGGCGGATCTGCTCGATCCGGTCCACGTCGGGGCGGTCGATGCGGTCGAGGAACATGCGCGCGTAGGTCGAGAGCGACTCGATGTAGCGCCACTGCCCCTCGGCGAAGAGCGTGTCGAAGGCCAGCGAAGACTTGCCGGAGCCCGAGACGCCCGTGACGACGGTGAGCCGGTCGTGGGGGATCTCGAGGCTGATGTTCTTGAGGTTGTTCTGTCGCGCTCCCTCGATGCGGAGCCCCGGGGGCTGGGCCATTCGAACGGTCCTCCTGAGGTGGATATTCTACTGGACCGGCGCCCGCCGCGCCAGACGCGCCGCCGGCCGCGCGATCGCTTGACAGCGCGGGCCGCGGCCGGTACGCTCGGGTCCGGTGTAAGTGATAATGATTACTAAAAATAGCCCGGCCGGCCCACCCGCGACCGAGAGCGGCGCCACGCTGCGCGCCCGGGGCCTCCGGCTGACGACGCCCCGCCGGATCATCCTCGACGTCGTGCGGGCGACGGACGCGCACCCGACGGCCACGTCCGTGTACCGGCGGGTGCGGCGACGGCTCCCGCGCGTGAGCCTGGCCACCGTGTACCGCAACCTCCGGCTGCTCGCGGCCCGGGGCTTCCTCGCCGAGCGTGCGGACGCCGGGGGCATGCGGTTCGACGGCAACACGCTCGCGCACGACCACTTCACGTGCCTGGCGTGCGGGCGGATCTACGACGTCCCGCCGCGCGCCGACGGCGCGGCGCGGGCGCGCCTGGCCTCGCGCACGGGCTTCGAGGTGCTGGACCACCGGACCGAGTTCTACGGCCGCTGCGGCGCGTGCCGCGGACCCCGCGGCCGATCCCCCGTCAAGGGACCAACCCCCGTCAAGGGGCACAGGAGGAGATGAGCATGGCAGGCAAGAGCCTCAAGGGCACGAAGAGCCACGAGAACCTCAAGGAGGCGTTCGCCGGCGAATCGCAGGCGAACCGGCGCTACCTCTACTTCGCGCGGATCGCGGACATCGAGGGCTTCCCGGACGTCGCGGGCCTCTTCAAGGACACCGCCGACGCCGAGACGGGCCACGCGTTCGGCCACCTCGACTACCTCAAGGAGGTCGGCGACCCGGCGACCGGGGAGCCGATCGGCAAGACGGAAAAGAACCTGAAAGCGGCCGTGGCCGGCGAGACGTACGAGTACACGCAGATGTATCCCGGCATGGCCAAGACGGCGCGCGAGGAGGGCTTCGCCGAGCTGGCGGAGTGGTTCGAGACGCTCGCCAAGGCCGAGAAGTCGCACGCCGGGCGCTTCAACAAGGGCTTCGCGCAGATCGCCGGCAAGGAGCCCGCCGAAGCGATCTGATCAGGTGGGGGGGCGGGGGCCCCGCGGAGACCCGCCCCCCACCCATCATTTCGCCACGCATCCATCATGGGCACGCTCGATCTCAAGTCGGCGGAGTTCTGGGACCTCGGCAAGGTCGACGGCGAGCTGCGGCGGGTCTACGACATCTGCGCCGGCTGCCGGCGGTGCCTACCGCTCTGCCCGTCCTTCAAGGTGCTCTTCGACCGGCTCGACGTGGACGCGGTGGATGGCGACGTCGAGAAGCTCCCGAAGGGCGACGTCAAGGAAGTCGTCGATCTCTGCTACCAGTGCAAGCTCTGCTACAACCACTGTCCCTACACGCCGCCCCACCGGTGGGAGGTGGACTTCCCGCGCCTGATGCTGCGCGCGCGGGCCGCCGGGGCGCGGGCGCACGGCGTGACCTTCCAGGACCGGATGCTCGGCAACACCGGGCTGGTGGGCCGGCTCGGGAGCCTCGCGGCGCCGCTCGTGAACTGGCTGAACGCGCTGGCCGTGCACCGGGCGTTCATGCAGGCGATCGCCGGCATCCACAAGGATCGCAACCTCCCCAGGTTCCACCGCCAGACGTTCACGTCCTGGTTCAGGTCGCGCCCGGCCGAGAAAGACAGGCCGGCGCCGCGACACCGCATCGCGCTGTTCGCCACGTGTACGGTGGATTACAACGATCCGGCGACGGGCCGCGCCGCGGTGCGCGTGCTCGAGCGGAACGGCGTGGACGTGTCCCTGCCGCCCCAGCGCTGCTGCGGCATGCCGTACCTCGACGGCGGCGCGGTGGACGAGGCGAAGGCCCTCATCGCCGAGAACGCCAAGAGCCTCGCGGCGGCCGTCCGCGAGGGGCGCGAGATCGTGGTGCCGGGGCCGACGTGCAGCTACATGCTCAAGCGGGAGTACCCGTGGCTCGACGGCGGGGAGGACGCGAAGCTGGTCGCGGCGCACACGCAGGACCTGTTCGAGTACCTCGCCAGGCTCCACGCCGACGGCCGGCTCGACACCAGATTCGTGAAGTCCGTCGGCGCCGTGACCTACCACGTGCCGTGCCACCTGCGCGCCCAGAACATCGGCCTGAAGTCCGCCGACGTGCTGCGGCTCATCCCGGGCGCCTCGGTGAACGTCGTCGAGAAGTGCTCGGCGGTGGACGGCACCTGGGGCTTCAAGAAGGAATACTACGAGCTGTCGCTGAAGGTCGCGAAGCCGCTCTTCGACGCGGTCGCGAGCGCCGGCGCGGCGGTGACGGCGACCGACTGCCCGCTGGCGGCGCTGCAGATCGAGCAGGGGACGGGCCGTCCGGCGAAGCACCCGATCCGGATCCTCGCCGAGGCCTACGGACTGGAGGAGTGAGGGCGTGAAGCTGCTGGCAACGTCGGAGATCCTGAACCTGGTGGAGTACGAGCGGGTCCGCGAGGCCCGCCGGCGCGAGCTCATCGACATGAAGAGGCCCCGGCGGGTCCAGGTGGGACGCCACCTCACGTTCGTGTTCGAGAACCGCGAGACGGTATGGTTCCAGATCCAGGAGATGGTGCGCGCCGAGCGTATCGTGGACGAGGCCAAGATCGCCGAGGAGGTGGAGGTCTACAACAGCCTGCTGCCGGGATCGGGGCAGCTCGCCGCCACGATGCTGATCGAGATCACCGAGCCGTCGCAGATCAAGCCGGTGCTCGACACGCTGCTCGGCATCGACACCCGCGACTACGTGAAGCTGACGGTCGGGCCGCACGTGATCGTGGGCGACTTCGAGACCGGCCACTCCGACGAAGAGCGCGGCAAGCTCTCGGCCGTGCACTTCGTGCGCTTCGCGCTGCCGCCCGAGGCGCGGCGCATCTTCGCGAGCGTCGAGGTCGCGCTGGTCGTCGAGCACCCGAACGAGCGGGCGCGCGCGGTGCTCTCGGAGGAGACCAGGCGCAGCCTGGCGCGCGACCTCGCGTGAGCCGCCCGCGCGCGGCCCTGGCCGGGCTGGCCGCCGCCCTCGCGCTCGCGGGCTGCGGCGAGCCGGCGAGGCTCTCGCCGGAGGCCGAGCGGGGCCGGCAGGTCTACCTGGCGCAGTGCCTGACGTGCCACGGGCCCGATCCCGCGCAGGACGGGCCCCTGGCCCCGGCGATCAAGGGCGCGGCGCGCGAGTTGCTGGAGGCGCGGATCCGGGACGGGGCCTACCCGCCGGGGTACCGGCCGAAGCGGCCGACGAAGGTGATGCCGCCGATGCCGGCCGTGGTGGCCGACATCGGCGTGCTCGCGGAGTACCTGCGCTAGCGGAACATCCGGAAGATCAGCTTCACCACGACGAAGAGGACCGCGGTCAGGACGAAGCCGCCCCACAGCGTGCCCTTCACCGAGCCGAGCATCTTCTTGCCGGGCCCCGCGGTGCCGCACAGCGCGTTGCACTCCATGATGGCCAGGATGATCGCGAAGACGACCATCGCCACGATCTTGCCGGTCCGCGGGCTCGGCGCGAAGACGGCGAAGTGGCTCGCCGCGCCCATGAAGAAGAGCATCGGGATGGAGAAGAGCGTGTTGGTGCGGGAGGTGAAGCCCGCCCGCTGGCCGCGCGCGGCGGCCTCGGCGATGGCCTGACCGCCCTTGGACACCTGGGTGGCGGAGGCGATGACGACCTTCTGCGCGGGCCAGATCACGAACCAGACGTTGAACCACATGAGGGTGCCGAGGATGCCGCCGATGAAGATGGCCCAGCCGTAGGAGGTCTGGAAGAAGCCGAGGAGACCGAACTGGCCGACCTTGTGCAGGACGTAGAGCGCGCCGGTGAGGAAGGTGATCATCGCGCCCCACCGGAACCACCAGAGCGCGCGGCCCACCAGGCCGCCCACGATCATGCCGCTCCGCACCGCGGGCTCGGTCGACCCGAAGAACGGCGTCTGCACGAAGTTGAAGTAATAGAGCATCCCGATCCACGTGATGCCGGAGAGAAAATGCAGCCAGCGCAGCAGGAACAGCCACCCCTCACCACTGAATAGCGCCATGTTCGCCGCCTCCTAGTTGGGGGAGCTACCTATTCTCGTCATCGCCGTCGTCGTCGTCCTCCTCCCCGTCGGGGTCGTCCGCCTCGTCGTCGAGCGCCTCGTCGTCGAGGTCGTCGTCGTCCGTCAACTCGTCCAGCTCGTCGTCGTCGAAGTCCTCGTCGTAGTCGTCGTCCTCGTCGTCCTCGTCGGGCTTGTCGCCGTCCTCGACTTCCTCCGTGCCGTTGTCCTCGTCGCCGGCGGGCTGTCCGCGCAGCTCGCCGTCGTCACTCCAGGGCGATGTCCGGAACTGCATGTGCCGCGTCCTCCCGGTGATTTGCTCGGCGCGATTATAGCAAACATCGGATTTGTCAAGCCCTTCGGCGCGCGCCGTGCCGTCGCCGGGGCTATGGTAATCTGGGCGCGTCGGCCATCGCAGCACAGACGCGGATCGGCGGTGTAGCTCAGCGGCAGAGCAGGGGTCTCATAAGCCCCGTGTCGGAGGTTCAATTCCTCCCACCGCCACCAAAAAATTTTCTTGGCCTTCGCCAAGACCGCGTCCGACTCGCTCGTGTGTGTGAGGCTGCGCAAGAGCGCGGATCGTCGCCAGGCCGTCGGCCCCATCGGCCCCGCCGCTCCTCAGACCGTGGAAGTCGGGCTAGCAGGACGCGATGGTCGGCGCTACGGCAGCGACGATGATCGTCTATGTCGGCCGGATGCGCTCCTCCGGCACCTCCACCCGCTTGACGCCCTTGAAGCTGAACAGGAGCTCAATACGATACGTCGGGGGATCGGTGGAGGTCTGCTCGAGCACGGTGCCGAGGGCCTCCTGCACGTTCTGACTGAACTGCACGCCCTGTATCGTCAGGTTCGCGAGGTTGACCTTGACGCGCTGATTCGGAGCAAACACTGGTGACCCCGGCTACCCCTCGGGCCACGCCGAGCGCAGCCGAGCCCAATTATACGCGTTGGCTCGTGCGGGCCGAGCCCGAGCCCGGCGTGAGGGGCTCCGCGTCGGGCCAGGCTTCACACGCGTCGAGGGAATCGAGAACTCCCGGGAGATCCGGCTTGTCGTT
>JACPCH010000012.1 GCA_016179875.1 Candidatus Rokuibacteriota bacterium | reverse complement strand
ACGCGCAGCGGCGGCCTCACCCTCCACGTCCCGACCTCGACCACGCTGATGAAGGTCTCGGTCTCGTGTCCGACGTAGAGCGTCCGGCTGTCGGGGCTGAACGCCACGTCGTGGGTCTGGCGGCCGAGCTTGATCCGGCTCGCCTCAGCCAGCGACCGGGTGTCGATCACCGACACCTCGCCCGACCGGCGGTCGCCCGCCGCCACCCAGCGGCCGTCCGGGGAGATGCCCAGGTTGTGGGGCTCGCGCCCGACCGGAATCGTGGCCACCAGCGCCAGGTCGGGGACGGTCCCGCGGTAGACGCCGATCGCGTCGGTCTTTTCCGAGGTGACGAAGAGAGTCACCGCTTCGGCCGCGGCGCCCGGGCCGGCCGTGGCGGCGACCCAGAGAGCCGCCGCGACGGCAACGACCAGCGCGCGCATCCCGACGGACATCGTCCCATTTATAGCAGATGTCCGTCACGCCCAGCGCCCGTCCCGGGCGCACCAGAAAACCCGCCGGGGCCTGGCAGCCGCCGGCCGTCCATGAGCGTGAAGGAGGCGGTGTTTCGTGGATATCGCCGGCTCCACGCGCCTGGTCGTGCTGCGCCTGAGGGGAAGGAGCGGCCGAGCCCGCGTCGCCGGGTCGTTACCGGCCGGCGGCGTCCGACCCGAAGACGCGCGCGAGTCCGAGGCTCCGCTCGATCACGACCACGAGCGCCGCGGCGATCAGGATCAGCACGGAGCAGACCGCGGTCACGAGCGGGTCGAAGGTCTGCTCGATGTACGTGAAGATCCGCACGGGGAGTGTCACCGAGTGCGGGCTCGCGAGGAAGAGCGCGATGCTCACGTCGTCGAAGGACGTGATCCCGGCGAACGCGGCGCCGGCCAGGATCCCGGGCGCGGCGAGCGGCAGCGTGACCCGGCGGAACGTCTGCCACGGCGTCGCGCCGAGGTTCATCGCGGCCAGCTCGAGCGTCCGGTCGAGGCCAGCCAGGCTGGCCGACACCAGGCGGACGACGTACGGGATCGTGATCACGAGGTGGCCGAACACGAGGCTGAATGGCGTCTTCGTGATCCCCGCGCGGGCGTAGAACTGCAGGAGGGCGATCCCGAGGATGACCCCGGGGATCATGAGTGGCGAGAGGAAGAACGTGTTCAGCGCGTCGCGCCCGCGGAACCGGAAGCGGACGAGCGCCAGCGCCGCCAGCGTCCCCAGCACCGTGGCGAGCGCCCCGCTCACGAGCGCGACGACGACGCTGACCTTGAACGACTCGACGAACTCCGGATTGCGCGGGATCTCGAGGTACCAGCGGAGCGACAGGCCTCGCGGCGGAAAGCTCGTGTAGTCGGCGGCGGTGAACGACGAAAGGAGCACGACGACGATCGGGGCCAGCACGAACGCGTACACCAGCGCGCTGAAGACTCCGAGCGCGGTGACCCCCCGCCGCGCGGGACGCGGCACGGCCGCCGGCTCGTGTCCGCCTACGGCGGGCCCGGGGGCGGCCGTCGTCGCCACGCTCACCGGAACACGACCCCGTAACGGCCCGATTCGAGCACGCGCAGGTAGACGAGCACGGCGCCGGCGACGAGCCCCAGCAGGACGAACGCGATCGCGGCGCCGTACGGCCAGTCCGACAGCAGCAGCGTCTGCTGGTAGCTCAGGTAGGACATCACCTTCACGCGGGGGCCGCCGAGGAGCGCCGGCGTGATGAACGCGCTCGAGCTGAGCGTGAAGACGATCAGCGAGCCCGCGGCGACGCCGGGCAGCGACAGCGGCAGGACGACCCGGAAGAACGTCTGGCGCTCGGTCGCCCCGAGGTTCTGGGCCGCGCGCAGCAGCGCCGGATCGATTCGCGCGAGCGCCGCGGCGATCGACAGCACCATGAACGAGAGGAACACGTGCGTGAGGCCGACGACGATCGCGCCCTCGGTGTAGAGCAGGCGCAGCGGGTCGCGCACGATCCCCGACGACACCAGGAGCGAGTTCACGAGGCCGTTCGGCCCGAGGATCACCAGCCACCCGAAGCTCCGGACGACCACGCTCACCAGCAGCGGGGCCAGCACGAGCAGCGCGAGGTACGCGCGCGCGCGAGGCCGACACCGCTGCATGTGGTACGCGAGCGGGTAGCCGAGCAGGAGCGAGGCGAGCGTCGCCAGCACGCCGATGCGCAGCGTGCGCCAGAGGATGCCGAGGTAGAACGGGTCGCCGAGGAACTTCGTGTAGTTCTCGACCGTGAGCCCGCCGACGACCCCCACGGACCGGTCGAACCGGAAGAGGCTCAGCGCGAAGAGATTCACGAGGGGCGCCAGGAACAGCGCGACGAAGACGGCGAGGGGGGCGGCGACGAGCAGCCAGGGGGCGAGCCGCCGGACGTTCACGCGGGCGGCACGGCCGGGTCAAGGAGCAGGCAGTCCGCCGCCCGCCAGCCCACGTGCACCGTCGCGCCGGGTTCGACGCCCGCCAGGTGCGACGCGTCGGGCAGCGAGGCGGCGAACGCCATGTCGCGGAGGAGCAGCTGGTAGCGTGTCACCGGGCCGAGGAACGTGATCGCGCGCACGGTGGCCGTGAAGGAGTTCTCGAGCCGCTCCGGCCGGAGCGTCACGCGCGTCTTCTCCGGACGGACCATCGCGACGACGGCGTCGCCCGGCCGCTGGCGACCCCGGGCGGCGCGAACGGGAAGCCCGGCCGCCGTGTCGACCCGCGTCTGGCCGTCCTCGACGCCGGCGACCTGGCCCGGCAGGAAATTTCCGTCGCCGATGAAGCGGGCGACGAACTCGGTCCGCGGCTCGTGGTAGATGCCGATCGGGCCGTCGATCTGCTCGATCCGCCCCTCGCTCATCACCGCGATGCGGTCCGCGATCGAGAGCGCCTCCTCCTGGTCGTGGGTCACGAAGACGGTCGTGATGCCGAGGCGCCGCTGGATCTCGACGATCTCGAGCCGCATCTCCTGGCGGAGCTTGGCGTCGAGGTTCGAGAGCGGCTCGTCGAGCAGCAGGACGCCCGGGCGGATGACCAGGGCGCGCGCGAGCGCGACGCGCTGCTGCTGGCCGCCGGACAGCTCGCGCGGGTAGCGCCGCTCGAGGCCCGCCATCTGCACCAGCTCGAGCGCCTCGCGGACCCGCGTGGCGATCTCGGCCCGCGCGACGCGCCGCATGCGGAGCCCGAACGCGAGGTTGTCGAACACGGACAGGTGCGGGAACAGCGCGTAGCTCTGGAACACCATCGCGGTGTCGCGGCGGTGCGGCGGGATGCCGGCCATCGGCCGCCCGCCGATCACGATCGAGCCGGTGTCCGGCTCGAGGAACCCGGCGATCATGTTCAGCGTCGTCGTCTTGCCGCATCCCGACGGCCCGAGCAGGGCCAGGCGCTCGCCGGCCTCGACGGCGAGCGACAGGCCGCGGACGGCGGCGTGCCCCTCGTACGCCTTGGCGACCTCGCGAAGCTCGACGAGCACCGGGGGCATCGAGCCCGCGCGCACCGCGGCTAGCGGCGCTCGATCTCGCGGTTCCACCGGTCGGTCCAGCGGCCGACCTCGGCGTTCATCGCCTCGAAGTCGAGCTTGATCATCCCGGCCAGCCGGTCCGGGCCGTACGGCACGCGGCGCGCGGTCTCCGGATCGAGCTTCGTCTGCCGGTTGATCGGCCCGAAGAAGACGTGCTTCGCGAAGAGCTCCTGCGCCTCGGGCGAGATCAGGTAGTTCACCAGCTCCTGCGCCAGCTCCGGGTGCGGCGCCCCCTTCAGGACGTCGAACCAGTTCCCGAAGACGACGGCGCCCTCCTTCGGGTACACGAAGTCCACGGGGAACCCGGCGGCGGCGAGCTCGTAGACGCGCGAGCTGCCGTTGTACGTGATCCAGACCTCGCCCTGCTTCAGCAGGTTGTCCAGCTCCGCCGGCGCGACGGCGAACGTCGGCGCGCTCGGGCCCAGCTCCCGGAACTTCGCGAACGCCGTGTCGGTGTTGCGCTCGCCGCCTCCGGCGATCCGCGCGATCGTCGGGATCAGGTACTGCGTGTAGGCGTTGGTCCCGGCGTAGAGACCGACGCGGCCCTTGAACTCGGGCCTCCAGAGGTCCCACCACGACGTCGGAGCCGCGAGGTTCCGCTCGCGGAAGACCTTCGTGTTGTACTCGAGCCCCTCGGCCTGGAAGCCCTGCATGACCCCGACGCCCTCGGCGTCGCGGGCCGCCTCGTACACGTCCCGGAGCGCGGTGATGCGCTGGAGGTCGAGCTTCTCGTAGAGGCCGAGCTTCTTGCCGGTGACGTGCGTGAGGTCATTCGTCCAGATGACGTCGCCCTCGGGCCTGCCCTTCCACGCCTGGGCGCGCGCGAAGTTCGCGGCCATCGTCCCGGTCACGTAGACCACCTTGACGCCGAACCTCCTCTCGAACGGCGGCAGGACGCGCTCCTTCATGTTCTTCTCGTGCGTGCCGCCGAAGCCGAGGAACACGACCTCCTTGTGAGCGGGCGGCGTAGATCCCGGCCCCGCCTTGCCCTGCGCGAACGGGCCCGACGGCACCAGACAGGTCAGGGCCGCCAGCGCGGCGGCGAGCAGCGAGCGGAGGATTCCGGTCATAGGCCCTCCATCACCTGTCGCGCGATCGACGTGTCGATCAGGTCCTCGTAGCGGTGCCGGGTCTTGATGAAGCCGCCGTCGAGGAGGACCTGCTGCAGGTACTCGTAGCCCTCGCGCCGGCAGAGCGGGTCGCGCGCCCACGTGCCCTGTCGGGCGTAGCGCTCGACCGCGGCGACGCGAAAGCGCTCGGGGATATCGGAGAACCGCGGCGCGATGACGCCCGCGATCTCGGCCGCCGGCGTCCCGGCCATCCACTGCTGCGTCCGGTACACCGCGCGCGTGAACGCGAGCAGCAGCTCGCGGTCGTCGCGCAGCCGGGCCGGCGTCGTCATGTAGGAGGAAAACGGCACCGGCCCGGTCGCGTCGCCCATCGAGGCGATCAGGTGCGCGGCGCCCTCGGCGACGAGCTGCTCGACGATCGGCTGGCCCGTCTCGAGGAAGTCGCCATGCCCGGCGCGCCAGGCCGCGACCTTCTCCGCGAGCGGCCGGTCCCGCTCGATGCGCACGGTCGCGGGATCGACGCCCTCGCGGCGCAGGATCGTGAGCATGCACTGCCACGGCGTCGGCGCCTCGGCGAACGAGAGCACGGTCTTCCCGGCCAGGTCCGCCCACCGGAAGGCGGGGCGCGGCTCCCGGCCAAGCAGGAAGAAGCCGTTGCGGCTGTTCACCTCGATGAAGTGCGGGAGGAACCCGCCGTCGCGGTCCGCGAGGTGGAGGCTCCGCATGATGCCGCCGAGGCAGATCTCGCTCGACCCGTCGAGCAGCGCGCCGACGGTGCCGCCACTCTGCGACGGCGTGGCGGTCGTGACGTCGAGGCCCTCGGCGCGGAAGTGGCCGAGGCCGAGCGAGACGTGGAGCGGCGCGTAGAAGAGCGAGTGGAACGGCTCCATCACCCTGATCGATCGCATGGGCCCACAGTATAGCGGAAGCTCCACTCGCCGTCCCCTGCGCGGTCAATCCATCGGGCGGATCTCGATCAGGGACACACTCGGCAGCGGAAGGGGAATCCTGAGGACGAGCCCGCCGCCGCTCACCGGCGCCTCCCGGTCCGGCTCGAGCAGCTCGAGCCCCTGGCGGTCCTTGATCGCCCGTAGTTGCGCCTCCGACGGGTCGTGCGGCGCCCCGAGCGCCCGCCACGCCGCGTGGCTGTTGCTGTGGCGCCCGTCGATGCGCCAGTGGCGCACGCGGACGCCGCGCCCGCCGAACGGCAGCCGCTCGACACTCAGGGCGACCTCGGCGTCGCGGGTGTCCGTGGCGTACTGGTCGTCCGCGTGCCGCCACACGAGGACCGTGACGCAGTCACGACCGTTGAAGGTGGCGAGCGCGTCGACTTCCTCGGGCATCCCGTCGTCGCCGTCGTCGAGGCGGTCGAAGGACCAGGCGTGGCTCGACTCGACCGCCAGCCGGGTGTCGCCCAGGTGGGCGAGCATCCGGTACGCGTTCAGCACCGGCTTCTCGACGCCCTGCGCGGTGAAGAGGCTCCGCGTGCCCTCGAAGAAGCGCTCGCCCTCGAAATAGAAGCTCCACGTGGTCGCCTGGTGAACCTGGGCCGCGCTCCATGCGTTGAGATCGAGCAGCTTCTTCATCAGCTTGCACTGGAAGACCGGGAAGTACTCGGTGTTCCGGTAGGCGAAGTTGGCGTTGTCGTACACGCCCCAGTGCGCGGGCACGGAGGCATCGCACTCGTCCACGATGCATGGCAGGTCGCGGAACGTCGGGTGCTCGGCCACCGCGCCGAGCGCCGCGCGCACCTCGCGCAGCATCTTGAGCGCGGACGGCGACTGCCGCCGCGGCGCGGGGCCGCCGAGCGGACCGTACACGCGCCACGGCGTGTAGCGCGCACCCTTGGTGTGAAACGACACGAAGTCCAGTGGCGTCGAGCGCCGCGCGCAATGCGCGAGGAACCCGCGGAGGAACTCGTGGCCCTTGCGCCCGGGGCCGAGGTCGCCGGTCGTGGCGGGGCCGCCGACCAGGGCGTCGGGCAGCGCGGCCTTGACCGCGGCGGCCGTCACGTCGTAGAGCGCGTGGAACTGCTCGGGCGTGCCGCGCCAGTAATAGATGTCGGGCTCGTTCCACAGCTCCCACAGCCACCCGCGCACGTGCTGCGCGCCGTAGCGCGCCACGCAGTGCTCGACGAGGGCGCGGACGAGACCGCCCCACTTCCCGTAGTCCTTCGGGGGCGTCGCCCACAAGCCGGCCTCGTAGGGGCTCCACTGCGTCGGGCTCGGCTCGAACGCGAAGCGCGTCGCGGCGTCGTCCGGGATGAGGGCGCGCGGGGTGAACGCCAGCTCCACCAGCGGCCGGTGCCCCGCGTGGACCACCGCGTCGTAGACCTGATCGGCGATGGCGAAATCGTAGAAGGGCGTGCCGTCGGCGTCCTCGTGATAGACGTTACCCGCCCCCCAGTGCGGAATCGACCAGCCGATCCCGCTGTTGAAGATGTAATGCTGGCGGACGTAGTAGGGCCGCTCGGCCAGCGCGCCGATCACCTTCAGCGCGCGCTTGCCGGCGGGGGTGTGAGTCCAGTTGAGCTCGTCGTAGCCGAGGCTGGTCCAGATCCGGCGCACGGGACCCGTCCACGCCCCGCAGTCCACGCGCACGCTCGCCTGGGCGATGTGCCGGCTGTCGTCGGTCACGACGTCATCCTTTCAGTCCGGTGCGACTAATACCGGCGATCACGTAGCGTTGAGCGAACATGAAGAAGAGGAGCGGCGGCGCGACCGCTACGAGCGTGGAGGCTAGCACGGTGCCGTAGTCGGCCATCTGGTACGCGGAGCGGAAGGTGATGAGCGCGAGCGGCAGCGTCTGCTTGTCCGGCGTGTTCACCACGATCAGCGGCCAGAGGAAGTCGTTCCACGACCCCAGGAACGCGAAGACACCGAGCGTGGCCATGGCGGGGCGGGTGAGCGGCAGCACGACGTGCCGGTACACGCGGAACGGCCCGGCGCCGTCGATGCTCGCCGCATCGATCAGATCGCCTGGGATGCTGAGCATGAACTGCCGCAGCAGGAAGACCCCGAGCATCGAGATGGCGTGGGGCATGACCAGCGCCGTGTACGAGTTGAGCAGCTCGAAGCGGTGGAATTGGAGAAAGAGCGGCACCAGGATGACCTCGTTGGGGATCATCATGGTGGCGAGCAGCACGCCGAACAGCGCCTCGCGCCCGCGGAACCGCAGGCGCGCGAAGGCGTAGCCGGCCAGCGAGGAGGTGAGCAGGGTGCTGAACGTCGAGACCAGCGCGATCGCCAGGCTGTTGACGAACGCCCGGCCGACGCTCACGGCGCGGCCTTGCGTATCGGCGAGGTTCCGCCAGTTCTCCAGCGTCGCGGTCGCCGGGAGCAGGCGCCGCTCGGGTCCGACGATCTCGTAGTGCGGCTTGAACGCGCTGCTCAGGACCCAGAGCAGCGGCACGGCCCAGGCGAGGGCGAGGACGGCGGCGACGGCCATCACCGCCCACCGGCGCGCGCGCGGCGACGGCCCGCTAGTCATTCGCTCCGAACCGGCGCAGGAAGCGCAGCTGCACGGCTGTCACCGCCAGGATGATCAGGAAGAGACTCCAGCCGATCGCCGCCGCGTACCCGCTGCGCAAGTCCTGAAACCCGACCTCGTAGAGGTAC
Organism: Candidatus Rokuibacteriota bacterium; assembly: GCA_016179875.1. Taxonomy (GTDB): domain Bacteria; phylum Methylomirabilota; class Methylomirabilia; order Rokubacteriales; family CSP1-6; genus GWA2-73-35. The sequence continues at coordinate 1,004 of JACPCH010000012.1, read as the reverse complement.
TGCAGGAGCACACGCGTGCTGCCGACCGGCCCACCGCCGGTCACGAGGTAGACCTGGGCGAAGACCTTGAACGAGTCGATCAGGCGGATGATGAGCACGAAGAAGAGCACCGGCGCGAGCAGCGGGAGCGTGATCCGCGAGAATCGCTGCCACGCCCCGGCGCCGTCGAGCTTGGCGGCCTCGTACAGCTCCCCCGGGATTTCCTGCAGCCCCGCGAGGAGAACCAGCAGGGGGAAGCCGACGCGCCACCAGAGCGTGATGAGAACGATGGCTCCCATCGCCTGGCCCGGCTCGTTGAGCCAGTGCTGGATCGGCAGGCCCAGGTCGGACAGCCACGCGTTGAGCAGCCCCGTCGTCGGATCCAGGACGAACTGCCAGATGATCGCGACGGCCGAGGCGGTGATGAGGTACGGCGCGACGAAGGCGGCGCGGATGACGGCGAGCCCCGGCATCGACTGGTTCAGCAGCAGCGCCAGGAGGAGCCCGGCGACGACGAGGACGGGCACGTTCTCGACGACGAAGAGGACGGTGTTGCCGAGGCTCTTCCGATAGACCGGGTCGGCGAGCAGGCGCTGGTAGTTCGCAAGCCAGACGACGCGCTCCTCGACGGCGGTGAGGCTTGCGTTGGTGAAGCTGAGGTACAGGCCGTGCACGATCGGCACCGCCCAGAAGAGAACGAACGGCACGACGAACGGCGCGAGGAAGACCCACGCGACGAGCGTCCCGGTCCGCCGCGGCCGCGCCGGCACCTCCTACGACTGGGCCAGGATGTCGTTCGCGCTGGCGGTCACTTCCCGGAGCGTGGTTCTCACGTCCGCCTTCCGGAACGCGATCGCCTCCATCCCCTGGGTGAGCGCGCGGTACGCCTGCGCCCAGCGCGGATGGTACGGCGGGAAGTGCGCGTACTCCGCCTGCTCCACCCACATCGTCATGTTCTGCACGATGGGGTTGTCGCTCTTCCGCATTTGCTCCAGCACGCGCCGGTTGGCCGGGGCCTGCGCCTG
>JACPCH010000286.1 GCA_016179875.1 Candidatus Rokuibacteriota bacterium | reverse complement strand
CGAGCATGTTGAGGCAGTACATCCCCATCCACGAGGTGCCGTCCGACTGCTCGATGTGGCCGCCCGTCGGCAGCGGCGCCGAGCGGTCGAACACGCCGATGTTGTCGAGCCCGAGGAAGCCGCCCTGGAAGACGTTCTTCCCCTCGGCGTCCTTGCGGTTCACCCACCACGTGAAGTTCAGCAGGAGCTTGTGGAAGACCTTCTCGAGGAACTCGCGGTCACCCTTGCCGCGCAGCTTCCGCTCGATCCGGTAGACGCGCAGCGCCGCCCACGCGTGCACGGGTGGGTTGACGTCGCCGAACGCCCACTCGTAGGCGGGGATCTGGCCGTTCGGGTGCATGTACCACTCGCGCAGCAACAGGACGAGCTGCGCCTTGGCGAAGTCGGGATCCACGAGCGCCAGCGGGATCATGTGGAACGCGAGGTCCCACGCCGCGTACCACGGGTACTCCCACTTGTCCGGCATCGAGATGACGTCTTCGTTGTAGAGGTGGAGCCATTCCCGATTGCGGCCCTGCGACCGCTCGGGCGCCGGCGATGGGCAGCACGGGTCGCCCTCGAGCCAGCGCCGGACGTGGTAGTGGTAGAACTGCTTCGACCACAGGAGCCCCGCGAAGGCCTGGCGCATCACGCCCTTCGCGTCGTCCGAGAGCGCTTTGGGGATGACGGTCGCGTAGAAGTCGTCGGCCTCGCGGAGGCGCTGGGCGAACGTCGCGTCGAACTCGCGCCCGAACGGGTCCCCGGGGATCGGCGCGTTGCTGAGCCGCAGCCGAACCGCGACGCTCTTCCCCGCCGCGAGCGTCACGCGGTAGAGCGACGAGGCCTTGGTGCCGGCGCCCGCGGGGTTGACCGCGTCCTTCCGACCCTCGATGAGGTAGGCGTTGATCCCGTCCTTCACATACCGACTCGCGTTCGGCGCGCCCCACAGCCGCTCGGCGTTCGTCTCGTTCTCGGTGAAGAGGAGCTCCGGCGCCCCCTCGCAGTAGAGCCACCGGTCGCCGAGCGACGGGTGCTCGCCCTCGAGCACCGCGTGGCCGTTGCCGCCGTTCCCCGCGCGCAGCGTCGGCCGCTCGGGGCCGGAGGTGTCCCACGACCAGGTGTTCCGGTACCAGAGCGTCGGCAGGAGACAGAGCTCGGCGGGCTCGGGGCCGCGGTTCGTCGCGGTGATCCGGACGAGGATGTCGTCGGGCGCCGCCTTCGCGTACTCCACGACCACGTCGAAATAGCGGTTCTCGTCGAAGACGCCCGTGTCGATCAGCTCGAACTCCGGCGCGCGCCGGTCCCGCCGCCGGTTCTCCTCGACGAGCGCCGCGTACGGGAACGCCGTCTGTGGATACTTGTAGAGGAACTTCATGTAGGAGTACGTGGGCGTCGAGTCGAGGTAGAAGTAGTACTCCTTCACGTCCTCGCCGTGGTTGCCCTCGTTGCCGGTGAGCCCGAAGAGGCGCTCCTTGAGGATCGGGTCGCGGCCATTCCAGAGCGCCAGGGCGAAGCAGAGGCGGCCGTGGTTGTCGGTGATCCCGGCGATCCCATCCTCGCCCCAGCGGTAGGCGCGCGAGCGCGCGTGATCGTGCGGGAAGGAGTCCCACGCGGTGCCGTAGGGGCTGTAGTCCTCGCGGACCGTCCCCCACTGGCGCTCGGCCAGGTACGGCCCCCACCGCTTCCAGTGGGCCGTCCGCTCCTGGGCTTCCCTGAGCTCATGGTGGTCGTGGCCGAAGATCTTGATCAGCCGCTCGCCGTGGCTCGGATGGATCGAGAGCTGGCCCGCCAGCAGGTGCGCGTCGGCGCCGGTGCGGATGGCGAGCGCCGCGAGCTGGATCAGCTCCGCGGCGGCGTAGCTCACCATCTGGACGCCCAGCACCCGCTCGGTCGCGCCGTCGAAGACGAGCTTGAGGTACCCCGCGTCCTCGCCGGTAGCCCGCCCGTTCGAGGCGCCCTTCATGTCGTGGCGGGCCACGTGGCACGCGACGCCGCGCGCCAGCGCTTCGGCGTGCGTCAGTCCGACGCGGCCGACCTCGGGCGTGGTGAAGATCGTCTGCGGCACCACCGAGTAATCGGCCGTCTCGATGTCGCCGCGCAGTGCGTTGGTGGCGGCCAGCCGCCCCTCGTAGGCCGCCGTCGGCGTGAGCTGCTGGTTGCCGGCGGCGTCGCCGGCGGCATAGATGTGCGGCACCGACGTTCGCAGGTGGGGCGAGACAACGAGGCCGCGACGCCCCCGCGCCAGCCCGAGCGCGTCGGTGCCGAGGCGCGCCGGGTCGTAGCGGCGGCCGATCGCCAGGCACACCGTCGCGCTGCCCACGTCGCGCGCCTGCCCGTCCTGCGTGAAATGCGCGGTCACCCGGCCGGGCTCGCCGCTGAGGCGTTCCAGGCGCGCGCCGAGGTGGAACGTCACCCCCCGGGCCTCCAGGAGCGCGCGCAGGTACGCGGCCACGTCGCCGTCGAGCATGGGCAGGATCTCCGCGTCCTGGCCGAGGACCGTGACGCGCGAGCCGAGGTCGGCAAAGGCGCCGGCCATCTCGAGACCGATCACGCCGGCGCCGACCAGGACGAGGTGCTCGGGAAAGCGCGACAGGAACAGGAGGTGGTCGGAGGTGATCGCCAGCTCGCGTCCCGGCACCGCCGGCACGACGGGTTCGGAGCCGGCGGCGATCACGATCTTCTCGCCCTGGAGCAACAGCCCGTCGGCCCGCACCGTGTGCGAATCGACGAAGCGCGCCTCGGCGAGGTGGATCGTCGCGCCCGACTTTTCGAAGGCGGCGGGCGGAGGCTGGAGCTCCCGCACGACCGCGTGCTGGCGGCGCACGATCGCGTCCCAGTCGAGCGTCACCTCGCCCGTCCGCGTGCCGAACGTCGCCGCCTGCCTGACCAGCTGGTGAACCCGCGCAGACCTTACCAAGGTCTTCTTCGGGATTCACCCCCGGTTGATGCAGGCGCCGCCGAGCGGTCCAGGATCCACGAGCGCGACACGGGCGCCGAGCTTCACGCCCTGCTTGAGCGCGTTGATGCCCGCCGCCCCACCACCGATCACGAGCAGGTCGCAACGATCCATGGGCCCTCCGCAGGGTCAGAGGCTCGCCGCCACGCTGGCCGCGCCGAGGAGCGCGGCCCGCGGCTCGAGCACCAGCTTCACCGGGATCGCGGCCATGAGGTCGGCGAACCGGGATCTTCGGCCCGATGCCGCCGCCGATGAAGACGCCGCCGACGGCGAGGGCCTTGAGGGCCAGGTTCCCCGCCTCGGCGCCGTAGAGCGAGACGAACAACTCGAGCGCGCGCGCGCAGACGGGGTCGCCGCCCGCGAGCGCGACCTCGGTCACGACGGCGCTCGGGTCGTCGCGCCCGAGGCGCTCCCGCAGCCACTCGGGCTCGGAGGCGCCGCTCTGGGCCCGGAAAAACCGGTAGATGTCGACGAGGCCCGGGCCCGAGAGCACACGCTCCCAGCTCACGTGGCCGAACCGGCCGGCCAGGAACCGGAACAGCTCCACCTCGACGTCGTTCTCGGAGGCGACGACGACACGGCGGGCGCCGTCGCGGACGATGAGCGCCTCGCCGAGACCGGTGCCGGCGGCGATCAGCGCCATGTTGCCCGCCCGCGGCGCGCCCGCCTGGATCGTCTCCAGCGAGGCCGGCGGCAGCGTCAGCACGCCGTGACCGGTCGCGACGAGATCGTTCAGCAGCCGCACGCGCCCGGCCGGAATCGCGGCGGCGAGGGCGGTCTCATCGAGCTGCCACGGCAGGTTGGTCGTGACGCAGCGGCCGTCCACCACCGGCCCCGCTACCCCGAAGCACGCGGCCTCGATCGCGGCGGGCGGTCCGGCGCCGAGGAAGCGGGCCACCGCGGCCTCGAACGTCGGGAAGCCCCGGCTCGGCAGCGCCGCCTCGCGCACCGGATGACGGTTCTCCCCGCCCGCCTCGAAGAGCGCGAGCAGCGTCTTGGTGCCGCCGACGTCGCCGGCCAGGAGCACGATGCCGACCCTACCACGGTCCGCGCATGTCGTGGCGGGGGAGCGCCGGTGCTCATCGCGTGCGGTCCGCGATGAGCTGCTCGAAGACGCCGCGCAGCGGCGGCAGGCTCGAGAACAGCGCGTGGAACGCGTCGCGGTCCACCGCCAGCACGTTCACGGCGGTGACGCTCCGCACGGTCGCGTGGAACGCGTCGCGGTCCACCGCCAGCACGTTCACGGCGGTGACGCTCCGCACGGTCGCGCTCCGCGGCCGATCGCTGATCAGCGCGATCTCGCCGAAGCACTCGCCGGCGCCGAGCCGGCGCAGCGTCACCTCGCCCTGCCCCGGGACGCCCCTCACGACCTCCACCTCCCCGTCCAGCACCACGTAGAGCCAGTCACCCCGGTCGCCCTCGCGGAAGATGACCTCGTCCGCCTCGAAGTGCTCGCGCCGGAGGCCCGCCGAGCGGTCGGTCTTGAGCTGCACGATGTCGGGCGGCAGGATCAGGTCGAGCGTCCAGTCGGTGGCGACGCGGAGCTTGCGGTCGAGCCCCGGCAGCTTCAGGAGGTAGATCGTGCGCCAGAGCCACCAGGCGAGGAAGCCCGAGAGCTTGAGGCCGAAGACCTCGGCGACCGCCGAGCGATGGCCGAGCGAGCCCATCTTGCCGAGCGCCGTGAACGAGAAGGCCTGCTTAGGCGCGCCCCGCAGCGAGGCGGCGATGTTCTCAGCGAGGCATCGCGCCTGTCGGGTCGCGTGCTGGGCCGTCGGCGGGCACGGCTCGCCGGTCCGGGCGTCGAGGATCCACGCGCAGTCGCCCACCGCCCAGACGCCTGGATACTCCGGCAGCGCCAGATGCCCGTCGACGACGATCTTGCCCTTCTCCTTCTTGCACGGCAGCACCGCGACGTGCGGGTTCGGCATCGACGGCACCGTGCTCACGAGCGTCCGCGTGGGGATGCGCTCCCCGCCCGCGAGCAGGGCGGCGTCGGCCGTCGCGCCCTGCAGCCGCGTGTTCAGGCGGATCTCGACACCGCGCTTCATGAGGATCCGCTGGGCGAACTCGGCGAGGGACTTCGGCAGCTCGGGGAGGATGAGCGACTGCGCGTGGAGGAGGACGACCCGGATCTCG
>JACPCH010000011.1 GCA_016179875.1 Candidatus Rokuibacteriota bacterium | reverse complement strand
GTCTCGCCCCTGCGCGTGACCGGCGGCGGCGGGCGCGTCCTGTGGGAGCAGGCCGTGCGACTCGCCGGGCGCGGTCACCGCGTGACGGTCGTGAGCCGGGCGGCCGAGGGCCCCGCGGTGACGGTGGAGCGCGAGGGCGTGAGCGTCCGCGAGTTCGCGGTGGACCGCCGGTCGGCGCCGCGCTTCATCCTGAGCTCGATCCGGGGCGCCCGGCGCGGCGTGGCGCGCGCGCTCGAGGCGTCGGGCGCCGACGTGCTCCACCTCCACCAGCCCCTCTCGGCCTTCGGCGTCCTCCGCTCGGCGGCGGGCCGGCTCGTGCCCGCGCTCTACACGTTCCACTCGCCGGCGCCCCTCGAGTACCGGATGCGCCGCGGGATGACGCGCCTGCACCGCGGGGGCCTCGCCGGCCGCGTCGGGGCGGCCGCGCTCTGGTGGCTCGAGCGCGCGTGCGTGCGGCGCGCCCGCCGCGTCCACGTCCTCAGCGCGTTCTCGGCGGACCTCGTCCGCCGGCTCTACCAGGTCGCGCCGGAGCGCATCGTGCGCATCCCGGGCGGCGTGGACGCCGCGCGGTTCGCGCCGGCCGCCGACCGCGCCGCCGTGCGCCGCGCGCTCGGGCTGCCCGCGGCGCGCCCGCTCGCCTTCACGCTCCGGAACCTCGAAGCGCGGATGGGCCTCGACAGCCTCCTGCGCGCCGTCGCGCGGCTCCGGGCCGCCGTCCCCGACGTGCTCCTCCTCGTCGGTGGCGACGGCTCGCTCCGCGCCGAGCTCGAGGCGCTCGCGGCGTCCCTCGGGCTCGGCGGGCACGTGCGGTTCCTTGGATTTGTCGCCGACGCCGAGCTGCCGCGCTGGTACCAGGCCGCGGACGTGTTCGTCCTGCCCACCCGCGCGCTCGAGGGCTTCGGCCTCGTCACCCTGGAAGCGCTCGCGTGCGGGACGCCCGTGCTCGGCACGCCCGTCGGCGCCACGCCCGAGATCCTCGGGGCGCTGGCGCCGCCGCTGCTGTTCCGCGACGGGTCGGCCGAGGCCATCGCCGAGGGCCTCGCCGGGTTCTTCGCGCGCCTGGCCGCGGACCCCGAGGGCGACCGGCGCCTCCGGCTCGCCTGCCGGCGGCTCGCCGAGACGAGCTACTCGTGGGACGCGTCGGTGGACCGGCTCGAGGCGACGCTCGCGGAGCTCGCGGGGTGATCCGCGTGCTCCACGTGATCACGCGCCTCACGCTCGGCGGCTCGTCCGAGAACACGGTCGCGACCATCGTGGCCCTCGCCCCGGCCGGCTACGCCGCGGTGCTGGCTGCCGGCCTGCGGGAATCCGAGGAGGCTGTCGTGACGGACGCGCGGCGGCGCGGCTGCCGGGTCGAGGACGTGCCGGCGCTCGGCCGCGAGATCGCGCCGCTCCGCGATATGGCCGCGCTGCGTCAGCTGCTCCGGCTCATCGCGCGCGAGCGGCCGCAGATCGTCCACACCCACACCTCCAAGGCCGGCTTCGTCGGGCGCCTCGCCGCGCGCATCGCGCGCGTGCCGGCCGTGATCCACCAGCCCCACGGCCACGTGTTCTACGGCTACTGGGGGCCGTGCCGGACGGCGTTGTTCACGGCGCTCGAGCGCGTCGCGGCGCGCTGGACCGACCGGATCGTCACGCTCACCGAGCGGGGCACCGAGGAGCACCTGGCGCGCGGCATCGGCCGCCGCGCGCAGTACGCGACGGTGCCGAGCGGCGTGCCCACGGCTGCGCTGCGCGCGGCGGCGCCGCCGCGCGCGGCGGCGCGCGCGCGGCTCGGGCTCGAGCCCGGCGCGTTCGTGGTGGCCGCGCTCGGGCGCTTCGTGCCGGTCAAGGGCTTCGACCTCCTCGTCGAGGCGTTGCCGGCGCTGGTGGCGGCCGCGCCCGCCGCGCGCCTGCTGCTGGTCGGCGACGGGCCCGCGCGCGCGGCGCTCGAGGCGCGCGCCCGGGCGCTCGGCGTCGGCGACCGCGTGCTGGTCACCGGCGCCACGCCCGACGTCGCGGGGCACCTGGCCGCCGCCGACGTGCTCGCCGCGCCGTCGCGCAACGAGGGGATGGGCCGCGCGCTGATCGAGGCGCTCGCCCTCGGGCTGCCGGTGGTGGGCGCGGCGGTGGGCGGGATCCCGTCGGTTCTGGGAGACGGCTCGTGCGGCCGGCTCGTGCCGCCGGACGACCCGGCGGCGCTGGCGGCGGCGCTCGCCGAGGTCGCCCGCGACGCGCCGCTCCGGGCCCGGCTCGCGGCGGCCGCGCCCGTTCGCGCGGAGGCCTTCTCGACGGAGGTGGCCGCGGCCCGGATGCGCGAGGTCTACGACGCGCTCGCGCGCGAGAAGGGCCTCGCGTGAGGCGGCTCGCGGGCGCGCTCGCCGCGCTCATCCTGGCCGCCGGTCCCGTCGGCGCCGCCGAGCGCCTGCCGGCGGCGCTCCACGTCCACTCCGACCTGTCGACGGGCGAGTTGTCGCTCGACCAGCTGGCCGCGGCGGCCGAGCGCCAGGGGCTCGGCGCCGTGCTGCTCACCGAGAACTTCCTGCTCCGCGTCGAGTACGGCCTGCCGCCGTTCCGCGCGCTCACGCGCGTGGTCCGCGAGGAGCCGTCCGTGCTCGAGGGCGGCGTGGGGCGCTACCTCGAGCGCGTGCGCGCGGCCCAGGCGCGCAACCCGCGCGTGCTGCTGGTGCCGGGTGTCGAGGTCGTGCCGCACTACCACTGGACGGGCTCGCCCGTCGGGCTCGACATGACGGTCCACGACACGCAGAAGAACCTGCTCGTGTTCGGCGTGACCGACCCGGCCCGGCTCGCCGCGCTCCCGGCCGTGCACAACCGGCGGGGCGGGGGATACACGTGGCCCGCGCTGGTCGACGCGCTGCCGGGCCTCCTGATCGTGCCCGGCGCGCTCCTGCTCGCCACGAAGCGCCGCCACCTCGCGCGCGTCGGCCGCGCCGTCGTGGTCGTGCGGCGCCGCCGGTGGCTGGCGGGCGGACTGCTCGTCGCCGTCGGCGCCGTCGCGCTCGCGCGCGCGTGGCCGTTCACCGCCGACCCCTACCCGCCGTACGCGGACCTCGGCCTCGGGCCCCACCAGGACCTGATCGACCACGTGGACCGGCTCGGGGGCGCGACGATCTGGTCCCTGCCCGAGGCGCGCGACGAGGGCGAGCAGTGGGTCGGCCCGGTGCGGGTGGCCTGGCGCACGCCGCCGTACCCCGACGCCCTCGAGCGCACGTCGCGCTACACGGCGTTCGGGGGCATCTACGAGGATACGACGCGCTTCGAGCGGCCCGGCGAGGGGTGGGACCGCGTGCTCACCCAGTACGTCGCGCGCGAGCGGAGCCGGCCGGCCTGGGCGGTCGGCGAGTCCGGGTTCCACGGGTTCGCCGCCGGCAGGAGCGTCGGCCCGATCCAGACGGTGTTCCTCGTCGGCGAGCGCTCCGAGCGCGCCGTGCTCGACGCGCTCAAGCAGGGCCGGATGTACGCGCTCCAGCGGGTCCCGAAGTCGGGGCTCGTGCTCACCGACTTCGCGCTGACCGACGGCCGCGCGACCGTCGAGTCGGGGGCGACGCTTGCCGTCCCGCCGGGAGCGCCGCTCGAGGTGCGGCTCGGCGTGGAGACGGGCGACGGCGCGCCGCTCGAGGTCCGGGTGACGCTCGTCAAGAACGGGGCGGTGGTCGGGGCGTGGGCAGGTCCCACGCCGTTCCGGGCCGTCCACCGCGAGGCCTTCGACGGGACGCCGGCGTACTGGCGCGCGGAGGTGCGCGGGCCCGTGCCCCACCGCGTGCTCACCAACCCGGTCTTCGCGAGACGCCCGTGAGGGTCGCCATCCACCAGCCGCACTACCTGCCGTGGCTCGGCTACCTCGCCAAGTGGGCGGCGGCCGACGTCTTCGTCTTCCTCGACACGGTCCAGTACGAGAAGAACGGCTGGCAGAACCGGAACCGCGTCAAGACCGCGGCCGGCCCCCGCTGGCTCACGGTGCCGGTGCACGCGCGCCTGGGCCAGCCGCTCGCCGGCGTCACGGTGGACGCCGCGCAGCCGTGGGGCGCGCGCCACCTGAAGGTGATCGAGCAGGCCTACGCGCGCGCGCCGCACCTCGCGCGCCACCACGACGCCCTGCGGGCCTTCTACGCGCGCGGGTGGGACCGGCTCCGGCCCCTGACCGTCGAGAGCGCGCTCTGGCTCGGCCGGGCGTGCGGGATCCGGACGGAGACGCGCCTGGCCTCCGAGCTCGGCGTCGAGGCGGCCGATCCGACCGGACGGCTGCTGGGCCTGTGCCGGGCGCTCGGCGCCGACACGTACCTGGCGGGGCGCGAGGGCGTGCGCTACATGGACCTCGGGCGCTTCGCGGCGGCCGGCGTCGCGGTGGAGGCGCAGGCGTACGCGCACCCCGTCTACGCGCAGCTCCACGGGGAATTCGCTCCGTTTCTCTCGGCCCTTGACTTATTATTGATGCACGGCGATGAGGCTCTCTCCATCCTGCGTGGAGGCAACGCGTGGTCCCGCCTGACGCCCTGAGCCCGCGCCGGTGAACGTCCTCGCCATCGGCGCCCACCCCGACGACATCGAGTTCGGCTGCGGCGGCATGCTCGCGAAGTACGCGCGCCGGGGCCACGCCGTCTGCATGTTCGTCGCCTCGGACGGCGCGCTCGGCGGCGACCCGGACGTCCGGCGGCGCGAGCAGGCGGCCTCGGCGAAGATCCTGGGCGTGCGCGAGGTCCACTGGGGCGGCTACGCCGACACCGAGGTCCCGCTCACGCGGGAGCTGATCGCGCGCCTCGAGAAAGTCATCCGGGAGGTCGATCCGCGCATGATCTTCGTCAACTCGCCCGACGACACCCACCAGGACCACCGCCACCTCGCGCAGGGCGCCATGTCGGCCACCCGCTACGTGCCGAACTTCCTCTTCTACGAGGTCCCGTCGACCGTGAACTTCGCGCCCAACTGCTACACCGACGTCGCCGACGTCCTCGACGCGAAGCTCGCCTGTCTGGAGGCGCACCGGTCGCAGGTCGGCAAGACGAACATCGAGGACCTGACGATCCTCGAGCTCGCGCGGTCGACCGCCAACTTCCGCGGGATCCAGGCGCGCGTGAAGTACGCGGAAGCGTTCCAGTCGGTTCGGCTGCTGCTGAACCTTTGATCGCACACTCCCAACCCACGCTCGGCGCGGACGACGCGCGCGCGGTGGCCCGCGTCGTCGCCTCCGGACAGCTGGCCCAGGGGCCCGAGGTCGCCGCCTTCGAGCTGGAGCTCTCGCGCCGCTTCGGGACGGCGGCGACGGCCTGCGTCGCGTCCGGTAGCGCGGCGCTCGAGCTCGCGCTGCGGGTCCTCGACGTGGGCTCCGGGCACGAGGTCGTCGTGCCGACGTACGCGTGCGACGCGCTCTGGCACGCGGTCACGCGGACGGGCGCCACGCCCGTCCTGGCCGACGCCGACCCCGAGACGCTCGGGCTCTCGGCCGCGGACGCCGCGCGGCGGCTCACCCCGCGCACCCGCGCCGTCGTCGCCGTGCACGCGTTCGGCCTGGCCGCCGACCTCGACGGCCTGCTCGCGCTCGGCCTTCCGGTCGTCGAGGACTGCGCGCAGGCGCTCGGCGCGCGCGTGGCCGGCCGGCCCGCCGGCGCGCGCGGACGGCTCGCGGTCGGCTCCTTCTACGCGACGAAGCTCCTCACGACCGGCGAGGGGGGCGCCGTCGCCGGCCCGGCCGGGCTCGTCGACCGGGTCCGCGACCTGCGCGAGTACGACGAGCGCGACGATCTGGCCCCGCGGTTCAACTACAAGCTGACGGACCTGCAGGCCGCGCTCGGCCGGAGCCAGCTCGCCCGCCTCGACGCCTTCCTCGCCCGCCGGCGCGCGATCGCCGCCCGCTACGGGCGGGCGCTCGCCGGCCTGCCGGGCCTGCGCGTGCCGGCCGACCCGGGCGCGGGCCACGTCTGGTACCGCTTCGTGGTGCGCGTCGAGCGGCCGCTCGCGCCGATCCTCGAGCGCCTGGCGCGCCGGGGCGTCGCGGCGCGCCGGCCGGTGTTCCGCCCGATCCACCGGGCGCTCGGCCTCGCCGGCTACCCGGAGGCCGAGCGGCTCTGGGACGAGTGCCTGTCGCTGCCGTGCTACCCGCGACTCGCCGACGCCGAGGTGGACGCCGTCGCGGCGGCGCTGGCGGAGGCGGTCGCCGCATGATCGGGACCCTCCTGCGCCTGGCGCTCGTCGTCGCGCTGCTCCTCACGCCGGTCTGGCGCGCCTTCCGGGCCGCGCGCCTCGAGTGGCTCTACCTCGTCGCGCTCGCCTTCGCGGTGGCCTTCTTCGCCGTGCCGCTCGTGCGCCGCGCCGCGCTCCGGCTCGGCGTCCTCGACCTGCCCGCCGAGCGCAAGGTGCACGCGGTGGCGACGCCGCTCCTCGGCGGCGCGGCGGTCTACGGCGCCTTCGCCGTCACGGTGCTGACCAACTTCGACTTCTCGCGGCAGCTCAAGGGCGTCGCCGTCGGCGCGACCATCGTCGTCGCGGCCGGCCTGCTCGACGACCTCGTGGACATACGGGCCTGGGTGAAGCTCCTGGCCCAGGTCGGCGCCGCCGCGGTGGCGATCGCCTACGGGGTCAGCCTCCAGGTCGTCCCCGGCTGGGTGGCCGGCGCCGTCGCGCTCAACCTGCTGCTCACGGTCTTCTGGTTCCTCACCGTGACCAACGCGATCCAGTTCCTCGACGGCATGGACGGCCTCGCCGCCGGGCTCGGCGTCGTCGCCGGCGTGTTCTTCAGCATCACCGCGCTCCAGACCGGCCAGCGCTACCTCATGTTCCTCTCGGCGGCCATCGTCGGCGCCTGCCTCGGCTTCCTGCCCTACAACTTCCGCCCCGGCCGCGCCCGCATCTTCCTGGGCGACGGCGGCGCCTCGTTCATCGGCTTCACGCTGGCCGGGCTCGCGGTCATGGGGGAGTGGGCGATCCAGAACCCGCTGATCGCGCTCTTCACGCCGGCGCTGATCCTCGGCGTGCCGCTCTTCGACATCGCCTTCGTCAGCGTCGCGCGCGTGCTCACCCACAAGGTGCACTCGGTGGAGGAGTGGCTCGCCTACACGGGCAAGGACCACATCCACCACCGGTTCGAGGCCCTCGGGCTCACCCGGACGCAGAGCGTGCTGCTGATCTTCTTCATCGCGGCCACGCTGGGCCTCTCGGCCATCCTGCTCAAGGACGCGACGCCGCGCGAGGCGGTGATCGCGCTCGTGCAGGCCGGGTGCGTGCTCGCGATCGTCGCCGTGCTCGAGGGCGTCGGGCGGGGGAGGCCGCGGGGGTGAGGGGCGGGCCGCGGGCGCTCGGGGCGCGGCTCTCGGCGCTGCTCCGCCTGGACGACCCGCCCTGGCGCATCGCGCTCGCGCTGGCGGTCGGCGTCTTCATCTCCTGCACGCCCCTCTACGGGCTCCAGACGCTCCTGTCGCTCGTCGTCGCGACCGGGTGCCGCCTCAACAAGGCCGCGACCGTCACCGGCGCGTGGCTCAACCTGCCGTGGTTCGCGCCGTTCGTGTACGGCGCGGCGCTCTGGGTCGGCGGCCGGCTGGTCCCGGGCGAGTCGGCGCGCGACGCCGCCGAGGTCGCGGGCCTGCTCGCCGCCTCGTGGAGGGTCTCGTGGCGCGAGGCGGTGGCGCTCCTGCGCGGCCTGTCGCTCGCGCTCGTCGTCGGGACCACGCTCGTCGGCGCCGTCGCCGGCGCCGTCACCTGGGTGATCGCGTACGGCGTGATCCGGCGGCGCCGGAGTATGATGAGCCCATGATCGTCCGCAAGGCCGTGTTTCCGGCCGCGGGCCTCGGCACCCGCTTCCTTCCGGCCACCAAGGCCCAGCCCAAGGAGATGCTGCCGCTGGTCGACAAGCCGATGATCCAGTACGTCGTCGAGGAGGCGGTGGCCTCGGGCCTCGCCGAGATCATCATCGTGACCGGCCGGGGCAAGCGCGCGATCGAGGACCACTTCGACGCCGCCTGGGAGCTCGAGTACTACCTGAACGACCGCGGCAAGGTGGAGGAGCTGGCCCAGATCAAGACGATCTCCGAGCTGGCGTCGGTCTCCTACGTGCGGCAGAAGGAGCCGCTCGGGCTCGGCCACGCGATCCTGTGCGCGCGTCCGCTCGTCGGGGCCGAGCCCTTCGGCGTCTTCCTCGGCGACGACATCTTCGCCCCGGCGCCGGTGCCGTGCATGCGCCAGCTCCTCGACGTCTTCGAGCGCCACGGCGGCCCGGTGCTGGCCGTCGAGCGCGTCCCGCGCGAGCGGCTCGCGCAGTACGGCGTGATCGCGGCGCGTCCGCTCGAGGACAACGTCTACGAGATCCTCGACCTCGTCGAGAAGCCGCGGCCGGAGGAGGCGCCGTCCGACCTGTCGATCGTCGGCCGCTACGTCCTCACGCCGGACGTCTTCGATCTGCTCGCCGAGACGCGGGCCGACCGGCGGGGCGAGATCCAGCTCACCGACGCCCTCAAGGCGCTGCGCCGCCGCCGCCCGATGTACGCGGTCGAGTTCGAGGGCCGGCGCTACGACACCGGCGACAAGCTCGGGTTCCTCAAGGCGACGGTCGAGTTCGCCCTGGCCCGTCCCGACCTGGCCGACGACTTCCGCGCCTACCTCAAGTCGCTGCGCCTGTAGGCGGTGAGCGCCGCCGGGCTCCGGCGTCTCCGGCTGGCCGGCTGGGCGCTCGCCGTGGCGCTGGGCGCGCTCCAGGCCTGGGCGAGCCGCCACGACATGAACCCCGACGGCGTCTCGTACCTCGACCTCGGCGACGCCTTCGTCCGGGGCGACCTCGCGCAGGCGGTCAGCGCCTACTGGCCGCCGCTCTACGCCGTGATCCTCGGCGCCGCGGTCGGGCTCCTCCGGCCCTCGCCGGCGTGGGAGTTCCCGCTGGTCCACGCCGTCAACTTCCTCCTCTACCTCGGCGCGCTCGCGAGCCTCGAGTTCCTGCTGGCGAACGCGGCCCCGCGTTCGCCCGGGTGGCCCGCGTGGGCGTGGCGGGCCTGGGGCTCGGCGCTCTTCCTCGTCGCCGCGCTCCACATGGTGACGCTCCGGCTCGTGACGCCCGACCTGCTCGTCCTCGCGCTCACCCTGCTGGCCGCCGGGTGGCTCGGCCGCTGGGCCGACGGGCGCGTGGGCCCGCGCGAGGCCGTCCTGTTCGGCGCGGCCCTCGGCGCCGGCGCCCTGGCCAAGACCGTCGCGCTGCCGCTCGCCGCGGGCGCCCGACCGCCGGCGCGCCGCGCCGCGGGTGCTCCTCGCGCTCGCCGCGTTCGTCGTGGTGACGGGCCCGTGGATCGGCGCGGTCTCGGCGCGGGCCGGACGCTTCACGCCCGGAGAGAACGCGCGCCTGAACTACCTCTGGCTGGTGAACCGCGAGTACGCGCCGCCGATGTTCGCCTATCCCGGCGCCCGGCCCGCGGGCTGGGCGCTCGAGCACCCGCCCCGCCGGGTGCTCGACGCGCCCGCCGTCTGGGAGTTCGCCCGGCCCGTCGGCGGGACGCTGCCGCTCTGGCTCGACCCGGGGTACTGGCACGCGGGCGCCGCGATGCGGTTCTCGGTCGCGGACCACGCGGCCGCCCTCCGGCGGAGCGCGCGCGCCTACGGGCGGCTCACCCTGCGCTTGCTGCCGCTCGCGGTCGGGCTCGCCGTCCTGATCCTGCTCGCCGGCCGCCCCGGCTGGACGCGCCGCGAAGTCGCCCTGGCGGTCTTCGCGCTGGTCCCGCTCGGCGGCTACGCGCTGATCCACGTCGAGCCGCGTTACGTCGTCGGGGCCGTGGTCGTGCTGGGGCTGGCGCTGCTGGCGGCGGTGCGCGCCGCCGAGCCCCGCGCGCTGGCGGCGGTCACGCTGACCGCGCTCCCGCTCGC